>NZ_JAGIQB010000022.1:0-111364 GCF_017815025.1 Cupriavidus phytohabitans
CCGGATGCGGGGTGACTCGCACGTCCGGTTCTTAGGGGGCGGTGGCGCAGCAATGCGCTACTGCTACCCGACCAGGTTCATGGCATCAACGGACATGGCAAGACCGTATTGAAGAAGCAGCTCAAGCGAGACCAAGTGCTTACCTTCTTCGCCAATTTGCCTGCGTGCCTGATTGGGATGGAAGCCTGTGGCGGCGCCCACCACTGGGCGCGCAAGCTGCAGGCACTTGGTCACACTGTCAGGCTGATGGCGCCACAGTTCGTCAAGCCCTACGTCAAGACCAACAAGAACGACGCGGCCGATGCCGAGGCGATCTGCGAAGCGGTCGCGCGGCCCAACATGCGCTTCGTGCCTCTTAAGAACGTCGAGCAGCAGGCCGTGCTGGCGATGCATCGGGTGCGCCAGGGCTTCGTCGGTGCACGCACCGCCCAGGCCAACCAAATCCGCGGACTCTTGGCCGAGTTCGGTCTCGTCGTGCCGCAGGGCCTGACCCACGTTTTCGGCCGTGTGCGCGAACTTATCGAAGACGCCAGCAATGAGCTGCCTGGCAGTTTTCGGCTGGTGATCGAGCGCCTGCTCGATCACCTCAAAGAACTTGATATCCAAGTCGCCGAGCTCGAGGCCCAGATCAAGGCATCGCATCGCAACAGCGAAGCAAGTCGCAAGCTCGAGAAGATTCCTGGCATCGGCCCGATTACCGCGAGCGCGCTCGTGGCTACGGTCGGGGACGCTAAGAACTTTAAGAACGGCCGGCAACTCGCGGCCTGGATGGGCCTCGTACCCGCCCAGTCGTCCAGCGGCGGCAAGACGACCTTACTCGGCATCAGCAAGCGTGGCGACACCTATCTGAGAACCTTGCTCATCCACGGGGCACGATCCGCCGTCAGGGCGTTTCAGAGCAAGCCGGATCAGCGCAGTAATCCATGGCTGCACAAGCTCCTGGGAAGACGGAACCTCAACATCGCTGCCGTCGCTCTGGCGAACAAGAACGCACGAATCGTCTGGGCACTGCTTGCATGCGACCGGGAGTACGAATCAGGCTTCTCGCCAGCCACGGCCGGCACAGCCGCGTAGCGACGGCAGACAAATAACGCATTCAACCAATCCGACCCTGGAGAACTCCCCCCAAAGATTGCTCAGGCAGATACGCAGATTGATGGCAGGATAGGTCAGACCGTGGCCGGCACAACCCGCAGGAAGTCAGGGCACCTCGAGTGCGCTCTGCTGATAGAGGAGCCGGCCAGCGGATTCCATCAGGGACCAGCGAGCATGTGCCCGACTAAGTCCGGATACATGGCTGCAATCCCCTTCTCACCGTCGACGACGCGCGAAGCTTGGCAAACCGGGGGCGTCCATACATGACTTCTCGCTCCGGCTCGACGCCGTTGCCCTTTCAGGCATGAGGCGAGATCTCCCCAGGTAAGAACGCACTCCTTCGCTGCGCAGCCGCCGGATTTACGCCGCCTCCCCTTGATCACGAGAACTTCGCGGCTTTTTGCCCGCTCGTCCTGGTCGGCACCGCCTTCTATCCGGTTCGTGTCCCTCGGCTCGCAGCTTCGCTTCACGCTTCCTCCCCACGATCGGTCGCCCTTTCGCAGTTGCGCTTCGCTTCGTTCGCTGTGATCAACTTACGGTGGGACTTGCACCCACAAGAGTGCGCCCATGCTGGGCGCACAAAACAGAAAGGACTGCCGCGGCAGTCCTTTCTCATGGGTAGCGTCGCCGTGAAGCTCAGCCGCCGTACATGGTGGCGCGTACGGCCTTGGGGTCGTAGCGCTTGAGCGTCTCGACCATGTCGCCGAGGGTTTCGCTGCGGCTATTGCCATCGTCCTCGATACGGCGCGCGCCGTTGTAGCGCGTGACCCAGTACGCGGCGCGCATGTCGTCGACACGGATCTTGCTGCCCGTGGACGGGGCATGCACGAACTTGTTGTCGCCGATATAGATGCCAACGTGCGAGAAGGTCTGGCGCATGGTGTTGAAGAACACCAGGTCGCCCGGACGCAGGTCGCTTGTCGCCACGTTGGTGCCGACACGGCTGATTTCGACAGAGCGGCGCGGCAGCATGAAGCCGAAGGTGTCATGGAACACGTAGCGAACGAAGCCGCTGCAGTCCAGGCCGGATTCGGGGCTGTTGCCGCCGAAGCGGTAACGCACGCCGATCAGGCCCAGCGCGTTCATGACCAGGTCGCCAGCCTTGCTGGCAACGTTGCTGGTGGAATTCACCACCGACGACAGCAAGCCACGCTTGCCTTCCGCATGCGAGTCCGCGGCCGGGGCCGTGGCATCGATACGGGCGTCGGTGTCCTTGAACACCGTGTCCGCCAGCACTCCATTCGACACAGTCGCACCGCAGGCAATGGCAATTCCGACGGCGGCGCGCGCCAGGGAATGAAGTACCGATCGCTGCATTGGTTCTCCCGTTGATCGTTTCCAAAGCAAGCCCCGGCACAAGGTCCGGGGCTGCTGGGTATCTGCGTACGGCGTGTGCACCACGCCGGCACTACGGGGAGGACATAACGCAACATCCGCGCCAGGCAGAAAGGACGCTTTTGCGTCACGCTCCGCCCGGCAATGGCACCGTCAACGTGCAGTGCACGATTCAATGCGCCGGAGACACCACCCCCAAAAGTAGTACTCGCGGGATGGTAAAGGGTTGTCATTCACATGTCAAAGTTCGTTACAAATTCGCCGGATTTGACTTGTGAATCAACGATATAGGCCGAATTTTGCATCCTGTTTATCGGATTGCGCATATCAAAACGCCGCCAGTCCGGCGGCGTGAAAAGCGATGCTGCCAGGCGCGCCGGTCAGGCCGCGCCAACCTGCGCCGCGGCCATCAGCTTGCGGGTATATGGATGCTGCGGCGCACCGAGCACCGCCTCGGTTTCCCCGGTTTCGACCACCTCCCCTGCCTTCATCACGATCACCCGGTGGGCCATGGCGCGGATCACCGCCAGATCGTGGCTGATAAAGAGGTAACTGAGGTTGTACTTGTGCTGCAGCTGGGACAGCAGCGCCAGCACCTGCTGCTGGATCGAGACGTCCAGTGCCGAGGTCGGCTCGTCCAGCACCAGCACCTGGGGCTTGAGGATCAGTACCCGCGCAATCGCGATGCGCTGGCGCTGCCCGCCGGAGAACTCGTGCGGATAGCGCCCCAGCGCGGTGCGGTCGAGCCCGACTTCACGCAGGGCGTCGATCACGCGCTCGCGCGTGGCCTCGCGCGACAAGCCAGGCTGGTGCAGCGCCAACCCCTCGCCGACGATCTGCTCGATGGTCATGCGCGGCGACAGCGAACCGAACGGGTCCTGGAACACCACCTGCATGCGCGAGCGCAGCTGGCAGCGATCCTTGCGCGTGGCGTCGTCAAAGCTGCGCCCAAGGAAATGGATAGTGCCGGCGCCCTTGCGTTGCAGCGCCAGCACGGTATGCGCCAGCGTGGTCTTGCCCGAGCCGGATTCGCCGACGATGCCGATGGTCTCGCCCTCGCGCAGCTGGAAATCGACATCCTTGACCGCCGCGAACTGGTCCTTGCCGAACCAGCCGGCCAGGCCGCGGCGCTTGCGCGCGTAGTTGACGCTCAGGTTGCGCGCCTCCAGCAGCACCGGTGCCAGCGGCACCAGCGGCAGCACCTCGCGCTTCGGGCGGCTGTCGATCAGCTTGCGCGTATACGGGTGCTGGGGCGCGGCGAATACCTGGGCGGTCTCGCCGGTCTCGACCAGCACACCCTTCTCCATCACGCCCACGCGCTGGGCAAAAGAGCGCACCAGGTTCAGGTCGTGGGTGATCAGCATCACCGCCATGCCGAATTCGGCCTGCAGGTCGCGCAGCAGGTCCATGATCTGGGCGCGGATGGTCACGTCCAGCGCCGTGGTGGGCTCGTCGGCCAGCAACAGCTTGGGCCGGCACGCCAGCGCCATGGCGATCATGGCGCGCTGGCGCTGGCCCCCGGACAGCTGGTGCGGGAAGCTGTCGAAACGGTGGGCGGCGTCGCTGATGCCTGTGCGCTCCAGCAGCGCGATGGCACGCTCGCGCGCGGCGCGGCGGTCCAGGCCTTCGTGCAGCGCCAGCGTTTCGACGATCTGGTTGCCGATGGTGTACAGCGGGTTCAGCGCCGTCATCGGTTCCTGGAAGATCATTGCGATCTCGGCGCCGCGGATTGCCCGCATCTCGCGGTCGGAAACTTCAAGCAGGTTCTTGCCTTCAAAGCGGATCGCGCCGTCGTAGTAGGCATCTTCCACCAGGCGCAGCATGGCCAACGCGGTCACAGTCTTGCCCGAGCCGGATTCGCCGACCAGCGCGTAGCGCTCGCCGGCGCGCAGGTCGAAGCTGACCTCGCGCACCGCGCGGGTGGCATGTTCGCCATGGCCGAAGGTGACGGACAGCTTGTCGACGCACATCAGCGTGGAGCCCGGGGCCGGAACGACGGCGGGCGCGAGGCCGGTCGCGGCCTGCAGCAGCGGCGACACTGCGCTCATGACGTGACTCCCGGCGCCGGCGCCGCCGGCGCGCCGGCGGGAACCTTGGGTTCGACCCGCCCACGCAGCGCGGCCAGGCCCAGGCGGGTGTCGAAGGCATCGCGCAGCGCATCGCCCATAAAGGTCAGCAGCATCAGCGTCACCACCAGCACGGTAAAGGTCGACAGCGAAATCCACCAGGCATCGAGGTTGCCCTTGCCTTGCGCCAGCAATTCGCCCAGGCTGGGCGTGGTCGGCGGCACGCCCAGGCCAAGGAAGTCCAGGCTGGTCAGCGCCAGGATCGCCGCGCTCATGCGGAACGGCAGGAACGTGATCACCGGGGTCAGGCTGTTGGGCAGGATATGGCGCCACATGATCTGCCCATTGGACAAGCCCAGCGCCCGCGCCGCCTTGACGTAGTCCAGCGAGCGGTTGCGGTAGAACTCGGCGCGCACGTAGTCGGACAGCCCCATCCAGCCGAACAGCGACAGCAGGATGATCAGCAGCGCCAGGCTGGGCTCGAAGATCGAGGCGAAGATGATCAGCAGGTACAGCTCGGGCATCGAACTCCAGATCTCGATGGCACGCTGCGAGAACAGGTCGAAGCGGCCGCCGAAGAAGCCCATCAGCGCCCCGGTCAGCGTGCCGATCACCACGCCGATCACGGTCAGCGCCAGGCTGAACAGCACCGACACGCGGAAGCCGTACAGCAGCCGCGCCAGGATGTCGCGGCCGCGGTCGTCGGTGCCGAGCCAGTTCTCCGCCGAGGGCGGCGCCGGGTTGGGCTCCTTGGCGAAGTAGTTCAGCGAGTCATACGAATACCGGTTCAGCGGGAAGACCGCAAAGTTGTCGTCAGAGGTGATGCGGTCGCGGATAAACGGATCGAGATAATCGGCCGGCGTCGGGAAGTCGCCGCCGAAGGTCGTCTCCGGATAGGTCTTGACGATCGGGAAGTAGTAGTCGCCCTTGTAGCGCACCACCAGCGGGCGATTGCTCGACAGCATCTCCGCGCCCAGGCTCAGCACGAAGATGGCGACGAAGATCACCAGGCTCCAGTAGCCGCGGCGGTTGCGCCGGAAGCGCTGCCAGGCGCGCTGGCGCGGCGAGGGCGAGTGCGGCAGGCCGTTGGGCACCGCGTGCGAGAAGGGTTTCATCGGTGCAGGCCCTCGAAATGGATGCGGGGATCGACCAGCACGTAGCAGACGTCGGAAATCAGGCGCGTGACCAGCCCGATCAGCGTGAACAGGTAGAGCGTGCCGAGCACCACGGGGTAATCGCGCCGCAGCACGGCCTCATATGACAGCAGGCCAAGCCCGTCGAGCGAGAACAGCGTCTCGATCAGCAGCGAGCCGGTGAAGAAAGCGCCGATAAAGGCGGCCGGGAAGCCGGTCACCAGCGGGATCAGCGCGTTGCGGAACACATGCTTCCACAGCACGCGGCGCTCGCCCAGGCCCTTGGCGCGCGCGGTCAGCACGTACTGCTTGCGGATTTCCTCAAGGAAGGCGTTCTTGGTCAGCATGGTCACCACGGCGAAGCTGCCCACCACCGAGGCGGTGATCGGCAGGACCAGGTGCCACAGGTAGTCCATCACCTTGCCCATCAGCGACAGCTGTTCCCAGTTGTCCGAGGTAAGCCCGCGCAGCGGAAACCACTGCACGAAGGTGCCGCCGCCGAACAGCACCAGCAGCAGCACGCCGAGCACGAAGCCGGGAATCGCATAGCCGACCAGCACGACGATGCTGGTGACCACGTCGAAACGGCTGCCCGCCCGGATCGCCTTGGAGATGCCGAGCGGCACCGATATCAGGTAGGTCAGGAAGAACGTCCACAAACCCAGGCTGATCGACACCGGCAGCTTGGACTTGACCAGCTCCCACACGCTGCGGTGCTGGAAATAGCTCTGGCCCAGGTCGAACTGGGCAAAGCGCTTGAGCATCAGGAAGTAGCGCTCCAGCGGCGGCTTGTCGAAGCCGTACAGGGCCTGGATCTCCTTGATCTTCTCCGGGTCGACGCCGCGGCGCCCGCGGTATTCGGCGCCGCCGCCGCTGGCTTCGCCGGCGCCGCCCCGCCCTTTCAGCTCCATCATCATCTGCTCGACCGGGCCGCCCGGGACGAACTGGATGACGACAAAGGTCAGTGTGATGACGCCGATCAGCGTCGGGATCATCAGCAGGATGCGCTTGAGCAGGTAGGCAAGCATCGGCCGGTCCTTGTTCCTTTAGCTAATCTGCACTGAACGCGTCAGCGCGCTTGCGGCTGGACGTCCTTGCGCCACCACTGGCTCAGGATCCAGCCTTCGGCCGTATAGAAATAGGGCAGCCGCTCCGGATACGCCAGCTCCTTGCGGTACGACACACGGTGTGACGCACTGTACCAGTTGGGCACGATGTAGTAGCCGTGCATCAGCACCCGGTCGAGCGCGCGCCCGGCGGTGATCAGCTCCTGGCGGGTATGGGCATGCAGCAGGTTGTCGACCAGCTTGTCGACGACCGGCGACTTCAGCCCGAACAGGTTGTCCGAGCCGGGCGTAGTCGCGGCCTCGCTGGCAAAACGGTCGCGCAGTTCGTTGCCCGGGCTCTGCGAATCGGGGAAGCGGATCGACACCATGTCGAAATCGAAGTCTTCCAGCCGCTTCTGGTACAGCGCAAAGTCGGTGGTGCGCTGGTGCACCTGGATGCCGAGCTTCTCCAGGTTGCGCACATAGGTGGTGATGACCCGGCTCATGGCACCGCCATCGTCCAGGAACTCGAATACCAACGGGTCGCCCTTGGCATTGCGCAGCGCGCCGTCGGTGTAGGTCCAGCCGGCCTGTGCCAGCAGGCGCCGGGCCAGGCGCAGGTTGTCTCGCAGCGACCGGGGCGGAGCGGTGCTGGGCTGTACCACGTCGGGGCCGAAAACCTCGGGCGGCAGTTCGGCGCGCAGCGGCTCCAGCAGCGCCATCTCGCCGGGGCCGGGCCGGCCGTCGAAGGTGGCGCTGGCGGCCAGCTCGCTGTTGGAGAACCAGCTGTCCAGCCGCTTGTAGGCGCCGTAGAACAGTTGCCGGTTCAGCCATTCAAAATCCAACGCCAGGATCAGCGCCTGGCGCACGCGCACGTCCTGGAATACCGGCTTGCGCATGTTCATCACGAAGCCCTGCATGCCGGCGCCATTGCGGTGCGGGAATTCGGTCTTGATCAGCTCGCCGTTGCGGAAGCGCGTGCCCTGGTAGCTCTTGGCCCAGTTCTTGGCGCGGTACTCGACGATGGCATCGAACTCGCCGGCCTTGTAGGCCTCCAGCTTGGCGGTCTCGTCCTTGTACAGGCGGTAGACCACGCGCGCGAAATTGAAGGTGCCGCGACGCACCGCCAGGTCCTTGCCCCAGTAGTTGGGATCGCGCTTGAAGATGATGCCGCGGCCGGCGTCGTAGCGCTCGATCAGGTAGGGGCCGCTGGTGATGGGCGGCTCGAAGGTCAGCTTCTCGAACGGCACCTTGGCGGTCCACTTCTTCGAGAACACCGGCAGCGCGCCGACGATCAGCGGCAGTTCGCGGTTGCGCTGCTTGAAGTCGTAGCGCAGCGTGCGCTCGCCGGTCACCACCACCGCCTTCACGTCGGTGCACATGCTGCGGTAGCCGGGGCTCGACGCCTTGCTCATCAGCATGTCATAAGAATGTTTGACATCCGATGCGAGCACCGGGTCGCCGTTGGCGAAGCGCGCCTGCGGGCGGATGCGGAACGTGACCGACAGCTCGTCCGGCGCGACCGTGACGTCCTCGGCCAGCAGGCCGTAGGCACTGGCGGTCTCGTCGGCGCTGCTGACCAGCAGCGACTCGAACATCAGCGCATTGAGCCCGGGCGCGGAGGTGCCCTTCAGCGTGAACGGGTTGAACTTGTCGAAGCTGGTGCGCCGGTCCGGATTGGCGAGCGTGAGCGTGCCGCCAGCCGGCGCGTTGGGGTTGACATAGTCGAAATGCGGAAAGCTCTCCGCATACTTCAGGTCCCCGTGCAACGCGAACCCATGCGCCGCCATGGCCGGGGAAGGGACCAGGGTAACCCCCGCCGCCAGCATGGCCGCCAGCCCGAACCGCAGTACCGCATCCCGCCGGAAGCACTGCCATGCCGCCTGAAGCGGCCAACGTGCTTGAATAGGCATCCCGTTGGATTCCTCCACTATGACCTCTGGGGTCCCGGCGTTCTGCGGCCGGGCCAAGTATGAGACAATTTTACATGCGTCCGGGGTGGCGCCAGCCATCCGGACATTCCCTCTGCGCGGCGCAATAAAACGGCCGCAGAACATCCAGGGCACGCGCACGGCCGCACGGCGGACGCAGGAAGCGTGCCTGATACACCACCTTGGAGAACTTATGGGATTTCTGGCAGGTAAGCGGATCCTTATCACGGGCTTGCTCTCGAACCGCTCGATCGCCTATGGCATTGCCTCCGCGTGCAAGCGCGAAGGCGCCGAACTCGCCTTCACCTATGTCGGCGAACGGTTCAAGGACCGGATCAGCGAGTTTGCCAAGGAATTCGGTACGGACATGGTGTTCGAGTGCGACGTCGGCAGCGACGAGCAGATCGCCGCGACCTTCGCCGCGCTGGGCCAGCGCTGGGAGAAGTTCGACGGGCTGGTGCACTCGATCGGCTTCGCACCGCGCGAAGCCATCGCCGGCGATTTCCTCGAGGGCCTGTCGCGCGAAGGCTTCCGCATCGCCCAAGACATTTCCGCCTACAGCTTCCCGGCGCTGGCCAAGGCCGCGCTGCCGCTGCTGTCGGACAAGGCCTCGCTGCTGACGCTGACCTACCTGGGCGCCGAGCGCGTGGTCCCCAACTACAACACCATGGGCCTGGCCAAGGCCGCGCTGGAAGCCAGCGTGCGCTACCTGGCGTCGTCGGTCGGCCCGCGCGGCATCCGCGCCAACGGCATCTCGGCCGGCCCGATCAAGACGCTGGCCGCCTCGGGCATCAAGGATTTCGGCAAGCTGCTGGGCCACTTCGAGCAGGCCGCCCCGCTGCGCCGCAACGTGACCATCGAAGAAGTCGGCAACGTGGCCGCCTTCCTGCTGTCCGACCTGGCGAGCGGCGTGACCGGTGAGATCACCTACGTCGACGGCGGTTTCAATATCGTCGGCGCGAGCGTCGCGGACGCCTGACGGCAGAACTGCCGGCCGCAGCGCCGGAATCGACAGGGGCGCCAGGGATGGCGCCTTTTTTTTGGCAGATTTTCCATTCTCGCGCGCGTCAGCCGGCCTTAGGCCAGCAGTTCGCGCACCAGGGCAACATGCTCTCGCCGCCGCAATCGCAGCGTGGCGGCATCGGCCTTGCCGAACACCAGCTGCCACAGCACCTGGTAGGCCACCGGCGCCAGCAGCAGCCACGGGTGGCGCGTGGCGACACCTGCGCGGCAGCTTCCCTCCGCCACGCCACGCGCCAGCACGCGCCCAAGCTGTGCCACCAGTGCCTCGACCGTATCGTGCTGCCATTGCGCGGTCAGGTGCGGAATGCGCGTACCTTCCGCCACCAGCAGGCGTTGCACCGCCAATGCCTCCGGCCGCATCAGGTCGTCGTAGATGCGGTTGACGAAAGCCTGGGCAAAGTGGCGCATGTCGGGCGATGCGGCCCACAGCGCGGCAAGGTCGAGGTCTGACGGGCTGAGCGCGCGACGCAACAACGCTTCGAAGATTTTGTCCTTGCTGCGGAAGTGGGCGTAAAGGCCACCTTTGGAGAGACCTGCGCAGGCGGCGATGTCGTCCATCCGTGCTGCCTCGAAGCCGCGCTCGGAAAACACCGCCAGCGCGGCGTCGAGGATCTGGCGGTTGCGCACGTCGGCGGGCAGGCGCTGACGCGCCGCTCGCGTAGCGGCGGCAGGATCTTGAGGGAGCGGGTTCGGCATGGCGGCAACCTTGATGCAATGGATTTGGCCTGGCCATGCCGGGGGCAACCGCTTCCAAGCAGTCCGGCCGCGGCCGGGTGCAGGAGAAGCGCCATGGCAGACATCGCTTTCGACTCTACACCGCCGGTTTGCGCCAAACCAGCGGGTAACTACCGACTGGCCGGTCGGTAGTTGATTTCGATTAAGCTCCCGGCGCGTCCTGGTCGATTACAGTGTTCCCTGTACGCAATTGCAGGGAAAAGACAATGACCACCATGGAACTTGTTCCGCTGCTGGGTGACCTGACGGCGTATGCGCTGGCGCCCGCCGCGCTCGGCAGCCTTACGCTGGTCGCTGTGATCCGTCGCCGCCGCGGCGCACGCCGGCCGGTGCCGGTCCGCAGCCAACGACTTGCGGAACGCCGCAGGACGGAGTAATGGGCACTCCCCTGCGTTCACCTCTCCACTCAGCGCCCTGGCGCCGCCGGCATCCGGCCTCTCCCCTCCTTGCTCTTGCCGCCGTCGCGCTGGCCGGATGCGTCTCGATGGCACCTCCGCTGGAGCGGCCCGCCGCACCCGTGCCGGCCACTTTTGCGCAGGCCGGCAGGATCGACACCCAGGCCACTGCCAGCGCCGCCACCGGCTGGCGCGAGTACTTCACCGATCCCACACTGCAAGCGCTGATCGAGCAGGCGCTGGATAACAGCCGCGACCTGCGCGCCGCCGTGCTGCGCGTGGAGGAAGCGCAGGCGCTCTACGGCATCCGCCGCGCCGACCAGTTTCCGACGATCGGCCTCGACGCCGCCGCCACGCGCTCGCGCACCCCGCGCGACTTCAGCCTGGCCGGCAAGCCGATAACGGCGAACGACTTCCAGGTCGGGCTCGGCATGACTGCATGGGAACTCGATTTCTGGGGCCGCGTGCGCAGCCTGAAGGACGCCGCGCTGCAGAACTACCTGGCCACCGACGCCGCGCGCCAGGCCGCCGCGACCAGCCTGGTGGGCCAGGTCGCCAACAGCTACCTGGTGCTGCGCGAGCTCGACGAGCGCATCGCGCTGACCGATGAAACCATCGCCACGCGCGCCGAATCGCTGCGCATCTTCAGCCGGCGCTACGAGCTGGGATCCACCTCCAAGTTCGACCTGACGCAGGTCGAGGCACTGTGGCGGCAAGCGCGCACGCTGGGCGCGCAGCTGGAGCAGGAACGCACCGCGCAGGCCAATGCGCTCGCATTGCTGGTCGGCGCGCCAGTGGATCTGCCGCCAGCGGGGCACCGGTTCGATGACGACCACGTTGTGCGCGACGTGCGGCCCGGCCTGCCTTCCGACCTGCTGGCCAACCGTCCCGACATCGTCGCCGCGGAGTACCAGCTCGCGGCGGCCAACGCCAATATCGGCGCGGCCCGCGCGGCATTCTTTCCGCGCATCGCACTGACCGGCTCGATCGGCACGGCCAGCCTCGAACTGGACAACCTCTTCACCGGCCCCAACCGCGCCTGGAGCTTCGGCCCGACGCTTTCACTGCCGATCTTCGACGGCGGCCGCAACCGCAGCAACCTGCAGCTCGCAGAAGTACGGCGCGACCAGGCCGTGGCGCAGTACGAGAAGGCGATCCAGTCGGCCTTCCGCGATGTCTCCGATGCGCTCAATGCGCGCGCCCAGCTGGCCCGGCAAGTCACTGACCTGCAAGCCACGCTGGACCTGCAGGCCGAGCGCGCGCGGCTGGCCAAGCTGCGCTACGACAATGGCGCCACGCCCTATCTCGAAGTCCTCGATGCGCAGCGCGACCTGCTCGCCGCGCAGCAACTTCTGGTGCAAACGCGCCGCGCGCTGCTGTCGAGCCGTGTCGCCCTCTACACCGCGCTCGGCGGCGGCGCAGCCGACTTCGCCGGGCCGGCGGCAGCCGGTGCTTCCGTTCCAACCTCTTCCGAGAGGCCCTCATCATGAAGGTCCAGGCCAAGAAACTCCTCCCCTTGCTCGCCGTCGCAGCGGCCATCGCCTCCGGCGTCTACGGCTGGCGCGCGATGCGCGACGACGGCCCCGGTCCCGGCTTTGCCAGCGGCAATGGCCGCATCGAAGCCACGCAGATCGACGTGGCCACCAAGCTGGCCGGCCGCGTCGACAGCATCCTCGTCAACGAAGGCGATTTCGTCTCCGCGGGGGCGCCGCTGGCGCGCATGCAGATCCAGACACTGGAAGCGCAGCGCGACGAAGCGCGGGCGCAACAGCAGCAGGCCATCAATACCGCGACCAGCGCCGAAGCGCAGGTCGCGGTGCGCCAGAGCGACAAGCTCGCGGCGCAGGCATTGGTGGCACAGCGCGAAAGCGAACTCGACGCGGCGCAGCGGCGCCTGGCGCGTTCTAGCACGCTGTCGCGCGAAGGCGCCTCGTCGATCCAGGAACTGGACGACGACCGTGCGCGCGTGCGCAGCGCGCAGGCCGCGCTGGCCGCGGCGAAGGCCCAGGTCGCCGCGGCACAGGCCGCCGTGGAAGCGGCCAAGGCCCAACTGATCGGCGCGCGCTCGGCAATCACGGCCGCCGAAGCTACCGTCGCGCGCATCCAGGCCGATATCGCCGACAGCCAGCTGACCTCGCCGCGCGACGCGCGCGTGCAGTACCGCATCGCCCAGCCCGGCGAAGTGCTGGGCGCCGGCGGCAAAGTGCTCAACCTGGTTGACCTGTCCGACGTCTACATGACCTTCTTCCTGCCGGCCACGGTCGCGGGGCGGGTGCCGCTGGGCGCGGAAGCGCGCATCATTCTCGACGCCGCGCCCGGCTATGTGATCCCGGCCAGGGTGTCGTTCGTCGCCAGCACCGCGCAGTTCACGCCCAAGACCGTCGAGACCGCCAGCGAACGCGAAAAACTGATGTTCCGCATCAAGGCGCAGATCGACCGCGACCTGCTCCAGAAGCACCTGAAGCAGGTCAAGACCGGCGTGCCGGGCGTGGCGTGGGTCAAGCTCGATCCCAACACGCCGTGGCCTGACAACCTCAGCGTCAGGGTGCCGCAGTGACCATGCCTGCAACCGGCCTCCCTGCCCCCGCCGCGGTCGCGCACCTGGCTGGCGTCAGCCTTCGGTACGGCGACACCGTGGCGCTGGATGGCATTGACCTGGAAGTGCCGGCGGGCCGCATGATCGGCCTGATCGGGCCCGACGGCGTGGGCAAGTCCAGCCTGCTGTCGCTGGTGGCCGGCGCGCGCGCGGTGCAGGTGGGCGCGGTGCAGGCGTTCGGTGGCGACATGCGTTCGCCGCGCCACCGCGACGCGGTGTGCCCGCGCATCGCCTACATGCCGCAGGGGCTTGGCAAGAACCTCTATCCGACACTGTCGGTGGAAGAAAACCTGCAGTTCTTCGCCCGCCTGTTCGGCCACGGCGCCGGCGAGCGCCGCCGCCGCATCGACGACCTGACGCGCAGCACCGGCCTGCACCCGTTCCTGGCGCGCCCCGCGGGCAAGTTGTCCGGCGGCATGAAGCAGAAGCTGGGCCTGTGCTGCGCGCTGATCCATGACCCCGACCTGCTGATCCTCGATGAACCGACTACCGGCGTCGACCCGCTTGCGCGGGCGCAGTTCTGGGACCTGATTGCGCGCATCCGCGGCACCCGTCCCGGCATGAGCGTGATCGTGGCCACGGCGTACATGGACGAGGCGCAGCGCTTCGACTGGCTGGTGGCCATGGATGCCGGCAAGATCCTGGCCACCGGCACGCCCGCCGGACTGCTGGCGCGCACCGGCACCGACTCGCTCGAGGCCGCCTTCATCGCCCTGCTGCCGGAAGCGCGGCGGCGTGGACACCGCCCGGTATCGATCACGCCGCTGGTCGCCGATGAGAACGCCGCGGTCGCCATCGAAGCGCAGGACCTCACCATGCGCTTCGGCGACTTCGTCGCGGTCGATCACGTCAGCTTCCGCATCCGCCGCGGCGAGATCTTCGGCTTCCTCGGTTCCAACGGCTGCGGCAAATCCACCACCATGAAGATGCTGACCGGCCTGTTGCCGGCCAGCGAAGGCAAGGCCTGGCTGTTCGGCCGCGAGATCGACCCGGACGACATCGATACGCGCAAGCGCGTGGGCTATATGTCGCAGGCATTCTCGCTGTACGACGAACTGACCGTACGGCAGAACCTGGAGCTGCACGCGCGGCTGTTCGCGGTGCCGGCCGGCGAGATTCCGCGGCGCGTGGACGAGATGGTGGCCCGCTTCGGCCTGGAAGATGTGCTCGACACCCTGCCCGCCAACCTGCCGCTGGGCATGCGCCAGCGGCTGTCGCTGGCGGTGGCGATGGTGCACAAGCCCGAGCTGCTGATCCTTGACGAGCCGACCTCCGGCGTCGACCCCGTGGCGCGCGACGGCTTCTGGCGGCTGCTGATCGAGCTGTCGCGGCGCGACCGCGTGACCATCTTTATCTCCACCCACTTCATGAATGAGGCCGAGCGCTGCGACCGCATCTCGCTGATGCATGCGGGACGGGTGCTGGTCAGCGATACGCCGGCGGCACTGGTGCGCGACAGCTGCGCGGCCTCGTTGGAGGCGGCCTTCATCGGCTACCTGGAGCAGGCCAGCGGCGACGGCCCGGCGGACGAGGCCGCGCCGGCCCAGGCACCGGCCCAGGCACCGGCCCAGGCACCGGACCACCCGCCGGCCGCGCCCGAGCCAGCCCCGGCCCGCCGCCCCCGCTTCAGCCTGCGCCGCGCCCTGACCTACATGTGGCGCGAGGCGCTGGAACTGCGCCGCGACCCGGTGCGCGGCACGCTGGCGCTGGTGGGTTCGGTGATCCTGCTGTTCGCGATGGGCTATGGCGTCGGCATGGACGTGGAAGACCTGCGCTTCGCCGTGCTCGATCACGACCAGACCGTGACCAGCCAGGAATATGCGCTGAACCTGTCGGGCTCTCGCTATTTCATCGAGCAACCGCCGCTGTCGGGCTATGGCGACCTCGACCGCCGCATGCGCAGCGGCGAGCTGGCGCTGGCGGTGGAAATCCCCGCCGGCTTCGCGCGCGACGTGCAGCGTGGCGCTGGCGCGCAGGTCGGCATATGGATCGACGGCTCGATGCCCTCGCGCGCGGAAACCGTGCGGGGCTACGTGCAGGGCATGCACCAGGGCTGGCTGCTCGACCAGATGCGCCACCGTTACGGCCAGAACGCCGTCAGTGCCGCCACGCTGGAAACGCGCTTCCGCTACAACCCCGACGTGCGCAGCCTGCCGGCGATGGTGCCGGCCGTGATCCCGCTGCTGCTGATGATGCTGCCGGCAATGCTGACCGCGCTGGCGGTGGTGCGCGAAAAGGAAATGGGCTCGATCACCAACCTGTACGTGACGCCGGTCACGCGCACGGAATTCCTGCTCGGCAAGCAGCTGCCCTACGTCGGGCTGGCGATGTTCAATTTCCTGCTGATGTCGCTGCTGGCGGTGACGGTGTTCGGCGTGCCGGTCAAGGGCAGCTTCGCCACGCTGACGCTGGCGGCATTGCTGTACGCCCTCTGCGCCACCGGCATCGGCATGCTGGCGTCCACTTTCACACGCAGCCAGATCGCCGCGATGTTCTTCGCCATGATCGGCACGCTGATCCCGGCGGTGCAGTTCAGCGGGCTGCTGGTGCCGGTGTCGTCTCTGGAGGGCCCGGCGCGGCTGGCCGGCGAGATCTATCCGGCGACCCACATGCTGACGATCAGCCGCGGCGTGTTCAACAAGGCGCTGGGCCTGCATGACCTTGCCGGCGCGTTCTGGGCGCTGCTCGCGGCGGTGCCGGTGATTTTCGGCGCCACCGCCACGCTGCTGAAGAAGCAGGAGACCTGAGATGCGCCAGCGCGGATTCGTTACCCAGCTCGCGCATATCTACCGGCTCGGGATCAAGGAGCTGTGGAGCCTGCTGCGCGACCCCACCCTGCTGGTGCTGATCGTCTACGTGTTCACGGTGTCGGTCTACACCGGCGCCACCGCCACGCCCGAGACGCTGCACATGGCACCGATCGCGGTGGTCAACGAGGATTCATCGCCGCTGGCCGAGCGCATCGTGTCGGCCTTCTATCCGCCGCAGTTCGCCGCCCCGAAGATGATCTCGCCCGACCAGATGGACCGGGGCATGGACGCCGGCGACTTTACCTTTGCACTCAACATCCCGCCCGGCTTCCAGCGCGACGTGCTGGCCGGACGCGCGCCGCAGGTGCAGCTGAACGTCGACGCCACACGCATGACCCAGGCGTTCAGCGGCAGCGGCTATATCCAGCGCATGTTCACAGATGAAGTGACCGAGTTCGTGCAGCGCTACCGGGACACACCGTCGCTGCCGGTCGACCTGGCGCTGCGCGCGCGCTTCAACCCCAACCTGACGCAATCGTGGTTCGGCGGGCTCACGCAGATCATCAACAACGTGACCATGCTGTCCATCATCCTGACCGGCGCCGCGCTGATCCGCGAGCGTGAGCACGGCACGATCGAGCATTTGCTGGTAATGCCGGTCACGCCGACCGAAATCATGCTGGCCAAGGTGTGGTCGATGGGGCTGGTGGTGATGCTCGCCGCCATGCTGTCGCTGGTACTGGTGGTACGTGGCGCGCTGCACGTGCCGATCGAGGGCTCGGTCGCGCTGTTCATGTGCGGCGTGTTGCTGCACCTGTTCGCCACGACGTCGATGGGCATTTTCCTGGCCACGCTGGCGCGCAATATGCCGCAGTTCGGCATGCTGATGGTGCTGATCCTGCTGCCGCTGCAGATGCTTTCCGGCGGCACCACGCCGCGCGAAAGCATGCCGCAGCTGGTACAGGACATCATGCTGGCCGCGCCCACCACACATTTCGTCGCGCTGGGCCAGGCCATCCTGTTCCGCGGCGCAGGGCTCGACGTGGTGTGGAAGCCGTTCCTGGCGCTGCTGGGCATCGGCGCGGTGCTGTTCGGCCTGTCGCTGAACCGCTTCCGCAAGACCATCAGCCAGATGGCTTAGCGCCGAAAGCAGCGATCAAGCCGCAGCAGTGGCGCCGCGGCGGTCCATGTCGAGCACCGACCAGGCATAAATCGCCAGGCCGCCCAGCGCCAGCAGCAGGCCGACCCAGCCGGTCGAGGTCCAGCCATAGCCGGCGGCGATGGTCACGCCGCCCAGCCACGCGCCGAGCGCATTGGCGAGGTTGAACGCCGAGTGGTTGAGCGCGGCCGCCAGTGCCTGCGCATCGCCGGCCACGTCCATCAGCCGGATCTGCAGCGCCGGCCCCAGTGCCACCACGGTGCCGACCAGCAGCACATTGGCCGCGGCCAGCCACGCATGCGGCGCGGTGAAGGTGAAGGCGCCCAGCACCAGCGCGGTCCATGCCAGCACGCCGCCGATGGTCGGCATCAGCGCCTTGTCGGCCAGTCGCGCGCCGGCGAGATTGCCCGCCACCATGCCGACGCCGAACAGCGCCAGCACCACGGGGATGCCCGCGGCCGGCATATCCGCCAGTTCGAGCATGGTCGGCTTGATGTAGCTGAACACGGAGAACATGCCGCCAAACCCGATCGCGCCGATGCCCAGCGTCAGCCACACCTGCTTGCGCCTGAGCGCCGACAGCTCGCGCAGCGGACTGGCATGCCGGTCAGCCGGCACGAACGGCACGCAGCGCCACACCAGCAGCGCCGTCAGCGCGCCGAGCGCGCCCACGATCACGAAGGCCGATCGCCAGCCGAGCCAGGTGCCGACCGTGGCGGCTATCGGCACGCCGACCAGGGTCGCGATGGTCAGGCCCAGCATCACCAGCCCTACCGCCTGCGCGCGCCGCTCGCGCGGTACCAGACCGGCAGCGACCAGCGCCGCCACGCCAAAGTAGGTGCCGTGCGGAAAGCCGGTCAGCAGGCGCGCCACCAGCATCGACAGGTAGGCAGGCGCCATCGCGCTGGCGAGATTGCCAGCCGCGAACACCGCCATCAGCGCCACCAGCAGGTTGCGCCGCGGCCAGCGCGCGCCAAGCACCGCCAGCAGCGGCGCGCCGATGACCACGCCCAGCGCATAGGCGCTGATCAGGTGGCCGGCTTCGGGGATGGAGATGGCGAGATCGCGCGCGGCATCGGGCAGCAGGCCCATGATGACGAACTCGCCGGTGCCGATGGCAAAGCTGCCGACACCAAGCGCCAGCAGCGCAAGACGGCCGGAGCGTGCCGGCGGTTCAGCGGACGTGGGGAGGGGAGCGTCAGGCGCGCGGACAGCGTCCGCGGCGGCGTGTGCATGTGGGGCGGCCATGTACAGGATTGCAGAGGGTTCTACGAAATGCCGCCCGCTGCCGGGCGGGTCGATGACCCCGCCTCTGGTGATCCAGCGTGCTCCTGTGCGGCGCGCAAGGCCGTATTGTGCGGCAAAACGCCGAAACGTGCCGGACGCACCGGCACCTTCCCCTCCGAGCTCAGGCCCGCAGCGGTGCGGCCTCCCTTCGCCCTAGCATTCCTGCCGTTCGCGCCACGCCTCATAGAGGTCGGGGCCTTCGTCGCGCGCAGGCAGGTAGACCAGCTTCATCTCGCGCTGTTCGCTCGGCCGCGCAAGCTCGACATAGCCGCGTTCCGCGGACAGGTCATAGGGCGCGCCGTCGTCGTTGGAATACGCGTAGTAGACCGCCCCGACGCCGGCAAGGTACATCGCAGTCAGGCACATCGGGCAGGGGTAGCCGCTGGCGTAGACCGTGCAGCCGCTCAGGTCGGGCTTGCCCAGTGCCCGGCTCGCGGCGCGCACTGCCTGCATTTCAGCGTGCGCGCTGGGGTCGCAGGTAGCTTCCACCTCATTGACCGCGCGCGCCAGCACCTTGCCATCTTTGACCACCACGGCGCCGAAAGGCCAGGTGTTGCGCTCCCGTACGTTATCCATGGCAAGGCGGATGGAATCGATCAGATAGGTTTCCGTGGTCGACACGCGTTATCTCCTATGAGGGCCCGGTCCCGGGCGGACCGATGCGGTGGCTGGCCGACAAACTATAGGCCAGCGTGCGTGCGCCGCGTGCGGCAAGTTGTTATACGGCGTATTTGAAGCCAGCCCTGCCATCGGCCCTGGCAGTGCCTGCGATATCGGCATCGAATCGCCTTCGACACTACGGTGCCCGTTTCAGGGACACCGTTCCGGGCACCGCATATTCCGGCAACCCGGGGAAAGAAATAACCGCTTCCCCCAGGCCCTGGACGACTCCGAGGCAGAAGTGCGCACGCCATCCAGATGGTCGTAGGCACGCTTACCCTGCTGACCGATCCGGGGTCTTTGCGTTTTGACGAAGATCTGATCGAACCCAGGCTGACGGCGCTGACGCAGCGGTTCTTGCTCTTGCCCTGATTTTCGGGGTGCGCATGGGCCGGGGGAACTGGGAATGGTTCGGCAGATGTGCCGTGGACAGTGGCGCGTCCTAGAGGACTCGAACCTCTGACCGCTCGCTTAGAAGGCGAGTGCTCTATCCAACTGAGCTAAGGACGCGAAGGCGTGCATTCTACCGCAGCGCCGGCCCGCAGTGCGGATCCGCGGCGTTCAGGATGCCAGGCGCTCGCTCCCGCGGGTGACGTAGCGGCCCGCCGCCGGCGTATGGTTGTCGGCAACCGGGTGCATCGACACGCCGTTGCGGCCTTTGAGCTTGGCGTCATACAAGGCGCGGTCGGCGCGGCGCATCAGCGCGTCGGCGCCCTCCCCGGGGTTGCGCGTGGCCAGGCCGATGCTGACGGTGTAGGCGATCGCATCGGGCTCGGAAGGACAGGGGTTCGCGCGCACGGCGGTCGCCAGCCGCATGCAGGCCAGCCGGCCATTCTCCATTCCGGTATCCGGCATGACGATGGCAAACTCTTCGCCGCCCAGTCGCCCGATCACGTCCTGCGGGCCGCTGGTACGCCGCAGCAGCCCGGCGAAGTGCCGCAGCACGCTGTCGCCGGCCAGGTGCCCGTAGACATCGTTGATCGCCTTGAAGTGGTCCAGATCCACAAAGGCCACGGTCAACGGCTTGCGCTGGCGCTCGGCCTGCAGGCAGGCTTGTTCGAGCGATTCCCAGAAGGCCCCGCGCAGCAGCACGTCGGTCAGGTCGTCATGGCACGCGCGCCGCTCCAGCATGCGCCGCAGCCGGTCGTGCGCCATCAGCGCAATGCTGACCGAGAGACCAACCAGCGCGAAGACGTTGAGCATGGCCAGCTCGCCGTCCCACGGCAATGGCCGCGGCCAGGCGCCGTCCTGCACCAGCGCGGCAACGGGCAATGCCATGGTCCATGCATTGGTCGCGGCCACGGCAATGGCGATCAGCACCAGCGATGCGGCCGCCAGGCGCCCGATGCCGCGCGCGGTGCGCAACGATGGGCCGATGCTGCGGGTCACGTCGAGCAGCAGGCCGATATGGCATGCCGTCAACAGCGGCGCCATCTGCAGCCATGGCAGCGGCGCATCGGGAATGCCGGGCGCCCCTATCTGCCATGCCACGCCGACCGCGGCAGCCAGGCAGGTTCCCAGCAGCAACCCGGTCCTGCCGGAGCGACCGGCAAAATGACGCGCCCCGATCGCCATCAAGGCGAGCGCAGCCAGCACCGCGGCGATCGCCGCGGCGACATCGCCCAGCGCCCATGACGTCAGGCCACTGCGACCCATGCCCGCGGACCGACGCAATACGACGCAAACCACCGCCATCTGCAAGGCAAACAGCCCCGCGATGAGCACCACAATATGCGACTGAAACATCTTCATCCCGTCCAAGGCGACAAGCGGCGCCCCGCCAGGCCCGCCTTTCCCTTTCTTATGCCGGTCCTGTTCCGGACCGTTGCCATCGATTGCCGCATAGCCTGAAGCAGGCCGCCGAGGCGATGCCAGCGGCAATGCCAACGCGCCGAGGCGCTCGCCAGGACAGGGAGCGCCGTTCTTGTTATGGTGATCAGGTCAGTCCGTAAGAAATCTGCAAGCCAGCATTCCCAACATCACGCCGGCCGGACCAGAGCGGTGTGCGGATTATCGCAGCGCGCAAACCCAAGTCAAGCCAAAGTGCCCCCGCCAAGAGGAGCGCGCCCGCGGACCAGCCCGCGTCCGACCATGTGCCGGGTACGCCAGATTGACCGACCCTGCCAGTGCGCGCTACAATCGCGGGCTTCGGGGCGTAGCGCAGCCTGGTAGCGCATCTGATTTGGGATCAGAGGGTCGCATGTTCGAATCATGTCGCCCCGACCAGTTTTTGATTTGGCTTCAAGGAACACGGCCTGGACAGCGATGTCCAGGCCGTTTTTCTTTTCTGCCCGCCCCTGCGCAACAGCGTCGGCCCCGCTCACCACCGCGGCATCATGTCCGGCCAGATCAGCGCGGCCGCGGTCAGCAGCAGTAACACGGCCACCAGCACGAGCCCGCGGCTGGCACCGTCGTGTTGTTTGTCGACCTGCGGCAGCCAGCCAGCCCTCCCGTCCCCTTGTGGCGGCACGGGAGTTGGCGGCGCCACATTGGCCGGGGAAGCCGCCGCACCTTGCACGACAATCCGCGGCAAATAGTCCGGCTGCGCCAGCAGGAAGCCCATCGGCGTGGCCTGGCCCACCGCTCCCATCTGCTGGAACAGGAGCTTGGACAGCGCCAGGCAGTCGTCCAGCGCGATTTGCGGCCGCGGCCGGAAGATGCGCAGGTGATCACACAGCGTATCCAGCTTGTGGTTGGGCGCATGGAAGTACTGGGACCAGCGCACCTGGCGCACCGAGCAGCGCCAGCGCTTGCGCTGTATATCGGGCAGCACTTTCTCCAGCATGCGGACATTGAATTCGGCGCCGTGGGCGACCAGCACGTCGGCATCTTCGACGATGGCGCGGATCGCACCGACATCGAAGCGCTGCCCGCGCAGCATTTCGGCGGTCAGGCCGTGCATGCCGGTGGCGGCCTCGCTGATCGGCCTGGTGGGCTCCTGCGAACCGTAATAGTCAGTGATTTCGCGCACGAGACTGCCCGCCCTCGGCGCCACTTCGACAAGCAGCAGGCCGATGCTGACAGGCTCGTCCGCTGGCGTGAGCCCGGTTGTCTCGGTACTGACGATTGCGACCCGCATGGGCACTCCGGTGTGGCCGTCCGCAAGCCGGTTGGCGGCGGCCGCTATGGTCGTTTGCCTCTAGCGTAGTGCGGGGGTGCCAAACGTCATATCAACCAGATGGGCTAGCCGAGGGCGCCAGCTGGTTGGATACAGCCGGCGCGCCAGCACAAGGCTCACCATTTCAGCCCGGCTGCGGGCCGGCGGTGTCACTGCGGCGCCGCTCGAGATTGGCGTACACATCCGCCGCGACCAGTCCGAACAGTGCGTGGGCGAACAGACTTTCCCACCCGCGCGCCTCGTCGAACCAGTTGAAATAGCGGCTGAACACATAGAAATTGACCAGGTAGACCACGATGCCGAACACGATGCCAACCAGCGACGCCAGCCCCATGCTGGAATCGAGCCGGAATGACGACAGGATCATCGCCAGCACTGCCGAAAGTATGATGGACAGCGCGAAATGAACCGTGCCGGCCGAAAGCACCACGGTCCAGTTGAAGGCATCGGCGGAAAGCGCCTCGCGGCCGAGGATAATGGCCGCCACCATTTTCACCGTACCCCAGGCGCCCTGGTACATCAGGAAGCGCGCCGTCAACAGCTCAAGCACCATGTAGACCGCGCCGGCGATCAGCCCGGCCACCACGGCGGCCCGCCAGTCCGGCGTGCATCGGACGTAGCGGTGCGAGTCCAGATGGAGTTCCATGGCAGTCTCCTTGCGAGATTCCGGCCGCGCTGACTCCCCGCCGGCCGTACGAGTTAGTTCTAGCTCATATGGGGCAAATACCAAGGCATGCCGGATATGCCAGGTGCCCCATGCACCACTGCGATCCGCATGGATCGTGCGTTGCACAAGGCGCCACCGTCCCACTGCTGGCTCGTGTTCACGGGGCAATGCTGCAACTGCGTACGTGATACAATGCAAGAGCAAGTAGCCCCGGGGTGTCCGAGCATCCCTGTAACCGGGCGTTCTCACCAGCGCGCTCTCGCGAGCGCTCAGCAGCAGCCGGCGCGGCCATCCGCGGCGACATCAGAACTGGCGAACCACCGGGTACACCTGCCCGCCCTGCTCCGCGTAGCGAACGGCCGCCCAGGCCGTCACCGGCAGTGTCCACGCCAGGCAATCCGCGCCCGCCTGGCCGGGGCGCGACCGGCATGGATCGAGTATCTGGCGCCACGCGTGGCGCCGCGCGGGACCATCCGCGTGCGCCTGCCCCGAACGACTTCAATGGCGCGGTTCGCCGCATGGCGAATGTGCGCTGGTTCGCGCCGTGCCCTCGAGCCGGACGAACCGGACCGGAATTTTTGATAACGCAACCATGCAGCCTTCGCGGGCTGCCGAAAAGGAAAGCAGATTGGCTAAGGAAGAACTCATTGAATTTGGCGGCGTGGTGTCGGAAGCCCTGCCTGACAACCGCTATCGTGTCACGCTGGAAAACGGCGTGGAAATCTGGGCATACGCTTCGGGCAAGATGCAGAAGCACCGTATCCGCATCCTGGCCGGCGACCGCGTGACCCTGGAAATGTCGCCTTACGACCTGACCAAGGGCCGCATCAACTTCCGCCACAAGTCCTGAGTCTTCGCACGGCGGAGCCCGCCGCTCCCGCCGTCACAAGTCGATTCCGGGGCGCTGTCGACGCGCTGTCATGTAACTGACACCGCGCCCGGACACACTTGCGGGCTGCCCAACGGGCAGCCCGGTTTCGTTTACGGTCATCCACGGGCCATCAACGGCGCCGGCCCATCCACTTGAGCCCGCTTGCGCCGGCCGGGCAGCTTCACCATACTCGAAGCATCCCTATCGCCTCGCCCAACATGAACCTGATCCTCTGGCGCCACGCCGAAGCCGAAGACCTCCCCGACGCCCTCAGCCTGAGCCGCCACGCCGACCTGCAGCGCCCCCTGACGCGCCGCGGCCGCAAGCAGGCGGAGGCGTCCGCCAAATGGCTGCGTGCCCATCTGCCAGCGGATACGCGCGTGCTGTGCAGCCCGTCCGTACGCACCCGCGAGACCGCCGCGGCGCTGACGGGCGACGCGCAGATCGTCGAAGCGCTGGGCCCCGGCGCCGACGTCAGCGCGGTCCTTGCCGCGATCCAATGGCCCGAACGCACCGAGCACGTGGTGGTGGTCGGGCACCAGCCATGGATAGGACGCGTCGCCAGCCTGCTTCTGGCCGGCAACGAGATGGACTGGAGCGTGCGCAAGGCAGGCATCTGGTGGCTGACCGGACGGACCCGCGAAAGCGAATCGCAAACCGTGCTGCGCGCGGTCGTCAACCCCGAATTCCTCTGACGCGGTTCAGATATTTCCGACTTCGCCATTGCAGCCGGCCCGCACGAGCCGGCTGCAGCCTACGGCTTTGCCGGCATCGTCGTGCGCTGCAAAATCTGAAATAGCTGATGGCAGCCGCAATCCCCGCTCCCTAGAGTCGCTACGGCGCCGCCTCCTGGCCGCGCCGCCCTAGCCATGCCAGGCATGGGCATCGATCGCAGGTGTCACGGAGATTTCCCATGGATTGCCCGTCGGACCCCCATCGCCCCCGCCAACGCGCCAGCGCGCCCGCAGACCCCTCCCCCGAAGCCGCCTGGCCGCGCGACAGCGCCACCGGCACCGGCAGCCCGCCCGACGTCACGGAAGCGTCATCGCCAGGTCACGGCACTGTCACCGCGGCTCACTACATTGCATCGCAACAGTTTCGTCACCAAAAGGACATACTGATGCGAGACCTCCCCACGCCGACCCAGCCGCTCTTCGACTCTTTGCCCAATGGCCTTGGCGGCCAGACGGCGCGGAGCCGTCTTCATCGCCAATCGGATAAGGCAAGTGAGTCGCCTGCTCTCAGCGTGGCGTGGGCGCGCCACCAGGACGAAGTAGTCGAAGCGCAGCGCCTGCGCTACAAGGTGTTCGCCGAAGAGATGGGCGCACGCCTGACATCTTCGGTGCCAGAGCTGGACATCGACATGTTCGATGGCTACTGCGACCACCTGATCGTGCGCGACATGGCCACGCTGCGCGTGGTCGGCACTTACCGCGTGCTGCCGCCGCACCAGGCCAAGCGCCTGGGTTGCCTGTACGCGGAATCGGAATTCGACCTGGTGCGCCTTGCCCACCTGCGCCCCAAGATGCTGGAGCTGGGCCGCTCCTGCGTGCACCGCGACTATCGCTCGGGCAGCGTCATCATGGCGCTGTGGGGCGGACTGGGCGAGTACCTGCAACGCTGGGGCATCGAGTCGATGCTGGGCTGCGCCAGCGTGCCGATGAGCGACGGCGGCCACTATGCGGCCAGCCTGCACCGCTTGTTCAGCGAGCGCTACCTGGCACCGATCGAATACCATGCCTTCCCGCGCCTGCCGCTGCCGGTCGAGGACCTGAACCAGCAGCTCGAGGTCGAGCCGCCCGCGCTGATCAAGGGCTACCTGCGCCTGGGGGCGAAGATCTGCGGCCAGCCGGCCTGGGATCCGGATTTCAACGTGGCCGACTTCCTGACGCTGCTGCGCGTGAACGACATGAACCCGCGCTACGCCCGCCACTTCCTCGGCCTGAACCAGGCCGTATGACCCAGGCCATAGGATCCGGGCCGCCTGAACGGCGGCCCCCTTCCTCCAGGGCTCAGCCGTTCGTCAGTCGTAGACGACCTTGTAGCGCTTGCCGATCCGCTGCCATTCGTCGGCCTCTTGCGCGAGGCTGTATTCGATCAGCGGGTTGGCTTCGATCCACGTCTTGGGCAGGCGCACCTCGAAACCTTCGTCGAGCGCCTCGGCCAGCTGGCTGACGCGGATGTCGGGCAAGCCGACGTCCGAACGGCGCCGGCACAGCACAAAGGCCAGGCGCAGGCTGAACAGCATGCGCCAGTCGACGAACTTGCCGCTGCCCGACAGCTTGCCAAGCTTGCCCGCATGCCCCAGCAGCAGCGTGGCCAGGCGCGCCTGGTCGGTCTTGGAGAAGCCCGGCATGTCCGCATGCGTGGCGATATACGCCGAATGCTTGTGGTAGCCGCTGTGCGAGATCGACATGCCGATTTCATGCAAACTCGCGGCCCAGCCCAGCAGCGCCAGGTTATCTTCGCGCCGTTCGTTGGCGGGATCCGGGAACTGTGCCAGCAGCGCCTGCGAGGTGCCGCGCACGCGCCCTGACTGGGCACGGTCGACGCCGTAGCGGCGCATGAACTGGTCGACCGTGACGGTACGCATGTCCTCATGGTGGCTGCGCCCCAGCAGGTCGTAGAGCACGCCCAGGCGCAACGCGCCGTCGGTGACGTCCATGCGGTCGATGTCGAGTTCGGCGAACACGCCCAGCATGATCGACAACCCGCCCGGCAGCACCGGGATGCGGTCCGCCTTCAGCCCGGTCAGCTTCACGCGGTTGGTGTTCTCGGCCTTGATCAGCGCGCGCTTCAGGCGCTCCAGCCCTTCGCGCGTGATGCCGTGGTCGGCCGGGTTGTCGTTCATGCCGTTGAGCTCGATCAGCTCGGCCAGCGCGCGCGCCGTGCCCGACGAACCGACCGCCTGCTCCCAGCCGGCGGCGCGGTACTGGCGCACCAGCACCTGGATCTCGCGGCGCGCGGCCAGTTCGGCCTGCTTCATCGCATATTCGTCGACGTTGCCGCTGGGGAAGAAGGTCCGGCTATGCGATACGCAACCGATGTACAGGCTCTCCATCAGCTTGGACTGGTAGCCGCTGCCGATGATGAATTCCGTCGAGCCGCCGCCGATATCCACCACCAGCCGGTTGCCCTGGCAGGCGGGCGCATCGTGCGAGGCGCCCAGGTAGATCAGCCGCGCTTCTTCGCGCCCGGCGATGACTTCGATCGGGAAGCCGAGCGCATTCTCGGCCTCGATCAGGAACTCGGATGCATTCTTGGCGACGCGCAGCGTATTGGTGGCGACCGCGCGCACCTGGTCCGGCGCGAAGTCGCGCAGGCGGTCGCCGAAGCGCCGCAGCGCATCGATGCCACGCCGGCGCGCGGGCTGGTCCAGGTATTTGTCTGGCGTCAGGCCAGCCGCCAGCCGTACGGGCTCACGCAGGGCGTCGACCTGGAAGATCTGGCTCGCGGTGCCGTTGGCCGTGGTGGTCTCGTCCACCCGCCCGATCATCAGGCGGAAGCTGTTCGAGCCCATGTCGACGGCGGCGAGCAAGCGTGGAGTGTTGTTCATCGTGTGCTAGGAGGGCTGGTTCGCGTTCGTGTTGCGTGGCTCGGCGCGGAACCGGTGTCCCGCGGCCGGCGCTCGCGCCCCGGAAAATTATGTCCTCGTCATGTCCGCCTCATGACAAAATGAAACCGTCATAAAAGTGACACGATTTTATGAAAAAGTCGCCACATTACCAAAAGAAGGTCATGACCATGTCGACGACGCCGTCCAGCACGCTGCTCAATCGCGAGCTGGGCATCCTGGAATTCAATGCCCGCGTGCTGGCGCAAGCCGCGGATCCTAAAGTACCGCTGCTGGAGAGGCTGAAGTTTATCTGCATCGTATCCAGCAATCTGGACGAGTTCTTTGAAATCCGCATGGCGGGCCTGAAGGAACAGATGCGCGACAACGCTTCTGGGCTGACGCCGGACGGCCTGTCCTTCCAGCAGACTTACCAGCTTGTCACCGAGCGCACGCAGCGGCTTGTTGCTTCGCAGTATGACATGCTGCAGGACACCATTTTTCCACTTCTTGAAAAAGAAGGTGTCTTTTTCCACCTGACAACGACCTGGACCGACGCGCAGCGCGAATGGGCCCGCGAGTTCTTCCAGCGCGAGCTGGCGCCGGTGCTGACGCCGATCGCGCTGGACCCCGCCCACCCTTTCCCGCGCGTGCTCAACAAGAGCCTGAACTTCGTGGTCGAACTGTCCGGCAAGGATGCCTTCGGCCGCGAAGCGGACCTCGCCATCGTGCAGGCGCCGCGCGCGCTGCCGCGCGTGGTGAAGATGCCGGAAAAGCTGTCGGGCTACCCGTTCGGCTTCGTGATGCTGTCATCGTTCATGCAGGGCTTCGTGCACGAGCTGTTCCCGGCGATCGCGGTGCACGGATGCTACCAGTTTCGCGTCACGCGCAATTCCGACCTGTTCGTTTCCGAGGACGAGATCACCGACCTGCGCGAAGCGCTGCAGGGCGAACTGCCGACGCGTCATTTCGGCGACACGGTGCGGCTGGAGGTCTCCTCCGACACGCCGGCTCCGCTGGCGCGCCGGCTGCTGCTGGAATCGGGCCTGAGCGAGCAGGACCTGTACCGTGTCTCCGGCCCGGTGAACCTGGTGCGGCTGATGCAGATCCCCGACATGGTCGATCGTCCCGCCCTCAAGTACCCGCCCTATGTGCCGGCGCCGGTGAAGGCGTTTGCCGGGGGAGCCTCGATGTTCGACGTGATGCGCCAGCAGGACGTGCTGCTGCACCACCCATACGAGAGCTTCAGCTCGGTGCTCGACCTGCTGCAGCTGGCCGCCGCCGATCCCAACGTGGTCGCGATCAAGCAGACGGTGTACCGCACCGGCAACGAGTCGCTGGTGATGGAAGCACTGATGACCGCCGCGCGCAACGGCAAGGAAGTCACCGTGGTGGTGGAACTGCTCGCACGCTTCGACGAAGAGACCAATATCAACTGGGCCGAGCGGCTGGAATCGGCCGGTGCACACGTGATCTATGGCGTGGTCGGCCACAAGTGCCACGCCAAGATGCTGCTGATCGTGCGCCGCGAGCCAACCGGCCCCAAGGCCAAGCAGGTCAAGCTGCGCCGCTATGCCCACCTGGGCACGGGCAACTACCATCCGCGCACCGCGCGTCTCTACACCGACTTCGGATTGCTGACCGCCGATGAGGCGATCTGCGAGGACGTGCACCACGTGTTCCAGCTGCTGACCGGCACTGCCGGCACGATCCGGCTGAACCACCTGTGGCAGTCGCCGTTCACCATGCATACCAACCTGGTCGAGCATATCCGCGCCGAGGCCCGCCACGCGCGCGCCGGCAAGCCGGCCCGGATCATCGCCAAGATGAATGCGCTGCTGGAACCGTCGATCATCGACGAGCTGTACAAGGCCTCGCGCGCGGGGGTGAAGATCGACCTGATCGTGCGCGGCGTCTGCGCGCTGATGCCGGGCGTGCCGGGCATGTCCGAGAACATCTCGGTGCGGTCGATCGTCGGGCGGTTCCTGGAACACCATCGCGTCTATTATTTCCGCGCGGACGGCGCAGAGGTGCTGTACTTGTCCAGCGCCGACTGGATGGATCGCAACCTGTTCCGCCGCGTCGAGGTGGCGTTCCCCGTGCTGGACAAGGCGCTGAAGGCGCGCGTGATCAAGGAAAGCCTGCAGGTACACCTGCGCGACAATGCTTCCGCATGGATCATGCAGCCGGACGGCAACTACGTGCGCAAGCAGACACGCTCGAGGCATCCGCGTGTCAGCCAGAACGACATGCTGGCGATGTTCGGCGGCAATACGTAACTGCCTGTCCGAAAAGCAGCAAGCCCCGCCGCGGCGGGGCTTGCTGCTTTGGTGGACCGCCAAGGCGAACCGCTCAGGCGGCCCGGCGCGGCGAATCCGGTGCCTGCGGCGATGCCGGCACGGCGACGGCCGCGTCGCTCAGGCCGCGTACGCTGCGCTCCAGCGGGAAGATGATGCGGAACACACTGCCGCGCCCTACCTCGCTGGTCACGCGCAGGTCGGCATGGTGGCGCGACAGCACGTGCTTGACGATGGCCAGGCCCAGCCCGGTGCCGCCGGTATCGCGCGAACGGCTGCGGTCGACGCGGTAGAAGCGCTCGGTCAGCCGCGGGATATGCTCGGCGGCAATGCCAAGCCCGGTATCGGCCACCGAGAACACGGCATGGCCCTCTTCCCAGCCCAGCCGCAACGCGATGCGCCCGCCCTCCGGCGTGTATCGCACTGCGTTGGACACCAGGTTGCCCAGTGCCGACAGCAGCTCGGTCTCGGCACCGCGGAATCCCACCGTGGGGTCGATCTCGGCCACAATCTTGTGCCGGCCTTGCGACAGCGCCTCGGCATCATCAATCAGGTGCGCGACCATCGCCTGCACGGCCACCATGTCGTTGCCCGGCGGCTGCGCATCGCTCTCCAGCCTGGCCAGCGCCAGCAGGTCATCGACGATGCTTTGCATGCGCACCGACTGCACCAGCATCATGTCGACATAGCGGCGGCGATCGTCTTCCGACACCGGCAGGTCGCGCACGGTTTCCAGGAAGCCGGTCAGCACCGTGAGCGGCGTCTTCAGTTCATGCGAGACGTTGGCAACGAAGTCGCGGCGCATCGCTTCGGTGTTTTCCAGCTTGGTGATGTCCTGCGTGATCACCAGCTTGCGGTTGTCGCCGTAGGGCAGGATCTGCACCGCGATCACGCTGTGCTTGTGTTCGCCCATGTCGCGCATCACCAGCGGATCGTCGAAGCGCTGCCGCGTCAGGTAGTGGACAAACTCGGGCCGGCGGATCAGGTGCGTGATGCGCTGGCGCACGTCGCGGCGCGCGTTCAGGCCGAAGTGCTGCTCGGCCACGTCGTTGCACCATTCGATCTGGTCGGCATCGTCCAGCATCAGCACGCCATTGGGCGAGGCCTGGATGGCCTGGATAAAGCGGGTGTGCTGCTGCTCGACCTGCAGCACCTGCGAGCGCCAGCGCTTGACCAGCCGGTGCAGCCGGTAATACACCTCGCCCCACAGGCCCACGGCGCTCGGGATCTCGCCGTAGACGGGCGCGTCGAGCACTTTCCACAGGCGGTTGATCTGGTACAGGTAGAAGCAAAGCAGCCCGAACAGCGCCGCACATGCCAGTGCCAGCGCGGCGACCGTGCCAAAGGCCAGGTAGACGCCGGCGGATACCACCACCAGGCTGATCAGGATGGCCGCGGAACGGGCCCAGATGACATTCATGCGCAGGGTTCAGGCTAGCGGCCGGCAGTGGCCGCATGGGTTGCGACGGAGTGTGCCACGATTTCGCCGCGCCCTTCCAGCAGCGTGGGGAGTTGCGCGGGGCGAAATGGCGCCGCCCCGCGCCAGCCGGGCCCCTCAGGCGCCGGGAACGCGCGCGAGGCGGTAGCCGCTGCCGCGCACGGTTTCGATCATGTTGCTGTAGCCACCGGGGGTAAGCGCTGCGCGCAGGCGCTTGATGTGCACGTCGACGGTCCGCTCTTCGACAAAGACGTGGTCTCCCCAGACCTGGTCGAGCAGCTGTGAACGGCTGTGCACGCGCTCCGGATGGGTCATCAGGAAGTGCAGCAAACGGAACTCGGTCGGGCCCAGGTCCAACTTGATCGGGCCGCTGTCGTCCTCGCCGGTGACGCGATGCGTGGCCGGATCCAGCCGCAGGCCATTGATCGCCACCACGTCGTCGGTCAGCTGCGGTGCGCGCCGGCGCAGCACGGCCTTGATGCGGGCCAGCAACTCCTTGGGCGAAAACGGCTTGGTGACGTAGTCGTCGGCACCGGCTTCCAGGCCCATCACCTTGTCCTGCTCCTCGCCGCGGGCGGTCAGCATGATGATCGGGATCTGGCGGGTGCGGTCGTTGGCCCGCAACTCCTTGGCGAAGATCGCACCCGACTTGCCCGGCAGCATCCAGTCCAGCAGCACTAGGTCGGGCAGCACATCGCTCATCAGCGACAGTGCCTGCTCGGCGTTATAGGCCCGAATCGGATAGTGCCCCGCGTGCTGCAGGTTGACGGCGATCAGCTCGGCGATCGCCGGTTCGTCTTCGACAACGAGAATACTGCTCGGCATGTGTATCGTTCTCCGCAATCAGGCGGCTCAGCTCAGGGCTTCCCGCTCCATGTCCTCGCGCGAGACATGGCGGACGTCCGTTCCCTTGACAATGTAAATGATAAATTCCGCGATGTTCTTGGCGTGGTCGCCGATGCGCTCCACCGCCTTGGCAATAAAGAGGAAATCCAGCGCGACCGAGATCGTACGCGGGTCTTCCATCATGTACGTGATGAGCTTGCGCACGAAGCCGCGGAATTCCTCGTCGATCGCCTTGTCGTCCTTGACGATGCGCGCCGCCGCCACGGTATCCAGACGGGCGAAGGCGTCCAGCGCCTGGCGCAGCAGCGAGATCGCCATCTCGCCCGAAAGCTTCACCTCGGCGTAGTTGATGCTGTGCGCCGACGCGTCTTCCATGATGTGCTTGGTGCGCTTGGCGATCTTCTCTGCCTCGTCGCCGGCGCGTTCCAGGTTGGTGATGGTCTTGGAAATGGCCATCACCAGGCGCAGGTCGCGCGCGGTCGGCTGGCGCCGGGCGATGATGTTGCCGCAATCGGCATCGATCTCGACCTCCAGCGCGTTGAGCTGCTGCTCGCGTGCAATGACCTGGTCGGCCAGGTCGGCGTCGAAGTCGGCCAGCGCGCGCATGGCGACTTCGATCTGCGACTCGACCAGCCCGCCCATCTGCAGCAGCTTGGTGTTGATCGCGTTGAGGTCGGCGTCGAACTGGGTCGACAGGTGCTTGTCTGGCATGGGTTTCTCCTGTCCGCTGTTGGTATGCTACGCCCTGCGGTGACAATCGGCCGAATCAACCGAAGCGGCCGGTAATGTAGTCTTCCGTTTCCTTGCGGTGCGGCTTGATGAAGATCTTCTCGGTCTCGCCGAACTCGATCAGCTCGCCCAGGTACATGTAGGCGGTGTAGTCCGAGCAGCGCGCGGCCTGCTGCATGTTGTGGGTCACGATCACCACGGTGTACTCGTCCTTCAGCTCGGCGATCAGCTCTTCAATGCGGCCGGTGGAGATCGGGTCCAGCGCCGAGCACGGCTCGTCGAGCAGCAGCACTTCCGGGCGGATGGCGATGCCGCGTGCGATGCACAGGCGCTGCTGCTGGCCGCCGGACAGGCCGTAGCCCGACTGGTTCAGCTTGTCCTTGGCTTCGTTCCACAGCGCGGCCTTGGTCAGTGCCCATTCCACGCGGTCATCCATCTCCGAGCGCGACAGCTTCTCGAACAGGCGCACGCCGAAGGCGATGTTGTCGTAGATCGACATCGGGAACGGCGTAGGCTTCTGGAACACCATGCCGACCTTGGCGCGCAGCAGGGCGATGTCCTGCTTGGCAGTCAGCAGGTTGTCGCCGTCCATGTTGATCTCGCCCTCGGCACGCTGCTCGGGATAGAGCGCATACATCTTGTTGAACGTGCGCAGCAGCGTCGACTTGCCGCAGCCCGAGGGGCCGATGAAAGCCGTGACCTTGCGGTCGGGGATCGACATGTTGATGTTCTTCAGCGCATGGAACTGGCCGTAGTAGAAGTTCAGGTTGCGCACATCGATCTTGGCGCGTACCGAATCAGGAATGTCGATGACGGTGGAGGTCATTGCGTTCTCTCGCTTGCAGTCAGCTTGCAGTCTTCAGGGCGAAACGTGGGATGGTCGTGCCGCCGCTTATTTTTTCTGGAACAGGATGCGCGCCAGGATGTTCAGGGCCAGCACGCCGATCGTAATCAGGAACACGCCCGCCCAGGCCAGTTGCTGCCATTCGGTGAACGGGCTCATGGCGAAGCGGAAGATGGTCACCGGCAGGTTGGCCATCGGCTTGTTCAGGTCGGAAGTCCAGAACTGGTTGGACAGCGCGGTGAACAGCAGCGGCGCGGTTTCGCCGGCAATACGCGCCACCGCGAGCAATACGCCCGTCACAATGCCGGCATACGATGACTTCACCGTGATCGACAGCACCATCTTCCACTTGGGCGTGCCCAGGGCGAAGGCGGCCTCGCGCAGTGCGTTGGGCACCAGGTTCAGCATGTTCTCGGTAGTGCGCACCACGATCGGAACCTGCAGCAGCGCCAGCGCGCAGATGCCGGCCCAGCCCGAGAAGTGGCCCATGCGGGTCACCACCAGCGCATAGACAAAGAGGCCGATCACGATCGACGGGGCCGACAACAGGATGTCGTTGATGAAGCGGATCAAGCTGGCCAGCGGCGAGCGCTGGCCATACTCGGCCAGGTAGATACCGGCCAGGATGCCCAGCGGCGTGCCGAACAGCGTGGCCATGCCCACCATCACGAAGCTGCCGAAGATGGCGTTGGCCAGGCCGCCGCCGGCGGTGTTGGGTGCCGGCGTCATCTGCGTGAACAGGTCCAGCGACAGGCCGCCGACGCCCAGCGTGATGGTGGTCCACAGGATCCACGCCAGCCAGAACAGGCCAAAGCCCATCGCCACCAGCGAAGCAGTCAGCGCGTACAGGTTGACGCGGCGGCGGCGGCCCTGCAGGCGCGCGCGCACGGCATCGGCATCGGGACGGACGGCGGGGATCGATACGGAAGACACAGCCTGGCTCGCTTGGGTCATTTGGCTCATTTGGCGCCCTCATTCTTGGCGAGTCGCAGCAGCAACAGCTTGGACAGCGCCAGCACCACGAACGTAATGAAGAACAGGATCAGGCCCAGCTCCATCAGCGCGGCCGTATGCAGGCCGGCGCCGGCTTCGGCGAACTCGTTGGCGAGCGCCGAGGTGATGCTGTTGCCCGGCGAGAACAGCGATGCGCTGTCCAGCAGGTTCGTATTGCCAATCACGAAGGTGACGGCCATGGTCTCGCCCAGCGCGCGGCCGAGGCCCAGCATCACGCCGCCGATGACGCCGGCGCGGGTGTAGGGCAGCACCACGTTCCACATCACTTCCCAAGTGGTGCAGCCCACGCCGTAGGCGGACTCCTTGAGCAGGACGGGGGTGACTTCGAACACGTCGCGCATCACCGAGGCGATGTACGGAATGATCATGATCGCCAGGATCACGCCCGCGCACAGCAGGCCGATGCCCAGCGGCGCGCCCTGGAACAGCTTGCCGATCACAGGCAGCTGGCCCACCGTGGCGGCAAGGGGCTTCTGGAAATACTCGCCGAAGATCGGCGCGAACACGAGCAGGCCCCACATGCCGTACACGATCGACGGCACCGCGGCGAGCAGCTCGATGGCGGTGCCGAGCGGGCGGCGCAGCCAGGCGGGCGACAGCTCGGTCAGGAACAGGGCGATGCCGAAGCTCACCGGCACCGCGATGATCAGCGCGATCAGCGAGGTCACGATGGTGCCGTAGATGGGCACCAGCGCGCCGTAGACATCGGCGGGAGGATCCCACTCCGCGGACCACAGGAAGCGCGCGCCAAAGGCCTCGATCGACGGCCAGGCGCTGATCGCCAGCGAGACGATGATGCCGCCCAGCAGCAGCAGCGTCACGATGGCGGCGCCGCGTGTCAGGCCGCCGAACAAAACGTCGCCGAGCCGGCTGGGTGGCTGGACGCCGCGGGTATCGGAGGGGATAGTCGCCATGTCGGAGAATTCAGGGTGGATCGCCACTCCCGCCCGGGCGGGAGCGCGGTGTCCGGGCGGGAATCAGGCTGCCCGGACACCGGCCCCGCGCTTGCGCGGAGCCGGCGATGCCGTCAGATCAGTACAGCGCCTTGCCCGAGGCGTCCTTCACGCTGGTCTTCCAGGTCGAGCGGATCTGGTTGACCACGCTTTCCGGCAGCGGTACGTAGTCCAGGTCGGCGGCCATGTTGGCGCCGCTCTTGTAGGCCCAGTCGAAGAACTTCAGCACTTCCGCACCCTGCGCCGGCTTTTCCTGGTTCTTGTGCACCAGGATGAAGGTGGCGCCTGCGATCGGCCATGCATCCTTGCCCGGCTGGTTGGTCAGGATCTGGTAGTAGCTCTTGCTCCAGTCCGCGCCGGCGGCGGCGGCCTTGAAGGCATCGTCGCCCGGCTTGACCACGGCACCCGACGAGTTCTTCATGTTCAGGTGGGTCATCTTGTTCTGCTTGGCGTACGCGTACTCGACGTAGCCGATGGCGCCGTTCAGGCGCTGCACGAAGGCGGCCACGCCCTCGTTGCCCTTGCCCCCGGTGCCGCCGCCCGGCCAGTTGACCGTGGTGCCCTCGCCCACCGAGCCCTTCCAGTCAGCGCTGACCTTGGACAGGTAGTTGGTGAAAATGAAGGTGGTGCCCGAACCGTCAGCGCGGCGCACCGGCAGGATGTCCTGGCTCGGCAGCTTGGCTTGCGGGTTCAGCGCCTTGATGGCAGGGTCGTCCCACTTCTTGATCTTGCCCAGGTAGATATTGGCCAGTACCTCGCCGGTGATGGTCAGCTCGCCCGGCTTCACGCCTTGCAGGTTGATCACCGGCACCACGCCGCCAATCACAGTCGGAAACTGGACCAGGCCCTGCTTGCTCAGGTCCTCGTCCTTCAGCGGCGCGTCCGAGGCGCCGAAATCGACCGTCTTGGCGCCAATCTGCTTGATGCCGCCCGATGAGCCGATGGATTGATAGTTGACCTTGTTGCCCGTTGCTTTGTTATATGCGTCGGCCCACTTGGAATACACGGGCGCCGGAAAGGAAGCGCCTGCACCGGTAATTTCCGCCGCGAACGCAGTACCCGCTACGACAATCGAAACGATGCCTGCCACGGCAGTCTTGACCAGCTTCATATGTCCTCCAGAGAACATTGGTTGGGAATGACAAATTTTTGACAAGGCGAACTGTATGCTCCCTATATGACAATTCCGTGACATCTTTAAATCTTCTTGAAAGCCGCCGCCAGCTTGGGTTTCCAGCCGCCATCGAGCTGTCATGCGGGTGCAATGTGACGGCGGTTAATTGCAAAATTGCACAAAAAAACGCCGGGGACCAGCCCGGCGTTGGCGTCACAAGCGCGTCGGATCAGGTGCCCAGCGCGTCGGCCAGCGTCTTCGCGGCGCGCTCGGCCATTTCGGCCTGTTCAGCCTCCACCATCACCCGCACCACCGGCTCGGTGCCGGAGGCACGGATCAGCACCCGGCCACGACCCTCAAGTGCCGGCTCGACCGCGGCGCGCGCGGCTTGCAGGCCAGCATGCGACTGCCAGTCGAAGCCCTTCCGCACGCGCACGTTGATCAGGGTCTGCGGGAACAGCGAAACGCCCTCCAGCAACCGGGCCAGCGTCTTGCCGCTACGGCGCAGTGCCGCCAGCACTTGCAGCGCCGAGACGATGCCGTCGCCGGTGCTGTGGCGATCGAGGCACAGCAGGTGGCCGGAGCCCTCCCCACCCAACGTCCAGTTGCGCTTGTTCAGTTCTTCCAGCACATAGCGATCGCCAACCTTGGCGCGCACGAATTCCACGCCCTGGCGCTGCAGCGCCAGTTCCACCGCCATATTGGTCATCAGTGTGCCCACCGCGCCCGGCACCACCTGTCCGTTGGCCTGGCGGTCGCGCACGATCAGGTACAGCAGCTCGTCGCCGTTATAAAGACGGCCATCGGCGTCCACCACCTGCAGCCGGTCGGCGTCGCCGTCGAAGGCCAGGCCCAGGTCGGCGCCATTGGCCTTGACCGCCTCGATCAGCCTGGCGGGCGCGGTGGCGCCATAGCCTGCGTTGATATTGCGGCCGTCCGGCTGGTTGCCGATCGAAACCACGTCGGCGCCAAGTTCATGGAACACGTGCGGAGCGATGTGATAGGCGGCGCCATGGGCGCAATCGACCACCAGCTTCAGGCCGTGCAGGTCCTGCTCATGCGGGAAGGTGCTCTTGCAGAACTCGATGTAGCGGCCCGGGGCGTCGTTGATGCGGCGGGCGCGGCCCAGATCGTCGGAAGGCGCGCACAGCATCGGCTCGTCGATGGCGGCCTCGATCTCGGCCTCCACCGCGTCTGGCAGTTTGTCGCCGTCGGCGGAGAAGAACTTGATGCCGTTGTCGTAGTACGGGTTGTGGCTGGCCGAGATCACCACGCCGGCCGACAGGCGCAGTGCGCGCGTCAGGTAGGCAATGCCCGGCGTCGGCAGCGGCCCCGTCAGCAGCACGTGAACGCCGGCCGACGTGAAGCCGGCTTCCAGCGCAGCTTCGAGCATATAGCCCGAAATGCGGGTGTCCTTGCCGATCAGCACGGTCGGGCGGCCCTGCCCGGTCTTGGCGCCGTGCGCCAGCACCTTGCCGGCGGCATGGCCCAGTCGCATCACGAAGTCAGGGGTAATCGGCGCCTCGCCAACGCGCCCCCGGATGCCATCAGTCCCGAAATACTTGCGTGTCATTCGCAGTTCCCTTTCTGTTCTGTCTTGCGTTGCACTGCCTGCGCTCTGTGGCGCCTGCCCTGGATTGACGGGATGGTTCAGGCAGCCGTGACGGACTCATTGCGCACGGCCCACCAGGTCTTGACCGCGTCCACGGTCTGCTCCACATCATGCACCCGTACGATAAACGCACCGCGCTCTACCGCACACACCGCGGCAGCAATGCTGGCGGCAATTCGTTGCTGTGGCGGGCGGCCGCCCAGGATCGCGCCCAGTGTGGACTTGCGCGAGATCCCCGCCAGCACCGGCAGCCCTTCCAGCGCCATCCGCGGCAACTGGCCGAGCAGGCGCAGATTATGATCCGGCGTCTTGCCAAAGCCAAACCCCGGATCAAGCGATAGGCGCGCGTCGTCGATGCCGGCGGCGCGCAGCACGGCAATGCGTTCGGCCAGGAAGTCCGCCACTTCGCCGACCACATCGTCGTAGTGCGGGTCCTCTTGCATGGTCTGCGGATCGCGCTGCATATGCATCACACACAGCCCGGCCTGTCCCGCTTCCGGCGCCGCCATTGCCTCCACCGCGCCCGGCATGCGGAAGCCCCAGATATCGTTGATAAGATCCGCGCCGGCCGCAAGCGCGGCGCGCATGACCTCGGGCTTGTAGGTGTCGATCGACAGCGGCTTGCCGCAGCCGCGCAGCGCCTCGACCACCGGGATCACGCGCGCCAGCTCATCCTCGAGCGGCAGCGCGGCCGAGCCCGGCCGGCTGGATTCGCCGCCGATATCGATGATATCCACGCCCTCCGCGATCATCTGCTCGGCATGGCGCACGGCGGCATCGCGGCTGGCGTGCCGGCCGCCGTCCGAGAAGGAGTCGGGTGTCACGTTGAGGATGCCCATCACGAGCGGGCGCTGGTCGAGCGCAAAGCGGAAACGTCCGCACTGGAAATACCGGGTCTGTGGAGTCTGCTGCAAGGTCGGAATACTCAATAAAGCGATGCGCGAGCCCGGCCGCGCAAAAGGAAAAGCCGGTGCACCAGGCACCGGCTTCAGGGTCATGCATTACACAGCCAGCATGCAGGCGTCGTCGGGCCGACGAGCTGATGCAATCAGGCCGTGGCAGGCGCGTTGGTCGGCGCCACCGGCGAGCCGCCCGAAGGCGTGCTGCCGCCGCCGTTCGGACCCGACGCACTGCGCGGCGGGCGCGGCGGCTTGCCGGCCATGATGTCATTGACCTGGTCGGCGTCGATGGTTTCCCACTCCATCAGCGCGTTGGTCATGGCCTCGACCTTGTCGCGGTTATCTTCGAGCAGGCGCTTGGCCAGCGCGTATTGCTCGTCGATGATGCGGCGGATCTCGGCGTCGACCTTCTGCTGCGTGGCTTCCGACACGGTCTTCGACGACAGCTTGCCGAACATGCCGTCCTGCTCGGTATCCACGTAGACCATGGCGCCGAGCGAATCGCTCATGCCGAAGCGGGTCACCATGTCGCGGGCAATCTTGGTGGCGCGCTCGAAGTCGTTGGAGGCGCCGGTGCTCATGGCATTGAGGAAGACCTCTTCCGCCGCCCGGCCGCCGAAGAGGATGGCGACCTCTTCCAGCATGCTGTCCTTGTACTTCGAATACTTGTCATGCTCGGGCAGCTGCCAGGTCACGCCCAGCGCCCAGCCACGCGGCATGATGGTGACCTTGTGCACCGGGTCGGCCTTGGGCAGCAGCTTGGCAACCACCGCATGGCCCGACTCGTGGTAAGCCGTGGCACGGCGCTCTTCCTCGCGCATGACCGTCGACTTGCGCTCCGGACCCATGTAGATCTTGTCCTTGGCATCCTCGAAGTCCTGCATGTCGACCACGCGCTTGTTGCGGCGGGCGGCAAACAGGGCGGCTTCGTTGACCAGGTTGGCCAGGTCGGCGCCCGAGAAGCCCGGGGTACCACGCGCGATCACCGAGGCGTCGACGTCGTTGCCGATCGGCACCTTGCGCATATGGACCTTCAGGATCTGCTCGCGGCCGCGGATATCCGGCAGGCCCACGTAGACCTGGCGGTCGAAACGGCCCGGACGCAGCAGGGCCTTGTCCAGCACGTCGGCACGGTTGGTCGCGGCGATCACGATCACGCCGGAATTGGCCTCGAAGCCGTCCATCTCGACCAGCATCTGGTTCAGGGTCTGCTCGCGCTCGTCGTTGCCGCCGCCCATGCCGGCGCCACGATGGCGGCCGACCGCGTCGATTTCATCGATGAACACGATGCAGGGGGCCTGCTTCTTGGCGTTCTCGAACATGTCGCGGACACGCGCCGCGCCCACGCCGACGAACATTTCAACGAAGTCGGAACCCGAGATGCTGAAGAACGGCACCTTGGCCTCGCCGGCGATGGCACGCGCCAGCAGCGTCTTGCCGGTACCCGGAGGGCCGACCAGCAGCACGCCGCGCGGAATGCGGCCGCCCAGCTTCTGGAATTTCTGCGGATCCTTCAGGAAGTCGACCAGCTCGACCACTTCTTCCTTGGACTCGTCGCAGCCGGCCACGTCCTGGAACGTGACGGCGTTCTGGTTCTCATCGATCAGGCGCGCACGCGACTTGCCGAATGAGAATGCGCCGCCTTTCCCGCCACCTTGCATCTGGCGCATCATGTAGAACCAGAACACGATGATCAGCAGGGTCGGCCCGAGGTAATACAGGGCCTGGACGAGCACGTTGGGTTCGTCATCCGCCTTGCCGGTCACCTGGACGCCGTACTTCATCAGGTCGCCGACCATCCAGATGTCGCCCGGCGAGATGATGGTGTACTTGGCGCCTTCCTTGGGCGAGACCACCAGGTTGCGGCCCTGCACGTCGACACGCGACACCTTGCCGTTCTTGGCGTCATCCATGAACTGCGAATAGGTGACGCTGTCCTGCGCACGGGGCTTGTCGAACTGCTTGAAGACGGTAAACAACACCAGCGCGATCACGAGCCAGATTGCCGCCTTTTGAAACAGGTTGTTATTCAAGGCCGAACTCCTTTGCAATTGCCTTGCCAACGGATAGCTGCATTGTAATGCAGCGCCCGCCCTCGGGGGGAAACAGCGAAACTATGACGCCGATAGATGCGGGTGGGGCACTTTCGCCCTCTTGTTTTCCCTGGCCTCGATCGGATCAGTTAATCCACCGCCTTCAGGTAGCGCCCAAGGATAAAGGTTTCGGAAGATTTGTCGCGTGACGCCTTGGGCTTGCGCTTCGCGACCACTTTGAACTGCCGTTTGAATTTCTCCACGATCTGGCTGTAGCCGCTCCCGTGGAAACACTTTACCAGCAATGCGCCTTCCGGCTTCAGGTGGGCCTGCGCAAACTCAAGAGCGAGGTCGCACAAGTACTCGATCCGGGCCGAATCGGCGGAGGCCACACCCGACAAATTGGGGGCCATGTCGGAGATAACAAGGTCGATCTTGTCGCCGCCCGATGCTTCCAGCACCAGGCTTTCGAGTTGCCGGAAGACCTCTTCCTCACGGAAATCCCCCTGAATAAAAGTGACGTCCGCGACAGGTTCCATCGGCAGGATATCGATCGCCACCACCGCGCCGTCGATCTTGCCATCCTTTGCCCGGTTGGACGCGGCCAGCTTGTTGCGCGCGTACTGGCTCCAGCTGCCCGGGGCGGCGCCCAGGTCGACGATGACCTGGCCCGGCTGGATCAGCTTGTCCTGCTCGTCGATTTCCTTGAGCTTGTAGGCAGCGCGGGCACGATAGCCCTCCCGTTGCGCCATTTTCACGTACGGGTCGTTGATGTGGTCGTGCAGCCACGAATGGTTGAACTTGTTCTTTGCCATGCCAGATCCAGCCTGTTGCCTGCCCCGGCACGCGGCGTGCGCCGCATGCTCAAGGTTTTTCTACTGTTTTGATGATTTTGCCGCCCGACAGTGCCGGATTGACGGATAATACGCGCCAATTCGCGCTCCGCCCGCCTGCCGAACCGGCATCTGCCGGGCCCGCCGCGCACCAAACTCCAGCGCCACCGGCGCCAACCTATGCCTGCACTACAACTGATTCCTGCCCAGCGCTCCGAACTGCGCTCCCGTGCCCATGCCCTGAACCCGGTCGTCATGGTCGGCGCCGAGGGCCTTACCCGCCCTGTACTGGCCGAAATCGATCGCAGCCTGGCTGCGCACGACCTGATCAAGATCCGCGTATTCGGCGATGACCGCGACGCGCGCATTGCCATCTACGAAGAAATCTGCGACGCGCTGCACGCCGCGCCGATCCAGCATATCGGCAAGCTGCTGGTAGTCTGGCGTCCGGGCGAGGCGCGACTGAAGGAAAACCAGCCGGATAGCCTGGGCCGGCTTGCCCCAGCCCGCCGTGGCGACGCCGCGCCGCGCACGGTGACGGTCAAGAAGCCCAGCGCCGCACCGAACCGGCGCCCGACCCGCAAGGAAGTGACCGTACTCGGCAACGAGCGCGTCACGGCGGGCGGCAACGTCAAGCGAGCGCGCTCGCGGCCGACCAGCCAGAAGAAGAAAGCCCTGGGCTGACCGCCCGCAGCATCGAGGCGGCCACTGCCCGATGGCCGCAGCACTCACTCCCCGGCCGAACGCGGCGCCGAAGCGCGCCACACCAGCACCAGCGCGAGCAGGCTTTGCAGCAGGTAGAAAGCGCTCGACACGCCGTGCAGCATGCCGAACTGCGCCTGGTAAGGCGATTCCGAAACCCCCAGCCCCAGCGCTTGCGCCTTTTCCTTCAGGCTGCCCATGAATGGCTGGATGCCGAAGTAGCCGACCAGCACACAGCACAGCATGCCAAGCACCACCCAGCGCAGGCTCCGATAGCGGTTTGCACCGCGCCGGATCATCACATTGCACAGCACCAGTTGCAGCACGCCGATGGTGACGCCGATGATGGCTTCGGTATGGAACAGGTGACCGGCGATCATGCCGGCCATCTCGCGGCTGGGCAGCACCGAGAACAGCGTCGGCGCCACCATGTAGCCAACCGTCCACAAGCTGCCCGCCCACACCACCGTCAGCAGCAGGAATAGCCGGTGCGGCAGCGGCGGCAGGCTGTTATAGGAGGAAGAGAACAAGCGGCCTCAGATATAGCGGACAGTAATGACTTCGTACTCGCGCTCGCCGCCAGGGGCCAGCACGGTGGCGACGTCGCCCTCGAACTTGCCGATCAGCGCACGCGCGATCGGCGAGCTGACCGAGATCTTGCCGGTATCGAGGTCAGCCTCGTCGTCGCCCACGATCTGGTAGCTGACCGGCTTGCCGGACTCCAGGTCTTCCAGGTCAACAGTCGCGCCAAAGACGATGCGGCCATCGGTGTCGAGCTGGGTCGGATCGATGATCTGGGCCGTGGACAGCTTCGACTCCACTTCGATGATGCGGCCTTCGATAAAGGCCTGCTTTTCCTTGGCCGCGTCGTATTCGGCGTTTTCAGAAAGGTCGCCCTGCGCACGCGCTTCGGAAATGGCATTGATCACCGCCGGACGCTCGACAGCCTTGAGGCGCTGCAGCTCTTCCTTGAGCAGCTCTGCGCCACGCTTGGTAATCGGAATGGTGCTCATGTCTTTGTTCAACAAAAAAATGAGCCGCAGCGGAGCTGGAGCCATCCTGGCAATATCCGCCAGGCACTTCCGCTCAACCGCGGCTTTCAGACAGGACCGAAGGGCCGCACAGTGCTTACGCTGGTGCCAGGCCAATTCGATCGACGAATTTGACGTAGTTTAGGCCAAGAAGCCCGCCGGCATCAACACCGGCGGGCTTCCGGGCGCTGCCGCCCCTTGACCGGACGCAAGCGCCCGGCGGGATGGCAATGTGCAGCGTAGCTTACGCCAGAGTGCGGTGCAGGCCTTGCAGGTCATAGACCTCCAGGCTCTGCATGTGCTTCAGGCCCTCCACCGCGGCGCTGGCGCCGGCGATGGTGGTGTAGTAAGGCACGCGGTTGGCCAGCGCCGAGGTACGGATCGAACGCGAATCCGCGATCGCGCCGCGGGTTTCGTCGACGGTGGTGAACACCAGCGCCAGTTCGCCGTTCTTGATCATGTCGACGATGTGCGGACGGCCGTCCTTGACCTTGTTCACCACCTTGACCGGGATGCCGGCGGCTTCGATGGCCGAGGCGGTGCCGCGGGTGGCGACGATCGGGTAGCCCAGGTCGTGCAGCATGCGGGCCACGGCAACCGCGCGCGGCTTGTCGCTGTCCTTCACGGTGATCAGCACGGTGCCCTTTTCCGGCAGGCGCGAACCCGCCGCCAGCTGGCTCTTGAACAGTGCCTCGCCGAAGGTCTTGCCCACGCCCATCACTTCGCCGGTGGAGCGCATTTCAGGTCCGAGGACCGGATCGACGCCCGGGAACTTGTTGAACGGGAACACGGCTTCCTTGACGCTGTAGTACGGCGGCACCACCTCGTCGGTAATGCCCTGCTCGTCCAGCGACTGGCCGGCCATGCAGCGCGCGGCGATCTTGGCCAGCTGCATGCCGGTAGCCTTCGACACGTATGGCACGGTACGCGAGGCGCGCGGGTTCACTTCCAGCACGTAGACGGTGTCGACGCCGTTGTTCTGCTGGATGGCAAACTGCACGTTCATCAGGCCGACCACGTTCAGCGCCTCGGCCATGGCGGCGGTCTGCCGCTTCAGTTCGGCGACGGTCTCGGCCGAGAGCGAGTACGGTGGCAGCGAGCAGGCGGAGTCGCCCGAGTGCACGCCGGCCTGCTCGATGTGCTCCATCACGCCGCCGATGTACACGCGCTTGCCGTCGCTCAGGGCGTCGACATCGCACTCGATGGCGTCATTCAGGAAGCGGTCCAGCAGCACCGGGGAGTCGTTCGACACCTTGACGGCCTCGCGCATGTAGCGCTCGAGGTCGCGCGGCTCGTGCACGATTTCCATCGCGCGGCCGCCCAGCACGTACGACGGACGCACCACCAGCGGATAGCCGATTTCCTCGGCCAGGCGCAGCGCTTCATCCTCGGCACGCGCGGTGCGGTTGGGCGGCTGGCGCAGGCCCAGGTCCTGCAGCAGCTTCTGGAAGCGCTCGCGGTCTTCGGCGGCGTCGATCATGTCCGGGCTGGTGCCGATGATGGGCACGCCGTTGGCTTCCAGGTCCAGCGCCAGCTTCAGCGGGGTCTGGCCGCCGTACTGTACGATCACGCCGACCGGTTTCTCGATCGCGACGATCTCCAGCACGTCTTCCAGCGTCACCGGCTCGAAGTACAGGCGGTCCGAGGTGTCATAGTCGGTCGACACGGTTTCCGGGTTGCAGTTGACCATGATGGTCTCGTACCCGTCTTCGCGCAGCGCCAGCGCGGCGTGCACGCAGCAGTAGTCGAACTCGATGCCCTGGCCGATCCGGTTCGGGCCGCCGCCCAGCACCATGATCTTCTTCTTGTCGGTCGGGTTGGCCTCGCACTCGCCATGCTCGGCCTCGTAGGTCGAGTACATGTAGGCGGTGTTGGTGGCGAACTCGGCCGCGCAGGTGTCCACGCGCTTGTAGACCGGGCGCACCTTGTTGGCGATGCGCGCTTCGCGCACGGCCATGGCGTCGGTCTTCAGGAGCCTGGCCAGGCGGCGGTCGGAGAAGCCCTTCTGCTTCAGGTAGCGCAGCTCGGCAGCCGACAGGCTCTCCAGCGTGCGTGCCTTGATCAGCGCCTCGGTCTTGACGATGTCCTCGATCTGCGCCAGGAACCAAGGATCGATAGCGGTCTCGGCGTACACCTCTTCCAGCGACATGCCCAGGCGGAACGCGTCGCCCACGTACCAGATGCGGTCCGGGCCCGCCTCGCCGATCTCCTCGACGATCTCGTCGCGGTCGGTCGATTTCTCGTCGAGGCCGTCCACGCCGACTTCCAGCCCGCGCAGCGCCTTCTGGAACGATTCCTGGAAGGTGCGGCCCATCGCCATCACCTCGCCCACCGACTTCATCTGCGTGGTCAGGTGGCTGTCCGCCTGCGGGAATTTCTCGAAGGCGAAACGCGGCACCTTGGTGACCACGTAGTCGATCGACGGCTCGAACGACGCCGGGGTCGCGCCGCCGGTGATTTCGTTCTTCAGCTCGTCCAGGGTGTAGCCGACGGCCAGCTTGGCCGCGACCTTGGCGATGGGGAAGCCGGTGGCCTTGGAGGCCAGCGCCGACGAACGCGACACGCGCGGGTTCATCTCGATGACGATCATGCGACCGTCCTTCGGATTGATCGAGAACTGCACGTTGGAACCACCGGTGTCGACGCCGATCTCGCGCAGCACGGCCAGCGAGGCGTTGCGCAGGATCTGGTATTCCTTGTCGGTCAGGGTCTGCGCCGGGGCCACGGTGATCGAGTCGCCGGTATGGATGCCCATCGGGTCCAGGTTCTCGATCGAGCAGATGATGATGCAGTTGTCCTTCTTGTCGCGGACCACTTCCATCTCATACTCTTTCCAGCCCAGCAGCGATTCTTCGATCAGCAGCTCGCGCGTCGGCGACAGGTCCAGGCCGCGCTTGCAGATCTCTTCGAATTCCTCGCGGTTGTAGGCGATGCCGCCGCCCGTGCCGCCCAACGTGAACGACGGGCGGATCACGATCGGGTAGCCGCTGGTGCCGGTTTCCTGCGCGATCTTGGTTTGCACCGCGATGGCTTCGTCCATCGAGTGCGCGATGCCGGACTTGGCCGAACCCAGGCCGATCCTGGTCATCGCTTCCTTGAACTTCTGGCGGTCCTCGGCCTTATCGATGGCCTCGGGCGAGGCGCCGATCAGCTCAACCTTGTACTTGTCCAGCACGCCGTGGCGGTGCAGGTCCAGCGCGCAGTTCAGCGCGGTCTGGCCGCCCATGGTCGGCAGGATCGCGTCCGGACGCTCCTTCTCGATGATGCGCTCGACCACTTCCCAGGTGATCGGCTCGATATAGGTCACGTCGGCCGTGGCCGGGTCGGTCATGATGGTCGCCGGGTTCGAGTTGACCAGGATGACCTTGAAGCCTTCTTCACGCAGGGCCTTGCAGGCCTGGGCGCCGGAGTAGTCGAACTCGCACGCCTGGCCGATGATGATGGGGCCGGCGCCGATGATCAGGATGCTCTTGATGTCTGTGCGTTTTGGCATTGCACGCTCTCTTTATGGGCCGGCCCGCTTGCATGCGGGCCGCGCCGGTAATCAGGGAATCCGTTCAGGATTCGAATAATGTCGGCTGCAGCTGTCGCAACCGCACCGCGTCAGTTCATGGTCGCCGTAGCCAGCTTGGCGCCGAAGCCGATAAACATCGCCCCGACCCCGCTCGCCATTCCGGCCGAAAGCCGCCGCCGGCGCCGGAACGCGTCGGCCAGCTTCGCGCCCACGAAGATGATCGTGGTCAGGTAGGCGAAGCTGCACAGCTGGCACACCACACCCAGCACGGCGAAAGACAGCACCGGGTAGGCAAAGGCCGGATCCACGAACTGGATGAAGAACGAGATGAAGAACAGGATGGCCTTCGGGTTCAGCAGGCTGATCAGCAGCGCCTTGCGGAACGGGTCGGACTGGTCGGCCACGCTGGCCGGCACCGCCTTGCCCGCCGTATTGTCCACTGCGGCCGAGCCCCGCGAGGCCCAGCTGCGCATCGCGCCGCGCAGCATGTTGAAGCCGATCCACGCCAGGTAGGCCGCGCCGATGTACTTCACCACGTAGAACAGCGCCGGGCTCGCCTTCAGCAGCGAGGCCACGCCCGCCGCCGACAGCACCATCAGCACCTGGTCGCCCAGGAACACCCCGCACGCGCCCTTGTAGCCGGCGCGCACGCCGCGCTGCGCCGCCACCGACAGCACGTACATCGAGTTCGGCCCCGGCAGCAGCACGATAAAGATCGTGCCGAGCAGGTAGGTCCAGAAATCGGTGATGCCGAAGGCGGTTTGCATAAAGGCGTTCATGGGATGTCCCGTGGTCCAGTGCTGTCCGGTCGCGCTAATTTGCGTGCTTACTTGCGCGCGTCGGTCATGTGCTGGATGAAGCGGTCGAACAGGTAAGCCACGTCGTTCGGGCCAGGCGACGCTTCCGGGTGGCCCTGGAAGCAGAACGCCGGCTTGTCGGTCAGCGCGAAGCCCTGCAGCGTGCCGTCGAACAGCGACACATGGGTCACGCGCGCGTTGGCGGGCAGCGTGTCGGCGTCGACCGCGAAACCGTGGTTCTGCGACGTGATCATCACGCGGCCGTCCTCCAGGTCCTTGACCGGGTGGTTGGCGCCGTGGTGGCCGGCCTTCATCTTCAGCGTCTTGGCGCCGACGGCGAGGGCCATGATCTGGTGGCCCAGGCAGATGCCGAAGGTCGGGATGCCGCGCTCGATGAACTCGCGGGTGGCGGCGATGGCGTAGTCGCACGGCTCGGGGTCGCCGGGGCCGTTGGACAGGAACACGCCGTCCGGATTCAGCGCCAGCGCGTCGGCGGCGCTCGCCTGGGCCGGCAGCACCGTCACCTTGCAGCCGCGCTCGGCCAGCATGCGCAGGATATTGAACTTGACGCCGTAGTCATAGGCAACCACGTGGAACTGCGGCTTGTCCTGCTTGCCGTAGCCCTTGCCCAGTTCCCATTCGGACTGGGTCCACTCGTAGGGTTCCTTGACCGAGACCACCTTGGCCAGGTCCATGCCGGCCAGGCCGGGGAAGGAGCGGGCCAGGTCGATGGCCTTCTGAACGTTGTCCTCGCCAGCCAGGATGCAGCCGTTCTGGGCGCCCTTCTCGCGCAGGATGCGGGTCAGCTTGCGGGTATCGATGCCGGCGATCGCCACCACCTTTTCCTGCTTCAGGTAGTGCGCGAGGGTGTGTTCCTTGCGGAAATTGGAGGCCAGGATCGGCAGATCCTTGATGATCAGGCCGGCGGCATGGACTTTCGTGGCTTCGACATCCTCAGGATTGACACCGTAGTTGCCGATATGCGGATACGTCAGCGTGACGATCTGCCGCGAATAGCTCGGGTCGGTGAGGATTTCCTGGTAACCGGTGATGGCGGTGTTGAACACCACTTCACCGATGGTATGGCCGGAAGCGCCAATGGAATAGCCACGAAAGACCGTGCCGTCTGCTAGCGCGAGAATGGCGGACGGAAAAGACGGTAACACGGGTAGGCTCCTGCTGGACTCACCCCGTGACCGACCAATCGACGCCTCGTGCCTCCCAGGCTGGATCCGTGACGGCGGCAGCGGCATTGCGCCGATGCGGTCGGATCCGGTCGCGGCATGCTCCTTGCATCACATCGAGTGCGAACGGCAAAGGCGGCGCGTATGGGGGCGGCGGAAGGTGGAAAGCGGTTGGCGCTAGGGTGAAGGGTTCTGAAAGCGAAACTTTCGAATTATATCCCGCGCCACCCAATTTCTCAAGTTTTCAAGGACTTGCATCACGCCGGCGCCGCCGCGGACACCCGGCATGCCGGTGCCCGCGCATTGGTCCGGCGGTGTGCGGATCCCGTTATGCGTCAGGCGGGACGACCGCCGTCACTTCGATTTCCACCTTGGCGCGCGGCTCGACGAGGTCGGCCACTTCGACCGCCGTCATCGCCGGAAAGTGACGGCCAATGATGGCGCGGTAGTGCTGGCCGATCGACCCGTAGGCACCGACATACTCCGCCTTGTCCTTCACATACCAGGTCATGCGCGCGATATGTTCCGGCCTGGCACCGCCCGCGGCCAGCACGTCGACCACATTGCGCAGCGCCTGCGCCACCTGCAGGCCGAAATCGTCGGTCTCGAACTCGCACTTGCCGTTCCAGCCGATCTGGCCGCTGACAAAGAGCAGGCGGCTGCCGGCCTGGATCTCGGCCATCATGCCGTTGGCGTAGCCACGCGGAGGCGCCCAGTCGGGCGGCTGCAGAATCTTCATGGTGGATGTCCTGTTGCTTTCTGATTGATGGATTGGGGAATTCAATTGCGAATGCAGTACCAGGCCGGTCAGGCCGTCGCCACGAGATAGGCCGCCATGGCCTCGCGCACGGCCTCCGGCAACGGCTGCGGCGCGATCGAGCCGGTGTCGACGCAGACCAGCCGCTGCGTCACTTCCATGCGGGTATCGTCGTGCGGCCCCGCGAAGCGGATCGCCAGCGTGAAACTGGACTGTCCGAGCTTGAGCACGCGCAGCTCGCGCGTGAGCACTTCGCCCAGCCGGCTCGGCGCCAGGAAGCGGCATTCCAGCTCGGCGGTCGGTACGCCGGCCCGGCCCTCGCCGTGCATGACGTCGAAGGGCCAGCCCAGCGCTTCGCCGAACCAGTCTTCGATGAAGTCGTTGAGCATCTCGAAGTAGCGCGGGTAGAACACGATCCCGGCCGCGTCGCAGTGCTTGAAGCGCACCAGCACGGTGCTGCGGAAGACCGGGCTCATCATTTGCTCCTTCCGCTGTCAGCGCCATTGCCCTGCTCCGCCATCTGGCGCAGCCGGAATCGCTGCAGCTTGCCGGTCTCGGTGCGCGGCAGCGCCGGCACGAACTCGATGCGGCGGGGATATTTGTACGGCGCGATCTGGCGCTTCACGTAGTCCTGTAGCGCGGTGCGCGTGGCGTCGTCCGCGGGCACGCCTTCGCGCAGCACCACGTAGGCCATGACCACCTGCCCCCGCCCGTCGTCTGGCGCGCCGACCACGCCGCACTCAGCCACCGACTCATGCTGCATCAGCGTGCTCTCCACCTCGGGGCCGGCGATGTTGTAGCCGGCCGAGATGATCATGTCGTCGGAGCGCGCCTGGTAGAAGTAGTAGCCATCTGCGTCGACCGTGAAGGTATCGCCGGGCAGGTTCCACCCTGCCTTCACGTAGTTGGCCTGGCGCGGATCGTCCAGGTAGCGGCAGCCGGTCGGGCCCTGCACCGCCAGCTTGCCGACCTGGCCCGGCGGCAGCGGCCGCATCTCGTCGTCGACGATCTGCGCCACGTAGCCGGGCACCACTTTCCCGATCGCACCCGGCCTGACCTCGGCGCCGGCACTCGAGATAAAGATATGCATCATCTCGGTGCCGCCGATGCCGTCGGTCATCTCGATGCCGGTGGCGGCTTTCCAGCTCTGGCGCGTGGCGTCGGGCAGCGCCTCGCCGGCCGACACGCTGTGCCTCAGGCTGGAGATATCGAAGCGCGGCGCCAGCGTTGCCATCTGACGGTAGAAGGTGGGGGCGGTGAAGACGATGGTGGCGCGGAAGTCGTGGATCAGTTCCAGCAGCGCTTCGGGCGTCAGCCTCTCCGCCAGCACCGTGCTGGCGCCGATGCGCAACGGGAAGCACAGCATGCCGCCCAGCCCGAAGGTGAACGCGATCGGCGGCGTGCCGCAGAAGACATCGTCCGGCACGGAGCGCAGCACATGGCGCGGGAACAGGTCGCACATGGCCAGCACGTCGCGGTGGAAATGCACCGTCCCCTTGGGCTGTCCGGTGGTGCCGCTGGTGAAGGCGATCAGGCAGATATCGTCGCTGGCGGTGTCGCAGGCATCGAAGCTGTCTGGCTTGCCCGCCATCGCGGCTTCCAGCGAACCCTCGCCGGTGCCGTTAAAGTACAGCACGCGCGCCAGGGTCGGGCAATGGAATTCCCCGCCGGCCCGCTGGTTGGCGTCGAGGTCCTCGCGCAGCCGCGCATCGCACAGCGCCGCGGTGACCTGCGCCTTGTCGACGATCTGCTTCAGTTCCCTCGCGCGCAGCAATGGCATGGTCGGCACGGCAATCAGGCCGGCCTTGATGGTGGCGAGCCAGCTTGCCGCCATCATCAGGTTGTTGGGGCCGCGCAGCAGCACGCGGTTCCCGGGCACCAGCGCCATGTCCTCGACCAGCACATGGGCGATGCGGTTGACCAGCGCCGCCAGTTGAGCGTAGGTGACCGTCTCGATCTGCCCCGCCTGGCCAGTGGGGCGATGGCGGATGGCGATGCGCTCGCCGCGGCCTTCGCGCACGTGGCGGTCGACCAGCTCTACCGCGCAGTTCATCCGCGCCGGGTAGTCGGTATCGGCGTTGAAGCGGAACACCGGCCACTGCTCGGGCGGCGGCAGGCGGTCGCGGGCGAAGGTATCGAGGTGGGCGGTGGTCGCCATGGCTTGTCTCCTGTCTGCTCTGTCGGTACGGCAGTTGCGGGGCGGATGGCTCAGGCCTTCCTGCCGGCCAGTGTTTCGCGGGCGATGATCAGCTTCTGCACTTCGGTGGCGCCTTCGTAGATGCGCAGCGAGCGGATCTCGCGGTACAGGCTTTCCACGCGCGTGCCGACCTTGACGCCGAGGCCGCCGAACATCTGCACCGCGCGGTCGATGACCTGCTGTGCGTTCTCGGTCGCGACCATCTTGGCCATCGCCGCTTCGCGCGTGGTGCGCTGGCCCTTCACATCGCGCAGCCAGGCGGCGCGATAGGTCAGCAGCGCCGCCGCGTCGATGGCAGTCGCCATATCGCCGATGGCCGCCTGCGTCAGCTGCAGGTCGGCCAGCACGCCGCCGAACATCGGCCGCTCGCACGCGCGCGCCAGCGCGTCGTCCAGCGCCGCACGCCCGAAGCCCAGGGCCGCCGCCGCGACCGAGGCGCGGAAGATGTCGAGTGTCATCATCGCCACCTTGAAGCCCTGCCCCGCCTCGCCCAGCCGGTTGCCGACCGGCACGCGGCAGCTGTCGAAGCGCAGCGTGGCCAGCGGGTGCGGCGCGATCACGTCGATGCGCTCGGCGATGGTCAGGCCCGGCGTATCAGCGTCGACCACGAAGGCCGAGATGCCGCGCGCGCCGGGCGCTTCGCCGGTGCGCACGAACACGCAATAGAAGTCCGCGATGCCACCATTGGAGATCCAGGTCTTGGCGCCGTCGATCACATAGTGCTTGCCGTCTTCGGACAACCGCGCGCTGCATTGCATCGCCGCGACATCGGAGCCGGCCTCGGGCTCCGACAGCGCAAAGGCAGCTATTGCCTCGCCGCGCGCCACGCGTGGCAGGTATTGCGCGCGCAGCGCTTCGCTGCCGGCAATCGAGATCGCACCCGAGCCGAGCCCCTGCATCGCGAAGGCAAAGTCGGCAAGGCCATCGTGGCGCGCCAGCGTTTCGCGCAGCAGGCACAGCGAGCGTGAATCGAGCGCGGGCAGCGCGCCACCGTGCGCGGCCGGCACGCAATAGCGCAGCCAGCCCGCTTCGCCGAGCTGGCGCACCAGCGCGCGGCAGGCGGCATCGGCGTCGCCGTGGTCGACATGCAGGTGTTGCGCGCACCAGGCGTCCAGTTCGCGTTCCAGCGTGCGGTGCGCGTCGTCGAACAGCGGCAGGTCGAGATAGGTCTTGTCTGACATCGCGGCTCCCTGGCTCAGTCGCCTTCGAACACCGGCTTCGATTTGGCCACGAAGGCCTCGTAGGCGCGGCGGAAATCGCGCGTCTGCATGCAGATGGCCTGGGCCTCGGCTTCGGCTTCGATGGCCTCGTCCAGCCCCATGTTCCATTCCTGGTGCAGCAGCTTCTTGGTCACGCCGTGCGCGAAGGTCGGCCCGGCGGCGAGCTGCGCGGCCAGCGCCTGCGCCTGTGCCAGCACGGCCTCGGACGGATGCAGCGCGTTGAAGAAGCCCCACTGCAGGCCCTCCTCCGCGTTCATGGCGCGGCCGGTATAGAGCAGCTCGCTGGCGCGCCCCTGCCCGATCACGCGCGGCAGCAGCGAGCACGCGCCCATGTCGGCACCGGCCAGTCCCACGCGCACGAACAGGAACGCGGTCTTCGCCTGCGCCGTGCCCAGCCGCATGTCGGAGGCCAGCGCCATCATCGCGCCCGCGCCGGCGCAGATGCCGTCGACCGCGCTGATCACCGGCTGCGGGCACGCGCGCATCGCCTTGACCAGGTCGCCGGTCATGCGCGTGAAGTCGAGCAGTTCGGGCATGGTCATCTGCGTCAGCGGCCCGATGATCTCGTGCACATCGCCACCCGAGCAGAAGTTGCCGCCGGCGCCGGTGACCACCACCGCCTTGATGTCGCTGGCGTAGCACAGCGCGCGGAACAGGTCGCGCAGTTCGGCATAGGAATCGAAGGTCAGCGGGTTCTTGCGCTCGGGGCGGTTCAGCGTGATGGTGCCGACCTTGCCGTCGTCGGACACCGACCACAGGAAGTGCCGCGGTTCATAGCCGGCAAAGCTGCGCTTGTGGTGGCGCATGTCGAGTGCGATTTCAGTCATGGTTCTCTCTCAGGTCCTTGTCTTGTCAGCCCGCCATCACTTCGCCGCCGGCCACCGGGATCGCCTGCCCGGTGATCGCGCCGGCGGACGGCTGGCACAGCCATGCCACGGCGTCGGCCACTTCCTCGGGCTGCACCAGGCGGCGCTGCGGATTGCGCGCGGCCAGTTCGGCGCGCGCCTGGTCTTCCGTACGACCGGTCTTGCCGACGATGTTGGCGACGGCGTCGCGCACGATATCGGTTTCGGTGTAGCCCGGGCAAACCGCGTTCACGGTCACGCCCCTGGCCGCGGTCTCCAGCGCCAGCGCGCGCGTCAGTCCGATCACGCCATGCTTGGCCGCGCAATAGGCGCTGACATAGCCGTAGCCGATCAGTCCGGCGGTGCTGGCCACGTTGACGATGCGGCCCCAACCCGCTTCGAGCATCGCGGGCAGCGCGGCCTGCGTGCACAGGAAGGTGCCGGTCAGGTTGACGTCGAGCATGCGCTGCCACAGCGCGGCATCGGTTTTCATGAAGGGCGCGCTGTGCGCCTGCCCGGCGTTGTTGACCAGCATCGATACCGGACCCGCCTGCTCCGTGGCCGCGGCAAAGGCGCGCGCTACGCTCTCGGCATCGGCGATATCGGCCGTGACGAACGAGACCGAGGAGGCCATAGCGCCCGCCGGTGCCTGCCCGCGCAGCGCCTGCACCGTCGCTTGCAGCGTGCCGGCATCGCGCCCCAGCAGCGTGACGCTGGCGCCGTCGGCCAGCAGCCGCCGCGCGATCGCCGCGCCGATGCCGCGCCCGCCTCCGGTGACCAGCGCGTGCCTGCCGGCCAGTGTTGCCATGCCGCCCGTCATGCCTGCTTCTCCTGCGCCGCGGCGCGTTCGAGATTGGTCTCCAGTTGCCGCTTGCCCGCCAGGTATTGCTTGGGCCAGGCGATGTCGCGGTAGCCGATGCGCGCGGCTTCCTGCAGCGTCCAGGCCGGGTTGGCCAGGTGCGGGCGCGCGATCGCGCACAGATCGGCGCGGCCGGCGGCGATGATCGAGTCGACGTGATCGGCCTCGAAGATCGCGCCCACCGCGATGGTGGCGATGCCGGCCTCGTTGCGGATGCGATCGGCGAACGGGGTCTGGTACATGCGGCCATACACCGGCGCCTGGTCGGGGCTGACCTGCCCCGACGAGCAGTCGATCATGTCGGCGCCGGCCGCCTTGAAGGCGCGGGCGATCTCGACGGCGTCGTCGGGCGTGATGCCGCCTTCGACCCAGTCGTGCGCCGAGATGCGCACCGACATCGGCTTGTCCTGCGGCCATACCGCGCGCACGGCTTCGAACACTTCCAGCGGATAGCGCAGCCGCGCCGCCAGCGAGCCGCCATATTCGTCGTTGCGCGTATTGGTCAGCGGCGAGATAAAGCTCGACAACAGGTAGCCGTGCGCGCAGTGCAGTTCGAGCCAGTCGAAACCCGCTTCGGCCGCGCGCCGGGCGCTGGCAACGAAGTCGTCGCGCACGCGGTCCATGTCGGCGCGCGTCATCTCGCGCGGGGTCTGCGACTCGCCAGGCAGGTACGGCAGTGGCGAGGCCGACATCACCGGCCAGTTGCCCTGCGGCAGCGGGTGGTCCATCGCTTCCCAGCCGAGCTGCGTCGACCCCTTGCGGCCGGAGTGTCCGATCTGCATGGCGATGCGGGCATCGCTGCTGGCATGCACGAAATCGACGATGCGCTTCCATGCGTCGCGCTGCTCATCGCTCCACAAGCCCGGGCAACCCGGCGTGATGCGCGCATCGGGCGACACGCAGGTCATTTCCGCCACCACCATGCCGGCGCCGCCCAGCGCGCGCGAACCGAGGTGCACCAGGTGGAAGTCGCCCGGCATGCCGTCGGTGCAGGAGTACATCGCCATCGGCGACACCACCACGCGGTTCTTCAGCGTGACGCCGCGCAGCCGGAACGGCGTGAACATCGGCGGCAGCGGCTCGTGCTCGCGCAGCTGCAGGCTCTGCTGCGGCACGCCGGCCTGTTGCGCCAGCCAGTGCTCGAATTGCGCCACATAATCGGCGTCGCGCACCCGCAGGTTCTCGTGCGAGATGCGCTGCGAACGCGTCAGCAGCGAATAGGCGAACTGCTCCGGCGGCAGGCTGCCGGCGTAGCGCTCGACGTTCTCGAACCACTCGGTCGAATTGCGCGCCGCGTTCTGGATCTTCAGCACTTCCACGCCGCGCGTGGCTTCGTAGCGCGCCAGCGCATCGGGCAGGCCGTCGTGGCCGCTGCCACGGATCTCTTCGGCCAGGTCGATCGCATCTTCCAGCGCCAGCTTGGTACCGGAACCGATCGAGAAATGCGCCGTGTGCGCGGCATCGCCCATCAGCACCACGGGCACGCGACGGCCGTCCGGCAGCGTATTCCAATGCACCCACTGGCGGCAGATCACGCGCGGGAAGCGGATCCAGATCGCCGAGCCGCGCAGGTGCGCCGCGTTGGTGATCAGCTTGTTGCCGTCGAGGTAGCGCGCGAACAGCTTCTCGCAGTACGCCACGCCCTCTTCCTGGCTCATCTCTTCGATGCCGGCGGCGCGCCAGACCGATTCCGGCGTTTCGACGATAAAGGTCGAGGTGTTGTCGTCGAAGCGGTAGGCATGCGCCTGGAACCAGCCGTGCTCGGTCTTTTCGAAAGCAAACGTGAAGGCGTCGAACAGTTTGTGCGTGCCCAGCCAGACAAAGCGGCACTGGCGCGTATCGATGTCGGGCTGGAAGGTCTCGGCGTAGCGGGTGCGGATGCGGCTGTTCAGGCCATCCGAGGCGATCACCAGGTCGGCCTGGTATTGCATCGCCAGCGCCTGGTCGTCGGTGACATCGTTCTCGAACACCAGCCTGACGCCGAGCGCTTCGCAGCGCGCCTGCAAGATATTGAGCAGGCGCTTGCGGCCGATGCCGATAAAGCCGTGGCCACCGGAGCGGATGGTGCGGCCGCCGATATGGATGTCGATATCGTCCCAGTGGTTGAAGGCGGCATTGATCTCGGCGGCGCTGTCCGGATCGGCTTCCTTCAGGTTGTCCATGGTGGCGTCGGAGAACACCACGCCCCAGCCGAAGGTGTCGTAAGGCCGGTTGCGCTCGACCACGATGACCTCGTTGGCCGGATCCTGCAACTTCATCAGCAGGCCGAAGTAAAGCCCGGCCGGTCCGCCACCAATACAAAGCACTCGCATCTGTTGCCTCCTGCTGGAGCCGCGCCCGACAATGCTGTCCGGCGGCATCACGATCTAGATCAGACCTAAATATTTTATGCTTCAAATATTAGACTGCATCACGGGCCGTGGCAAGCCCGCGGTTTGAAGTGTCCGGTTCGACACCTCGCACCGCCTGGCGTGACCGCGTCAGCCCTTCAGCGCGGCCTGGACCTGCTCCAGCGCCGCCGGATCCTCGATCGTGGTCAGGTCGCCGGGATCGCGCCCTTCCGCCACCGCCTGCATCGCGCGCCGCAGCAACTTGCCGGAACGCGTCTTCGGCAGCGCATTGACAAAGAATACGCGCGCCGGCCGTGCCACCGCGCCGAGCTGCTGCTCGACGGTCTTCATCAACTCGCCCTCCAGCGCCAGCCGGTCCGCCTCCGTGGCGGTCCGCGCCGGGTCGCGCGCAATGCAGAATCCCATCGCCACCTGGCCCTTGAGCGCGTCCTGCACGCCGACCACCGCCACTTCGGCCACGGCCGGATTGGACGACAGGCTTTCCTCGATCTCGCGCGTGCCCAGCCGGTGCCCCGCGACGTTGATCACATCGTCGGTGCGTCCCAGGATAAAAACATAGCCGTCCTCGTCGCGCACGCCCCAGTCAAAGGTGGAATAGCACAGCCGGTTCGGCACCGCCTGCCAGTAGGTGCGCACGAAGCGGTCGTCGTCGCCCCACACCGTGCTCATGCAGCCCGGCGGCAGCGGCCCGTCGATCGCGACCACGCCTTTCTGGTTGGGCGGGCATTCCTCGCCGGTGTTCTCGTCGACGATCTTCAGGTCGTAGCCGTAGGCCGGCACGCCCGGCGAGCCAAGCTTGGGTGGCAGCGGCTCGATGCCGCGCTGGATCGCCAGGATCGGCCAGCCCGACTCGGTCTGCCAGTAGTTGTCGACCACCGGCTTGCCCAGGCCGTCCTGGATCCAGCGCGCGGTGGGTTCGTCCAGCGGCTCGCCCGCCAGGAACAGCAGGCGCAGGCTGGACAGGTCGTAGCGGGTCAGCCAGGACGGTTCCTGCTTCTTCAACACGCGGATCGCGGTGGGCGCGCTGAACATCAGGTTGACCTTGTATTGCTCGACCAGCCGCCACAGGATGCCGCCGTCCGGGCGGATCGGCGTTCCTTCGTACATCAGCGTGGTCATCCCGGCCAGCAGCGGCCCGTAGACGATATAGCTGTGGCCGACCACCCACCCGATGTCGGAGGCGGTGAACATGGTGTCGCCCGGCTTGCCGCAGAAGATGTATTCCATTGAGGTGGCCAGCGCCACCGCGTAGCCGCCGGTATCGCGCTGCACGCCCTTGGGCTTGCCGGTGGTGCCGGAGGTGTAAAGCACATACGACGGCTCGCTGGACTCCAGCGATGCGCAAGGAACCTGCGCGCCGGCCACGCGGTCGCGCCAGGCGGCATAGTCTTCATCGCGGCCTTCGGTGCGCGGCATGTCGGCCAGCTGGCGGTCGACCAGCAGCACCTTCTCCGGCTGGTGCGACGACAGGCGCAAGGCCTCGTCCAGCAGCGGCTTGTACGGCACCACCTTGCCGGCGCGCGAGCCGGCGTCGGCGCTGATCACCACGCGCGGGCGCGCATCGTCGATCCGTGCCGCCAGGCTCACCGAGGCAAAGCCGCCGAACACCACCGAATGGACCGCGCCGATGCGCGCGCATGCCAGCATCGCAAACGCCGCTTGCGGGATCATCGGCATGTAGATCAGCACGCGGTCGCCCTTCTGCACCCCCAGCCCCTGCAGGATCGCCGCCATGCGGTTGACCTCGTCGTGCAGCTCGGCGTAGGTGTAGGTGCGGGACTGGTCGACCTCGGTCGAGACCCAGTGCAGCGCCGGCTGGCTGGCGCGCGCCGCCAGGTGGCGGTCGACCGCGTTGTGGCACAGGTTGGTGCGCCCGCCCACGAACCAGCGGGTGAATGGCGCGCGGCTGTTGTCGAGCACCTGGTCGAACGGGGTTTCCCAATCGATGCGCGCCGCCTGTTCGGCCCAGAACCCTTGCGGGTCGGCCAGCGAACGGGCATGCACGGCATGGCTTGCCGTCATGGCAGTCTCCTCCGCGTCTGCGGTCGTTGTGATGATGACGGTAGTTTGCCACCGGCGCTGGCCCTGGGGAAACGGGATTGGGGGTGCCGCCCGCGGCCGGTACCTGCGGCAGATGCAAAAAGGCGTGCCGCCGGCACGCCTTTTTGCTCTCGAGCGCTGCGCTCAGCGCGTCTTGCTGCCCTTGCTGCTGGCCTTGACGCTGGATTTGGCCGACGCCTTCACCACCGGGCCCGCCTTGGCCTCGCGCACCGCCCTGGCCGGCGCTGCCTTGGCACCGCCGCGCGCAGAGGCTTCTACCGTGATGCGCTTGCGCGGCTCGGCCTTGCCCCGGCCCCCCTTCGCCGACACACGCACGATCCCGCCCTTGCTGCCGCGTTCGGCGCGCTCTTCGCGCTCGGCCCGGTCCGCGCGTTCGGCACGCGCCGCGCGCGCCGCGCCGGCGCCGCGCACCGGCACCATCAGCACCAGGCTCTGCCCTGCCACCAGCTTGGTGCCGGACAGCTTGTTCCACGACTGCACCTGACCCTGCGACACGCCGTAGCGCCGCGCCACCGACGCCACCGTATCGCGCCGGCCTGCGCGCACCACCACGCGGCGCGCGTCGGGCAGGTCGGGCTCCATCGCCAGCATGGCGGTGTCGGCCAGGGTCGCGCTGATGTCCTGGTCGTGGCGGCCCGAGCGCGGGATCATCACGGTCGAACCGGCCTTCAGCCGCATGCCCTTGGGAATGCTGTTGATTTCGCGCAGCGTGTCGGCATCGACATTGAGCCGCGCCGCCAGCGACTCGACGCGCTCGCGCCCGTCTACCGTGACCGCCGTCCAGCTCGACAGCCCGCCGCGATACGTATTCAGGTTGTACTGGAAGCGCTCGGCATTGTCGAACGGCAGCAGGATCTGCGGGTTGGACGCGCCCAGGATCACCGGCCGGTTGAACGACGGGTTCAGCGCCTTGAACTCTTCCAGCGTCATGTCCGCCAGCTTGGCGGCGAGATTCACGTCGATATCGCGCGACGTGGTCACCGTGACGAAGTACGGATGGTCCGGGATCTCGGGCAGCCTGACGCCATATGCCGCCGGATTGGCGATGATGTTCTTGACCGCCTGCAGCTTCGGCACGTAGTAGCGCGTCTCGTTGGGCATGGTCAGGCTGGCGTAGTCGGTCGGCAGCCCGCGCGCCTGGTTGCGCGCGATCGCGCGCGACACCGCGCCCTCGCCCCAGTTGTAGGCGGCCAGTGCCAGGTGCCAGTCGCCGAACATGTCATAGAGCCGCTGCAGGTAGTCGAGCGCGGCATCGGTCGACGCCAGCACGTCGCGGCGCTCGTCGCGGAACATGTTCTGCTTCAGGTTGTACGACTTGCCGGTGCTGGGGATGAACTGCCACATGCCGGCGGCCTTGGCGCTCGACTGGGCCTGCGGGTTGAACGCGCTCTCGACGAACGGCAGCAGTGCCAGCTCGGTAGGCATCTTGCGGCGCTCCAGTTCCTCGACGATGTGGTACAGGTAGCGGCTCGACCGCCCGACCATGCGCTCCATGTATTCCGGGCGCTGCGCATACCACTGGGTCCGGTCATCGACCAGCGTGCCCTCCAGGTCCTGCATGGCAAAGCCGCGCCGGATCCGGTCCCAGATATCGTTGGACGGGCCGCGCAGCCAGTCCAGGCCGCCCTGGTCGACATTGATGGTGGTGGATGACAGCGCGGATTTGCCGCTGAGCGAATTGAGCGGATCCGGGCGCCTGGCGGTCTGGGCGGTCGCGCCGTCGGCATCGGCGTCAGGCGGCGTAGGGGTGCTGGCGCAGGCTGCAAGCAGCGCCGCACACGCAACTACCGCCAGTAATCGACCAATTTTCATTAAGTTCTCGAATCGTGACGCTAAAAGGTTGCGTGATGCTAAAAAAAACGACCTATCGCGTCAATCAGATTTTCCAGGTGGCAGCCCGAAAGCCTTGACTCACAAGGGTTTTCGGCCGGGTCTGCCTTCAATTTAGCGGAAATTGTCCTTCCACCCGCGCAGCGCGCCAAATGCTTTGGCGTCGCTGTCGGTGGCACCGCCGTGCGCCGACACGGCGGCACGCACCGCCGGCTCGCGCGAGCGCAGGAACGGGTTGACCTCACGCTCGTGGGCGATGGTGGTCGGCAACGTCGGCGTGTCCGCGGCACGCAGCGCATCGACGCGTTGCTCCCACGCCGCCAGCGCGGCATTATCCGGCTCGACCGCCCGGGCGAAGCGCACGTTGCTGCGCGTGTACTCGTGGGCGCAGTAGACGCGGGTGTCGCCCGGCAGGCTCGCCAGCTTGTCCAGCGACGCCAGCATCTGCGCCGGCGATCCCTCAAAGAGGCGCCCGCAGCCGCTGGCGAACAGCGTGTCGCCGCAGAACACGGCACGGCCCGCTTCGCCCAGGTCACCCACGTAGGCGATATGGCCGGCGGTATGGCCGGGTACGTCCAGCACCCGCAGCGTCACCGCGGGCTCGGCCAGCGTCACCTCATCGCCTTCGCGCAGCGCCCGGGTGCGCCCGCCGATACGCTCGCCGGCGGGTCCGAGCACGGGCATCGGCGCGCCTGAGGGGGTGCGCGGGTGTGCCGCCAGCAGGTCGGCAACGCCACCCTGGTGATCGCCGTGGTGATGGGTGATTACAATAGCGCCCAGAGCCAGCCCCCGCTGCGCCAGAAATTGCTCTACCGGCGCCGATTCGCCGGGATCGACCACGGCGGCGTGATGCCCGTCGTGAATGGCCCAGATATAGTTATCCTGGAAGGCCGGGATCGGCTCAACCTTCAACATGCGCAAGCTCCTATGTCCAATCGTCCCAATCGCCGGCAAGGCGAGTACGGTCAGCACGGCCTGAGTGGCCCGAATGGTCCGATTGTAAGCTGGGAAGACTGGCTGGCCTCGCCGCCCGGCCAGTACATGCTGCGCTGGGAAGCGCAGCAGTACGACCGCACCGTGGCGGACATCTTCGGCTACCACGCCGTACAGCTGGGCATGCCGCACGTCGATACGCTGCGCGAGAACCGGATGCCGTTCTCGGCGCTGGCGCTGGACCCGTCCAGCGGGCCGCACGGGCCACGCGCGGCACATCCGGACGCACGCCAGCTGTTGTGCCGCTTCGACGAGCTGCCGTTCGACACGCAGAGCGTCGACCTGGTAACCCTGCCCCATATCCTGGAGTTTGCCGAAGACCCGCACGAAGTGCTGCGCGAAGTCTCGCGCGTGCTGATGCCCGAAGGGCGCGTGGTGGTCACCTGCTTCAACCCGATGAGCCTGTGGGGCGCGCGCCAGGGCATGAACCGGCTCGGCGCCACGTCCTTCCTGCCGACCGATGCCCAGCAGATAGGCTTTGTGCGCATCAAGGACTGGCTCAAGCTGCTTGGCTTCGATATCATCCGCGGCCGCTTCGGCTGCTACTGCCCGCCCTACCGCACCGAGCGCTGGCTGCAGCGCACCGCCTTCATGGAAAAGGCGGGCGACCGCTGGTGGCCGATCTTCGGCGCGGTCTATATGATCTCGGCGATCAAGCGCGTGCGCAACGTGCGCCTGGTCGGCCCGGCGTGGAAAGCCAAGCCGGCGCTGGCGCCGGTGGCATCGCCCGTGGCCACGCCCACCGGCACGCACGGCAAGGCGCCCCGCGATAAACACTGAATCCGCCGCCGGCGGAAAGACCCATGCGCCGGCCGCGCTACGCGGCCGGCCCTCAACGGAATTCCATGCAAGAAGTCACGATCTACTCCGACGGTGCCTGCAAGGGCAATCCTGGCCGCGGCGGCTGGGGTGCGGTGCTTGTCGCCGGCACCAATGAGAAAGAGCTGTTCGGCGGCGAACCCAACACCACCAACAACCGCATGGAAATGACCGCGGTGATCGAAGCGCTGCGCGCGCTCAAGCGGCCTTGCACCGTGCGCGTCTACACCGACTCGCAGTATGTCCAGAAAGGCATCAGCGAATGGCTGCCCGGCTGGAAGGCCCGTGGCTGGAAGACCGCCGACAAGAAGCCGGTGAAGAACGCCGACCTGTGGCAGGAGCTTGATGCGCTGACCCAGGGGCACCAGATCTCCTGGCACTGGGTGCGCGGCCACAATGGCCACCCCGGCAACGAACGCGCCGATGCGCTGGCCAACCGCGGCGTCGAATCGATCGGCCGCTGAACCTCCGCACCGCCATAACAAGAACCGAGGGGCAATGCCGCTCCGCTAGAATGCCCGCCATGCGACAAATCGTTCTCGATACCGAAACCACCGGCCTGAATGCCGCCACCGGCGACCGCCTGATCGAAATCGGCTGCGTCGAGCTGCTCAACCGCCGCCTGACGGGGCGCCACCTGCACTTCTACGTCAACCCGGAGCGCGACATCGACGAAGGCGCGATCGCCGTCCACGGCATCACGGTCGAGTTCCTGGCAGACAAGCCGCGCTTTGCCGAGGTCGCGCACGAAATCCGCGAATTCGTCGCAGATGCCGAGCTGATCATCCACAACGCGCAGTTCGACCTGGGCTTCCTCGACATGGAATTCCAGCTGCTGGGCATGCCGCCGTTCCGCGAACATGTCGGCAATGTGATCGATACCTTGCGCGAAGCGCGCCAGATGTTCCCCGGCAAGCGCAACTCCCTTGACGCCCTTTGCGACCGGCTGGGAATCAGCAACGCGCATCGCACGCTGCACGGCGCATTGCTCGATGCGGAATTGCTGGCCGAGGTCTACCTGGCGATGACCCGCGGCCAGAATTCGCTGGTGATCGACACGATGGACAGCAGCGCCGGTGCAGGCGGAGCCGCGGCTACGGCCGACCTGTCGCGTTTGGTATTGCCCGTGCTGCGCGCCACCGAAGCAGAACTTGAAGCCCATATCGACGTGCTGAAGGGCCTGGACAAGGCCAGCGGCGGCAAGACGGTATGGCAGGAAGACACTGCCGAGGAACCCGGCACACTGGCTGCCTGAGCAAAAAGTTTGGAAAAGGGCTTTACAAGATACAGGGAGCCCTGCATAATCTCATTTCTCTGCTGCACGACGGCAACGACGATGCAGAAAGGGGTGGTTAGCTCAGCGGTAGAGCACTGCCTTCACACGGCAGGGGTCACAGGTTCAATCCCTGTACCACCCACCAGCATTCAGGAAAAGCCAGCTTCGCGCTGGCTTTTTTCTTTCCCGCCTCCCCCGCGCCCACTTCTCGAGGGCGCAAAATGCGCCCTCCATCACCCCTCCCGCACACCTGCAACAGCCTCTTTATTCTTGTTGCAAACAGTTTCGAATTGATCCTTGACATCTGCTAATCTTGAACGCACGGCTCGAGCAATGGGCGAGGCAACAAGACAAGCCCTGGGACCGGGCCACGGGTCAGTGCGCACAAGAAAGATGTCAATCATGCAGCACTCATTGAAGTACCGGATGGCGTTCGCCACGGCGGGTGTGGTGACGCTGATCATCGTGCTGCGCGCCCTGTACGCCCAGTACTACGCCTACGAGAGCCTCAAGCACGTGCGGCAGCAGCAGCAGGACACGCTGGTTGAACTGGTGGCGGAGCAACTGGACGAAAAGGTGCAAAGCCGTGCAGCGATGTTGCGCCGTGTGGCCCGGCAGCTGGCGCCGATGCTTGCAGCCAGGCCGGCCGAGCTGCGGCGTGCCGCCGAAGCCCTGGTCGACATGCCGGAGCAGTTCAACGCCATCTTCCTTGCCGCGCCCGACGGCCAGCTGGTGTTCAGCACCGCCGTGCCGGACAGCATGCGCCTGCGGGTGGACGACCGCGACTATTTCCGTGATGTCCTGCGTGGCCAGCCGCTCGCGGTGTCGGACCTGATCCAGGGCAAGCTGACCAACGCACCGGGCATGGTGCTGGCCGTGCCGCTGCACGGGCCCAACGGCGAATTGCGCGGCGTGGTCGGCGGCGTACTGAATCTGTCCGCCAGCAATTTCCTGCGCGAGCTGACGCACAGCCGGGTCGGCGTCACCGGCAGCTTCTGCCTGGTTTCGGCGGGTGCCAGTCCGCGCTACGCCATGCATCCCGATTCCACACGCGTGCTGACGCCGGCGCGCGCGGTCGACGAGGCCTGCGGCGCCGAACGTCCCGCCTCGATGCTGGAAGTGGCCAGGCCGACGCAACCCATCGTGGCGCGCTACCTGTTGCAGTCCAACGGCTGGGAAGTGGTTGCCGTGCTGCCAGCGGCCGAGGCCTACGCGGCGCTGGTCGATGTGCGCCAGCGCACGATGGTCGTTGCCGGGGTATCGCTCCTGTTCGCGGCCGCGCTGATGTGGCTGGTGATGCGCCGGCTGCTGGCGCCGCTGCAGCGGCTGCACCGTGCCGTGCGCGAGATGGCCGCCAACCCGTCGGCACTGGCGGACCTGCCGACCGGCCGGGCGGACGAAATCGGCGAGCTTGCCACCAGTTTTGCCGAGGTAGTTGCGCAGTTGTCCGAGCGCGAGGCCGCACTGAAGGCCGCCAAGGACCGTGCCGCCGAGAGCGAAAAGCGCATCGAGGCCATTGCCAACCACGTGCCGGACTTCGTCTCGTTCATCGACCGGCAACAGCGCTACGCCTTCGTCAACCAGGCCTACGCGCAGCACTATGGGGTGCCGGCGCAGCAGATCGTCGGACTGTCCTTGCGCGAGTTGTGGGGCACCCAGGAATACATGGCCTGCCAGCCGTACCTCGAACGGGCCTTCGCCGGCCACGCGGTGACATTCACGCGCGAAAGCCCGGATGGCAACGAGTGCATGGAAGTCACCTACCAGCCGGCCTGGAACGACGCCCAGGACACCGTGGCCGGCCTCCACATGTTTGCGCGCAATGTGACGCATGAGCGCCAGAAGCTGCGCAACCTGGAGGCACAGACCGTCTCCGACCATCTCACCGGCCTGCTCAACCGCAAGGGCTTCGACCGGCGCCTGGCGGAATCCATGGCGCGCACGAGTGCCGGCGGCCGCGCCCTGGCCCTGCTGCTGGTCGACCTGGACGACTTCAAGGCGGTCAACGACAGCTACGGCCATCCTGCCGGGGACCGCCTGCTGGTGGCCTTTGCACAGCGCCTGCGTGCCTGCGTGCGCAAGGGCGATGCGGTCGCGCGCATCGGTGGCGACGAGTTCGCGGTGATCCTCGACGGGGTATCCGACCGCGGCGTGATGGAATCGGTCGCCAACGCTATCGTGCAGAGCGCGCGCATGCCGCTGGTGATCGACGGGCATTCGCTGTCGGTCACCGCCAGTGTCGGCTCGGCGATGCACGAAGGACGCCAGGTCGTGACTGTCAGCGAGCTGTTCATGCACGCCGACATGGCGCTGTACGAGGCCAAGCGGCACGGCAAGGCGTGCTATGCTGCCCAGCCCGCTTGCGCCCCTGCGGACAATGCCCAAGCGGGGGTAGTACCGACGCCTTCCCTGGAGCCTGCCGGCTTGCCCGCCTAACGGATAAAAATAAAGGGCGCACCAGGCGCCCGCTGCAGGTGACATCGCGCCCGGCGCCAGGCCTTGCGGCCTGGCCGGCGCCGCGGTCAGCGCACCTTGCCCTCCTTCCATGCCTGCAGCAGCTTGTCGTAGGGGATGGTCTCGCCCTTCGGCTTTTCATTGGCAAGTTTCTTCCACGGCGCGTGGTCGTTCGACAGCCACTTGGCCAGGTCGCCCTTCGGGTTGAGCTTGGGCGCGCAGTTGCTCATGCCGGCGCGCTGCAGCCGTGCCATCACCTGATCGATCTCGTCAGCGAGCGTGTCCATCGCGGCCTGAGGAGTCTTCTCGCCGGTCACCGCGGTGGCCACATTCTTCCACCATAGCTGGGCCAGCTTTGGATAATCAGGCACGTTGGTGCCGGTCGGCGTCCAGGCCACGCGCGCCGGGCTGCGGTAGAACTCGATCAGGCCGCCATACCTGGCCGCGTTCTTGGTAAGGTAGTCGTGGTTGATGTCGCTGTCGCGGATAAAGGTGAGTCCGGTCAGCGACTTCTTCAGCGACACCGTCTTCGACGTGACAAACTGCGCGTACAGCCACGCGCCGGCGAGCTTGTTGGGATCCGTGTTCTTGAAGAAGGTCCACGAGCCGACGTCCTGGTAGCCGTTCTGCATGCCCTGCTTCCAGTACGGGCCGTACGGCGACGGCGCCATGCGCCACTTGGGCGAGCCGTCGGCATTGACCACCGGCAGGCCCTTCTTGGTCATGTCGGCGGTAAAGGCGGTGTACCAGAAGATCTGCTGCGCCACCTGCCCTTGCGCCGGCACCGGCCCGGCCTCGGAGAAGGTCATGCCCATCGCTTGCGGCGGAGCGTATTTCTTCATCCAGTCGATGTACTTGGTCAGCGCATAGACCGCCGCCGGGCTGTTGGTGGCACCGCCGCGCGCGACCGAAGCGCCGACCGGCGTGCACTTGTCCTCGGCCACGCGGATGCCCCACTCGTCGACCGGCATGCCGTTGGGCAGGCCCTTGTCGGCGGTGCCCGCCATCGACAGCCAGGCATCGGTGAAGCGCCAGCCCAGCGAGGGGTCCTTCTTGCCGTAGTCCATGTGGCCGTAGACCTTCTTGCCGTCGATCTCCTTCACGTCGTTAGTGAAGAAATTGGCGATGTCTTCATAGGCGGACCAGTTGGTCGGCACACCCAGGTCGTAGCCGTACTTGGCCTTGAACTTGTCCTGCAGGTCCTTGCGCGCAAACCAGTCGGCGCGGAACCAGTAGAGGTTGGCGAACTGCTGGTCGGGCAGCTGGTAGAGCTTGCCATCCGGCGCGGTGGTGAACTTGGTGCCGATGAAATCCTTCACGTCCAGGCCCGGGTTGGTCCACTCCTTGCCGGCGCCGTTCATGTAGTCGGTCAGCGGCAGGATCGAGCCATAGCGATAGTGCGTGCCGATCAGGTCCGAATCGGAAATCCAGCCGTCGTAGATCGACTTGCCGGACTGCATCGAGGTCTGCAGCTTTTCGACCACGTCGCCTTCCTGGATCAGGTCATGGTTGACCTTGATGCCGGTGATTTCCTCGAAGGCCTTGGCCAGTGTCTTGGACTCGTACTCATGCGTGGTGATGGTCTCGGACACCACGTTGATCTGCGTGACACCCTTGGCCTTGAGCCTGGCGGCGGCGTCGATGAACCACTTCATCTCCGCCTGCTGCCTGTCCTTGGACAGCGACGACGGCTGGAACTCATTGTCGATCCACTTCTTCGCTTCCGCCTCGCCCGCCAGGGCGGAGGTGCCGCAAGCCAGCGCAGCCGCGCAGGCAAGGGCTGTCATCCCCAACTTCACGTGCACTTTCATCGGTGTCTCCTCATGGTTCCCCTCCCCGGCTATGGTCTGGATGGCGGCCCCGGGGCAGGGATAAGCCGCTGTACCGCTATCGCCCATCGATGCGGAAGCTGGTTCCGATGCTTCGGTCAGCCCTTGCGCAGGATCAACGCCAGTACCAGCATCGATACGCCGAAGCTGATCCAGACGGACGGTTCCTCGGCCAGGGACAGCCATGCGGTGACCTTCTCGCCCAGCCCGACCCATGCCAGGTTGACCCACGCCGCGCACATCAGGCCGATGAACAGCCGGTCGCCACGCGTGGTGGCGATCGGCAGGAGGCCCTTGCGCAGTACCGAAGGCGAACGGATTTCCCAGATGGTCATGCCGATCAGCATGACTACGATGCAGGCGAAGAACACCGCGACCGGTGTCGTCCACACCATCCAGCTCAGCATTGCCATGTCTCCTTGTCTCGCGTTCGCGTATCTACACGCGCCCCATCGCGAAGCCCTTCGCGATGTAATGCCGCACGAACCAGATCACGATGCCGCCCGGCACGATGGTCAGCACGCCGGCCGCGGCCAGCACGCCCCAGTCCATGCCCGACGCCGACACCGTGCGCGTCATGGTGGCCACGATCGGCTTGGCGTTGACCGAGGTCAGCGTGCGCGCCAGCAGCAGTTCCACCCAACTGAACATGAAGCAGAAGAACGCCGCCACGCCCACGCCAGCCTTGATCAGAGGCAGGAAGATGGCCAGGAAAAAGCGCGGGAAGGAATAGCCGTCGACGTAGGCGGTCTCGTCGATCTCGCGCGGCACGCCCGACATGAAGCCCTCCAGGATCCACACCGCCAGCGGCACGTTGAAGACCAGGTGCGCCAGCGCCACGCCCAGGTGCGTGTCCATCAGGCCGATGGTGCTGTACAGCTGGAAGAACGGCAGCAGGAACACCGCGGGCGGCGTCATGCGGTTGGTCAGCAGCCAGAAAAACACATGCTTGTCGCCGATGAACTGGTAACGCGAGAACGCATACGCCGCCGGCAGGGCAACCACGATCGAGATCACCGTGTTCATCGCCACGTAGATCATCGAGTTGAGGTAGCCGGAGTACCACGACGGGTCGGTAAAGATAGTCCTGTAGTGCTCCAGCGTGAATTCGGCCGGCCACAGCGACAGCGTGGAAACGATCTCCTCATTGGTCTTGAACGACATGTTCACCATCCAGTAGATCGGCACGATGGCGAACAGCAGGTAGACCAGCAGGAAGCCGGCGCGCCACCATGTCGTGGTGGTTGCCTGGGTGCGGATTTCAACCATTGGGCATGTCCTCGCTGCCGGCCGTGCCCGCGCGCTGCATCCAGTTGTAGAGGATGAAGCACAGGAGCAGGATGATCAGGAAATAGACGATGGAGAACGCAGCCGCCGGGCCCAGGTCGAACTGGCCCACCGCCTTCTGCGTCAGGTATTGCGACAGGAAGGTGGTGGCGTTGCCGGGGCCGCCGCCGGTCAGCACGAACGGCTCGGTATAGATCATGAAGCTGTCCATGAAACGCAGCAGCACCGCGATCATCAGCACCCCGCGCAGCTTGGGCAGCTGGATATGGCGGAACACCGCCAGCCGCGAGGCGCCATCGATCTGCGCGGCCTGGTAGTAGGCGTCGGGGATCGCACGCAGGCCTGCATAGCAGAGCAGCGCCACCAGCGGGGTCCAGTGCCAGACATCCATCACCAGCACCGTCACCCAGGCATCGAAGGCACTGCCGGTGTAGTTGTAGTCGAAGCCCATCGCCTCGAGCGCGGCGCCGAGCAGGCCGATATCGGTGCGCCCGAAGATCTGCCAGATGGTGCCGACCACGTTCCACGGGATCAGCAGCGACAGCGCGATAATCACCAGCGCCGCCGACGCCCTCCAGCCCCTGGCCGGCATCGATAGCGCCAGCAGGATGCCGAGCGGGATCTCCACCAGCAGCACCGCCAGCGAGAAGCCCAGCTGGCGCAGCAACGCGTCGTGCAGTTCGCCGTCGCGCAGCACGGTGCGGAACCATTCGGTGCCGACAAAGACGCGCCGCTCGGGGGAAATGATGTCCTGAACCGAGTAGTTGACGATGGTCATCAGCGGCAGGATTGCCGAGAACGCCACGCATGCCACCACCGGCAACACCAGCAGCCAGGCCTTCTGGCTAACGGGCTTCATGGGCTTCATGACACCAGTTCCTCGTTGACGTAGTAGCAGGTATGGCGGTTGAAGACCGACAGCCAGGCCGTGTCACCGGGCCGCAATGCGGCTGCCTCGGCGCCCAGGCGGGCACGCAGCGTCCCGGCCTGCGCGCCCGCTTCCTGCACGCTGCCGGTCACCAGCCAGTAGGTGCCGATGTCCTGCGCGCGCTGCACCTGTATCGGCACTGCCTGCATAGCGCGCTCCTCGCGCTCCGGTGCCAGCTGCAGGTACTCGGGCCGCACGCCGATGCGGAAGCTGCCCGCCGCGCGCAAGGCTGCGGCCACCGATGGCGCCAGCGGTGGCGTGTAGCGCCGGCCTGCCACCTCGATGGCGTCGTCGCGCCACTGGCCCGGCAGGAAGTTCATGCCGGGCGAGCCGATGAAATGTCCGACGAAGGTATGCGCCGGCCGCTCGAACAGCGCATCGGCCGGCCCCACCTGCACCGCCTTGCCGCGCGACATCACCACCACCTGGTCGGCGAAGGTCAGCGCCTCGGTCTGGTCGTGGGTGACGTAGATCAGCGTCAGGCGGAATTCGTGGTGGATCTCCTTGAGCTTGCGCCGCAGCTGCCATTTCAGCTGGGGGTCGATCACCGTCAGCGGCTCGTCGAACAGGATCGCCGAGACGTCATGCCGCACCAGGCCCCGGCCAAGCGAGATCTTCTGCTTGGCGTCGGCGGCAAGGCCACTGGCGCGCCGGTCCAGCGTGGCCGACAGGTCCAGCATCTCGGCCACGCGGCCGACGCGCTCGCGCACCTGCGCCTCCGGCACGCCGCGGTTGCGCAGCGGAAAGGCCAGGTTCTCGCCGACGGTCATGGTGTCGTAGATCACCGGGAACTGGAACACCTGGGCAATATTGCGCGCCTGCGGCGTGGCGCCGGTGACGTCGCGCCCGTCGAAGGCAATGGTGCCGTGCGAAGGCCGCAGCAGCCCGGAAATGCAGTTCAGCAGCGTGGTCTTGCCGCAGCCGGACGGACCCAGCAGCGCATAGGCGCCGCCGTCCTCGAAGGTGAACTTCAGCGGCAGCAGCGCGTAGTCGTCATCGTTGCGCGGATGCGGCAGGTAGGAATGCGCCAGGTCAAGCTCAATGCGTGCCATCGTCAGCCCCCGGCTGCCGCGCCGCCCGGCACATCCGCCGCCAGCCCGCCGGGCCGGCGCGGCGCATGGATGCGGCGCCCGGCCACGTCGAACAGGTAGATCTGGTCAGGCAACAGGTGCAATGACACCGGTTCCCCCAGCCGCAGGTCGAGCACGCCGGCGAACTGCGCCACCAGATTGCCCACCGGCGTATCGGCGTGGACAAAGGTGTCCGAGCCCGACAGCTCGGCCAGCGCCACGCGCCCCGGCACCGCAACCGCGCCCGGTTCGCCGGCCAGGCGCAGCGCGGATGCCCGCACCCCGACGGTGACCGGCCCGTCACCGCCACCGGCCCCGGGTACCGGCACCGGGATGTCACCGGCGAGGGTGACCCAGCCGCCGTTGAGCGTGCCCGCGACCAGGTTCATCGGCGGATCGTTGAACGCGCGCGCCACGCGCAGCGAATCGGGATGGTGGAAGACGTCGGCGGTCCTCCCGTACTGCAGCAGCTCGCCGGCATCGAGCACGGCCGTGTGGCCGCCCAGCAGCAGCGCCTCGCCGGGTTCGGTGGTGGCATAGACCACGGTAGCATCGCCATGCGCGAACAGCTGCGACAATTCTTCGCGCAGTTCTTCGCGCAGCTTGTAGTCCAGGTTAACCAGCGGCTCGTCCAGCAGCATCAGCGGCGCTTCCTTGGCCAGCGCACGCGCCAGCGCCACGCGTTGCTGCTGGCCGCCCGACAACTCCGACGGATAGCGGTCGAGCAGATGGTCGATATGCAGCCGCGCCGCCAGTTCGCGCACACGCGCGGCAATGTCGGCGCCGGAAACGCCCTTGCGCCGCAGCCGCAACGGCGAGGCAATGTTGTCGAAGACCTTGAGCGACGGGTAGTTGATGAACTGCTGGTAGACCATCGACACATTGCGCTCGCGCACCGGCACGCCGGTGACGTCACGGCCGTCGACCAGCACGCGGCCGGCGCTGGGCCGATCGAGCCCCGCCATCACGCGCATCAGCGAAGTCTTGCCCGCCTGGGTGGCGCCCAGCAGGATGGTCACCGCGCCGGGAACCGGCGCCAGCGTCATCGGATAGAGATACGCCTGCGAACCTGCGCGCTGCGCCACGGCCTCCAAACTCAGCTGCATCCGGTCTCCATGTTCGATATGCTTTCCGCTTCACCGCTTTCGCGTGAGGCAGGCGCACAATTCTTGGCTTCCGACCGTTTTAGTAACAAAACGAAAAGAAAACAAGTGTGCACCGCATCATTTGTTTTCGTTTCTGTTTGAACTAGAATCCCGGCATGACGCTCAATCCCCGCCAGACCGCCCTGCTCGAAGAAGTCCGCAGCCAGGGCTTTGCCTCCATCGACGAACTTGCGCGCAAGTTCGGCGTCACGCTCCAGACGGTGCGGCGAGACGTCAACCTGCTGGCCGAGAACGGCATGCTGGCGCGCTTCCATGGCGGCGTGCGGGCGGAGGGCTCCACCACCGAGAACATCGCCTACCGGCAGCGGCAGGTGCTGAATGCCGAGGGCAAGGCGCGCATTGCGCGCGCGGTGGCGAAGGCGGTGCCGGAGGGCTGCTCGCTGATCCTGAACATCGGCACCACGGTGGAGGAGATCGCGCGCGAGCTGATGCAGCACCGCGGGCTGCGCGTGATCACCAATAACCTGAACGTGGCCAATATCCTGGCGGACAACCCGGATTGCGAAGTCATCGTCGCCGGCGGCGTGCTGCGCTCGCGCGACCGCGGCATCGTCGGCGAGGCCACGGTCGAGTTCATCCGGCAGTTCAAGGTGGATATCGGCCTGATCGGAATCTCGGGCATCGAGACCGATGGCACGCTGCGCGACTACGACTTCCGCGAGGTCAAGGTGGCGCGGACCATCATCGAGCATTCACGCGAGGTATGGCTGGCGGCGGATACCAGCAAGTTCAACCGCCAGGCCATGGTGGAGCTGGCGCATGTGTCGCAGGTGGACCGGCTGTTCACCGATGAGCCGCTGGCGGCACCGTTCGACCGGATCCTGGCCGACAGTGGGGTGAAGTGTGTGGTGGCGGAGCGGGAATGAGCCTGCCGCAAGGCGAACCAAAGCTGCCGCAGCAGCGGCAGCCGGGTTCTCCGTTCGCGCTAATTCGAGTCGTATTGGCGCATCATTCGCTGGGAAGACAACCCCAGGCTCACTTGAACACCACAGTCTTGTGGCCGTTCAGCAAGATGCGGCGTTCGGCGTGCCACTTGACCGCGCGGGCCAGCGCCACGCATTCCACGTCGCGACCCACGGCGGTGAGCTGGTCCGGGTCCATGCTGTGGTCGACACGCTCGATTTCCTGCTCGATGATCGGGCCCTCGTCCAGGTCGGCGGTGACGTAGTGCGCGGTCGCGCCGATCAGCTTCACGCCGCGGTCGTGCGCCTGGTAGTAAGGCTTGGCGCCCTTGAAGCTGGGCAGGAACGAGTGGTGGATATTGATGGCGCGGCCGGCCAGCTTGCGGCACAGGTCGTCGGACAGCACCTGCATGTAGCGGGCCAGCACCACCAGGTCGATCTTCTGCTCCTGCACCACGTCAAACACGCGCGCCTCCTGCGCGGCCTTCTGCTCGGCCGAGGCGTTCATCAGCGGCAGGTGGAAGAACGGCACGTCGTACGACGCGGCCAGCTGATAGAAGTCGCGGTGATTGGACACGATCGCCGCGATCTCGACCGGCAGGCCGCCCACCTTGGCGCGGAACAGCAGGTCGTTCAGGCAGTGCCCGATCTTGGACACCATGATCATCACGCGCGGCTTGACCGAGGCGTCGTTCAGCTCCCACTGCATGCCGAACTGGTCGCCCACCGGCGCGAACGCTGCCTTCAGCGTGCCCAGGTCCGGGCCGCCGGCAGCCGCGCTGAAGTGCACCCGCATGAAAAAGCGGCCGGTGTACGCGTCGCCGTACTGGTCCGAGTCGACGATATTGCAGCCGTGCTGGAACAGCAGGCCCGAGACGGCGTGGACGATGCCCGGCTGGTCGGGGCACGAAAGGGTCAGGATAAATCCGGTGGTGCTCATGGTGTGTGGTTCTGTCGGAGAGGCGCGGTGTATGAGCGCAAAGGCCATGAAGGCCGTGAAGGCAGTGAAAGCCTTGCAAGCGCGGGCCAGGCCCGCTGCGCAAGCTCAAGCGCGACGGTCTTCGGTGCCCGGCCAGCCGCGCCGGCGAAGGGCATCCAGCGTCACCAGCGTGGCGTCGACCGTCATGGCGCCGCTCGACATGATATCAAGCAATGCGGCCAGCCCCACGCGCCTGTGTTCGCTGACCTCGCCGTCCTGGTTGCGCGGGACGAATCCCGGCGGCAGCATCAGGTCATAGACATAGACCTGTTCCCACTGCACGCCTTCGGGCAGGTCGCGCAGCACCTCGATCATGCCGTGCGGCTGCACGCGCCCGGCCAGCGCCGGCGGGATGCCGGACTCTTCCTCGCACTCGCGCACCAGCGTGGCCAGCGGATCACTGCCGTGCGGCATGCCGCCGGCGACCAGGTTGTCCCACATGCCGGGGTCGACCGACTTGGCGGGGCTGCGCCGCGAGATCCACAGCACGGGGCCGCCGCCGGCATCGGCTGTGTCCACGATCCCGTTCATGTGCGAGGCAAAGGTCAGCAATCCCAGGAAGCGCGCGGCCGCCCGCTCGACCGCCGCCAGCGCGGGCGCGTCCAGCGCCGCGGTGACCGCGAACAGTTCATGGCGCCAGCCGCGCACGTGGCCGGCATCGGCCAGCTGGTGCGCAAGCGCGGCCAGCGCGGCGCTCAGCACGTCGAAGCCGGAGCGTCCCGGCAGCAATTCCACCGCGGCGGTGCCATCCGCGACGCCCTCCTCCGGGCCGAGGATGCAGCCCATGCCGCGCAGTATCGCGGCATGGGACCGAGGCAGCCAGCCGACCTGCTGGCCGGCCACCACCAGGCGCAGCTTGCTGGCGGGATCGAAGCCGGTGCGCGCCGCCACCGAGGCGGCGATGCGCGCCATGTGGCTGGCATCGGCGCTGCTATTGTTGGACGGAACGCCGGAAGGATCGCCGGACGGCACTGTGGGCGGCAGGGAAAAGATTTCGGCCATGTCGGATCGGGGGCCGGCCGGGCCGGCGCATCTTGTCATTTTCAGGATTGAACGCATGAACCAGGCAGCAACGCAAGCCCAGGCGCAGCACGCCGGCCCAGGCCGGCATGGCTCAGAACCGCGCTATGTCCTGGCGCTCGACCAGGGCACCAGCAGCTCGCGCGCCATCCTGTTCGACCACGCCGGCAGCGTGGTGCGGCTGGCACAGCGCGAGTTCCGCCAATACTACCCACATCCGGGCCACGTCGAACACGATCCGTACGAAATCTGGCAGTCTCAGCTTGCGGTCGCGCACGAAGTGCTGGCCGACGCCGGCATCACGGCCACGCAGGTGCGCGCCATCGGCATCACCAACCAGCGCGAAACCACGGTGCTGTGGGACCGCAAGACCGGCGAGCCCGTCGGCCGCGCGCTGGTCTGGCAGGACCGCCGCACCGCGCCGATGTGCGAGGCACTGCAGGCCGCCGGCCATGGCGAGCTGTTCCGCGAGAAGACCGGGCTGATCGTCGATGCGTATTTCTCCGGCACCAAGCTGCGCTGGATGCTAGACAACATCGAGGGTGCCCGCGCACGTGCGCAGCGCGGCGAGCTGGCGTTCGGCACGGTCGACAGCTGGCTGATCTGGCAGCTGACCGACGGCGCGCGCCATGTCACGGACGTGTCCAACGCCTCGCGCACGATGCTGTTCAATATCCACCGCTTCGAGTGGGACGACACGCTGCTGGCGCTGCTCGACATCCCGCATGCGCTGCTGCCCGAGGTGGTGCCGTCCAGTGGCGAGGTGGCGCGCACCGCGGCGCGGCTGTTCGGCGTGGAGATTCCGATCGCGGGCATCGCGGGCGACCAGCAGGCGGCCACCTTCGGCCAGGCCTGCCTGTCGCCAGGCATGGCCAAGAACACCTATGGCACGGGCTGCTTCCTGCTGATGAATACCGGCACCGAGCCGGTGGCATCGCACAACCGGCTGCTGACCACCATCGGCTGGCAGTTCGGCGGGCAAACCCAGTATTGCCTGGAAGGTGGCGTCTTCATGGGCGGCGCCACCATCCAGTGGCTGCGCGACGGCCTGCAGATCATCAACAGCGCGCCCGAGGTCGAGCCGCTCGCGCGCCAGTGCGACGACACCGGCGGCGTGGTGCTGGTGCCGGCCTTTGCCGGCCTGGGCGCGCCGCACTGGGACGCCTTCGCGCGCGGCACGCTGGTCGGCATGACGCGCGGCACCGGCAGGCCGCAGCTGGCGCGCGCGGCGCTGGAGTCGATCGCGCTGCAGAGCGTCGACGTGCTGGAAGCCATGCAGAAGGACGCCGGCATCGCGCTGGCCGAACTGCGCGTGGACGGCGGCGCCTCGCGCAGCGACCTGCTGATGCAGATGCAGGCCGACCTGCTCGGCACGGCGGTGGTCCGTCCGCGCGTGACCGAGACCACCGCGCTGGGCGCCGCGTACCTGGCCGGCCTGGCCACCGGCTACTGGAGCGACCCGGCACAGATCGCGCAGCAATGGCAGGTGGAGCGCCGCTTCGAGCCCAACCTGTCCGCCGACGAACGCGGCCACCGGCTGGCGCGCTGGCACCGCGCCGTCGAGCGCGCCCGCGACTGGGCGCGCGAGGAGGACGCCGGCGGCCACGGCTGAGGGCCGGCCGCCCCCGCTCCGCCAAGACCGTACACACTCCGAACCAAGCGCCATGCAGAAAGTCTCCACCCCGACCCAGCCCCCCGCCCGGGCCGCCCTGCTCTCCACCCTGGAGCGCGAACCGCGCTGGGATGTCATCGTCATCGGCGGCGGCGCCACCGGCCTCGGCACCGCGGTCGATGCCGCCTCGCGCGGCTACCGCACGCTGCTGGTCGAAGCCGCCGATTTCGCCAAGGGCACCTCGAGCAAGGCCACCAAGCTCGTGCACGGCGGCGTCCGCTACCTGGCCCAGGGCAATATCGGCCTGGTGCGCGAAGCCCTGCACGAGCGCGGCCTGCTCGCGCGCAACGCGCCGCACCTGGTGTGGCCGCTGGGCTTTGTGGTGCCGGCGTACCAGATGTTCGACCAGCCCATCTACGGCATTGGCCTGAAGCTCTACGACATGCTGGCGGGCAACCTCAACCTGGCCGGCAGCCGCTGGCTGAACCACCGCGAGGTGCTGGCCGCCGTCCCCAACCTGGCCGAGCATGTCAGCGGGCGCCCGCTGCGCGGCGGCAACCTGTATTTCGACGGCCAGTTCGACGATGCGCGGCTGGCGGTGGCGCTGATGCGCACGCTGTTCGACGTGGGCGGCACCGCGCTCAACTACATGCGCGTGACCGGCCTGAGCCAGCAAGGCGGCGTGATCAGCGGCGTCACCGTCCAGGACGCCTTGGGCGGTGCCACGTTCCGGCTGCGCGCGGATTGCGTGATCAATGCCACCGGCGTCTGGGTCGACGCGGTGCGCCAGATGGAAGACGGCCATGCGCGCACCCTGGTGGCCCCGAGCCAGGGCGTGCACCTGACGCTGCCGCGCAGCTTCCTGCCGGGCGAGCGCGCCATCCTGATCCCCAAGACCGACGACGGCCGGGTGCTGTTCGTGGTGCCGTGGAACGGCCATACCATTGTCGGCACCACCGATACGCCGCGGCGCGACCTGCCGCTTGAGCCCGATGCCGGTGCCGACGATGTCGATTTCATCCTTGAGACCGCGTCGCGCTACCTGGCCAAGGATCCCACCCGCGCCGACGTCACCAGCGTCTGGGCCGGGCTGCGGCCACTGGTCAAGGCTACCGGCGAAGCGTCCACCGCATCGCTGTCGCGCGAGCATACGATCCTGGTCTCGAAGGCCGGGCTGATCACGGTCACCGGCGGCAAATGGACCACCTATCGCAAGATGGCGGAAGACGTGATCGACACCGCGATCCAGCGGCAGATGGTGCGCGCCGCGCCATGCGTGACCGCCGAGCTGCCGCTGCACGGCGCCGCCGGGCTGCCGGCGGAACTGCCGCTGGCGGATGCGGCCGCGCCGGACCGCTACTACGGCAATGAGCTGGCCACGCTGCGCGCCCTGCCCGGCCATGAGCGCGTGCTGGCGGCGGCATCAGGCCTGACCGAAGCCCATGTCCGTTTCGCGGCCCGGCACGAACTGGCGCGGCGCGTTGAAGACGTGCTGGCGCGCCGCAACCGCTTGCTGTTCCTCGACGCGCGCGCCGCGCTGCAGGCCGCGCCGGCGGTGGCCGCGGTCCTGGCCGAAGAGTTCGGGGAAAGCGAGGCCTGGCAGGCGCGCGAGCTCGACAGTTTCCGCGCGCTAGCCGCCGGCTACATACTGGAAGGCGCTCCGCAGCCCGAGGAACCGGCCGCCACCGCCCGCGTCTGACCCGACTGACACAAACCATCAGGAAAAGGCCCATCGACCATGAGCCGCCCGCCCTTGAACGCAAACCGCGGTGTGGTGCTGCTTGCCTTGCTGGCCGCCGTTGGCGGCGCCGATGCCGCGCGAGCCCCTGGCATCGACGGCGTGCGCTTTAGCGACGTACGTACCGTGCGCTACCAATGCGACGGCGACAGGACGCTGACCGTGCGCTACTTCCACAGCGCGGACAACCAGGCCGCCGTGTTCCGGCTGGACGGCAAGCCGGTGCTGGCGGTGACCACGGTCTCGGCGTCCGGCGCGCGCTATGTCGGCGGGCGCTACGAGTGGTGGACCAAGGGCGATACCGGCACGCTGCGCGACCTGATGCAGCAGGAAAACGCCGCGCCGGCGCTGTCGAACTGCCAGGCCAAGCCCTAGCGGGCGGGCACGCATCGCGGCCGGATCCGACGCCAACGTTTGAGGCAACGGCGTTCCGGGCGATAATGCGGGATTGAATCAGGGAGAACACCATGGACGAGATTGAAGATCTGTCCGATCTGCCGATGCCCCGCTTTATCTGGGGCTTCGCTGTTATCGCCGGCAAAAGCGGCGAGGTCATGCACGACGAGTTCGAGTATCTGACCCACACCCGCAGCCCGCGCTTTACCTGCCGCGTGGTCGAGCTGGAAGACATGCCGGCCGAAAGCGAGGAAGACGCCATCGACGGCCGCATCGTCCATCATGACGATCCACGCCGGATGTTCTATATCACCGACGCCGGCATGGCGCTGGTCAACTTCCAGCTGTTCGACAAGATGCCGGACAAGCAGAAGTTCAAGCGCATCTGCGACGAAGCCATCGCCAACTGGATGCTGCGCCGCGAATTCCTCGACGAGGAGGACGAGGACTGACCCACCCGCTTCCGGCCCCGCCGGATCGTTGCGGCCGCCTGCCTGCGCGGCCGCGCCTTTATCAGGCCTGGTCTTGCTCCGGCGGCAGCGCGCTCGTCAGCAGTTCATTGAGCAGGCCGGTCATGCCACCGGGATGATTGGCGGCCAGCGCCTGCAGGCGCCGCGCCAGCGTGCCGTCCAGCTTGCACGCGAACGGCACCAGGCCCTGCTCCTGGTCCAGCCGGCGCTGTTCACGTCGGTCCGGCCGCGCCCCGGCGGCGCCAGCAATCCCGCCCCGGGCCGCCGAGGCCTGTTTCAGGCTGTTGGCGATCTTCAGGCCCTTATTCTTTTCCAGGTCCGTTTTCTTCACGGCAATTTCCGAAAGTCTGTCGAGGCCGGCATTGTACGCGCAGGCTGGAGCCGGGCACGGCAACGCCTGCGCGCTGGAACATGCCACGGTCGCGCGCTACGTGTCGCTGACTTCGATCAGTTCGGCCGCCACACGCTGGATTTCCGCGTAGACCGGGATGGCGTCCATCGGGCCGGTGCAGCCTACCGCCGTCGCCTGGCTGGCATCCGCGCCCGGCGGCAGGAAGACAAAGGCCATGCCGGGTTGCCAGCCGGGATGCTTGCGCAGGCTGTCATTAAGGATGTCGAGATACTGCGCGCGCGTGAAGACGTGCCTTGCCATCGCTACCTCCGGATCCATGCCGATACGCCCTGCGCCTGCGGGCGCGGAGTCATGGCGGGGATCGTAGCATGGCAACCATGGCCGGCGTCACCTTGGGCGCCGGCTCGTGCACGCCTCAGCGCAGCCGCCTCAGCATTCGCCTTTCTTGGCGTGGCCCGGCGGGCAGTGGTAATCCTTGCCCTTGTTGCCCTTGCCGTTGCCCTTGCCATGGGAGCCGCCCTGGTCCCAGCGACCCGGCACCAGCACCCAGCCATCGCGCGACTGGATCCACCGCGGCGACTCATAGACGTAGCCAGTCCGCTCGCGTTCCCAGCGGCCCTTCTTCCAAGCGTGCTTATGGTGGTGGTCGTCCCAGTCCCAGTAGCCCGGCATCCAGACATAGCCAGGGCGCGGGGCGGGAATGGCCTCGTACATCGGAGCCGGCGGCGGCACGCCGATGGCAATGTTGACCGACACCTGGGCCATCGACGCCGCGCTGAAGGTGAGGCCGGAACCCAGTACGGCCGCCAGCAGAACAGTCCGGACGGGCCGGAGCGTGAGATGTGTCATGGACGCCCTTTCTCGTGGAGGAACACGCGCACAGTCTAGCGCGCGCCCGCCGCGGCGCCATGTAAGAAAGGGTATCGGTTGATCACAAAGATGCCGGCGCGCAACACTCGCTTGCACGCCGGCGGCATCAGTGATCCTCTGCCATCGCCTTGAGTTGGGCCTCGCCGGCATCGCGCGCGGCGTCCGCGGTGGTGAAGGTGTCGTCCGAGACGATGGCGCGACGGACCTGCCGTGCATCGAAGTCGACCAGCGCGACCACCCAGACATAGCGCCCAGCCTGGGGAGCGGTCTGCACGAAAGCTTTCAGGTTCGGCCGGGATTCACTCGTCATGATCCATCTCCTTGAGAAACGTTCTGGAAACGTCGTTGAGGGAAGTGCCGTAACACAAAGGTGTCTGAAAACTCTAGCACATGGTCCATGCCCTTACCCGGCTTACCCGGCTTACCCGACCTAGGAGGCTTGCCGGGAGGCGGCCTCGTCGGCAGGGGCCGGCTGGCAGCGAGGCGGCGAAGGGGATCCCAATGCAAGTGTTGCGTGCGGCACCGCCAAGTCCGCGGCGGGGCCACCCTTCAGTCAGCGTCGCGGCAACCGATAAACAGTCCACTGGCCGCCGCCGGCCTGCAGCCCGCCCCCCGGTCCGAACGCTTGGCCGCCTGGACCCGGCGCCCGGGCAATAGCCGCGGCCGCGGTAACCGAATCACCACAATCGCAGCGCACACGCTCCACCTTCCCGAACCATGGCTCCTGCCCCGGCCAGCGCCACGCCCATCTCCCCCGCACGCCGACGACCGCTGCTGCGCCGATGGGCGCCTGCCCTGCTGGGCGCCACGCTCGCGTTGCTGCCCGCGGTGCTGCCGCCCCAGCTGACCGGCCTGCGCCAGGCATTGGCCGAATGGCTGAGCATGAACGCGGCGGATCAGCCTATCCTGCACCAGGCGCAGCAAGTCGGCCTGCTGCGGGTCAGCGGCGATCCCCGCAACCTGCTGCAATTTCTGCTGCGAGGGGCGCTGGGCCTGCTCGGCTGCCTGTTGCTGACGCGGTCGGCGCGCACTACCTGGCCAGCCGCATGCTGGTGCAGATCGTCGAGCCGTTGCGCAACCTGATGCGGGTGGCGCACGCGGTGCGCTCCGAACGAGACTTCGCGCAACGCACGCCGCCGGCGCGCATCGCCGAGCTCAACGCGCTCGGCGACGACTTCAACGGGCTGCTCGATGAGCTGCAGACGTGGCAAAACCAGATGCAGCACGAAAACCGCTCACTCGCCCACCGTGCCAACCATGATGCGCTGACGGGGCTGCTGAACCGCGCCGCCTTCGTCGAAGCGCTGGAGCATGCGGTGCGCCATGCCGCGGCCAACCATGAATATGCGGCGGTGCTGTATCTCGACAGCGACGACTTCAAGGACATCAACGACCGGCACGGGCATGCCTCCGGTGACGCGGTGCTGGTGGCCGTGGCGCAGCGCATCCGTGCCAGCCTGCGCAATGGCGACACCGTGGCGCGCATCGGCGGCGACGAATTCGCGCTGCTGGCCGCGGGCCTGCGCTCGCCAGCCGACGCCGTTCATATCGCCGAACATATCCTGCAAGCCATGGCGCGAACCGATCGCGCTGCCCCACGGCGCCTCGGTGCAAGCGTCCGTCAGTATCGGCCTGGCGGTGTTCCCGGTCCACGCGCAGGCCAGCCAGGCGCTGCTGCACGCGGCCGATGCGGCCATGTACGGCGCCAAGCGGCGCTCCGGGGGCATCTGGCAAAGCGCCGAGCCGCACCTGGATGTCACGACGTGAGCTTCCGATGACTGCTCCCCGCCCCGGCCGGTGGCCGAACGCTCAGACGTCAAAGGGATTCGGCGCGCGGTTCTCGACCGACTCGTTCAGGTCGAACTCGTCGCGCACCTTGTCGACCACCGCGCGGATGCTGGCCTCATAACCGGTTGCGTTGCCAAAGCCGCTCATGTCCCAGTTGCGGCCGCGGGCATCGCGCGCATGCGGCACCGGCGCGGGCACGCGGACTTTGGCGCCGTCCTCGCCGATTTCGTAGATTTGCTGGATGCGCCGGCTGACCTCGTCCTGCAGGGCACGCCGGCCACGCTCGCGCTTGGCCATGGCTGACTCCTCGATGCATGCGCTGGCATGCTAGCACGGTGCGCCGGCGTGGTTCAAAGTGCCGCGATCGCGTCCTGGTAGGCCGCATAGAGCCGCACGAAGACCGGTCCGGGCACGCCGGCGCCAACGGTGCGGCCGTCGATGGTGACCACCGGCAGAAGTTCCTTGCTTGCCGACGACAGCAGCACTTCGTCCGCCGCGAACAAGTCTTCCCTGGCGATCCGGCGGGCCTCCAGCGGAATCTCCAGCGCCGCGCAGACCTCTTCCATGAAGCCGTAGCGGATGCCTTCCAGGATCAGGTTGTCCTTGGGCGGCGCCAGCACGCGGCCGTTGCGCACCACCCAGACGTTGGACGACGAGGCTTCGGTCAGCCAGCCGTCGCGGAACTGGATCGCCTCGGTCACGCCATGCTCCGCGGCGTGCTGCGCGGCCAGCACGTTGCCCAGCAGCGAGGTCGACTTGATCTGGCAGTTCAGCCAGCGCCGGTCCTCCATCGTCACGCAGGCCACGCCCTGTTCGCGCATGTGCGCGGGCGGCAGCGCCATCGGGTTGGTCATGATCAGCACCGTCGGCACGACTTCCTTCGGGAAGGCGTGCGCACGCCGTGCTACGCCGCGCGTCACCTGGATATAGAGCATCTGGTCCGACATGCCGTTGGCACGGACCACTTCGTCGATCAGCGCCTGCCACTGCGCGGCGCTGTGCGGGTCGGGAATCCCGATCGCCTCCAGGCTGCGGTGCAGGCGCGCAAGATGCTGCGCACCGCGGAACGGCTTGCCACCGTAGTACGGAATGACTTCATAGACGCCATCGCCAAAGATAAAGCCGCGGTCGAGGACCGGGATGCGGGCCTCGGACAGCGGGATCAGGGAACCATTGAGGTGGACGACGGGGTCGGTCATGGGACTTCACGCGGTGGAGAGAATGAAACAATTCTTCCACAGGGGCCAAGGCCAGGTTATGCGCAATTTGCATCGATTGCTTCGCAGACCTGGCGCCGCAGCAAAGCGTTGATTCCAATCACCCATGTGGGGGTGTCCGCTGCAGCACTTCACACCCAGAATCAAGGGGTCGTGAGTTGACCCCTCTCGGCATTTTCCCGCAGCCCGCCTTCGTGCGGGCTTTTTTTGCATCACCAGAACTGGGGATGCGCGCCGAACCGGTAACGACGACGATAAGGCTTGGGCGGACTGCGACACGCCCAACGCCACTTCAAGCCCTCGCCTGCCCTGGCCGAGGGCTTTTCTTTTCGATGCCATCACATGAACAGGCCTGCGCCGGTTCATAGCGCGCAAGCGGGCCCAAGATACGCGTCGTGGCGCATATACCCTTCTTCGTAGCCAGTGTTCACAGGCGCAACTGTGCGGCGACGACCATGCGCGTCCGGTGCAGCTGGCGACGAGTTGGTGCTTCAAGGCCGCATCGCGAGTCCCCGGGTGCCCGTCGTCCATGCACAACACCTCTATTTAGAGGGATGCGCGATCCATGCGGCTGTACGACCATCGTCACGGGCGGTTCCGCGACTCGCCCACCACTACTTCAAGCCCTCGACTACCCTGGCCGAGGGCTTTTTTCTATGGCGCATAGAGCCTGTGGCGCATCCGCACCGCAACAAACCTTTACAACTGAGCCCGTGAATTCCCGCAGGGTTGCCCTAGCCTTTCCCCATGCTTTCCGAAGGAGACTGCCATGCCTTCGTCACGGGACACATTCAAGTTGCGCCGCCCCGGGCGCCGGACGATGAACTGGCATGACGTTGCCTTGATTTCAGCGGCGTGGATCGGATTGTGTCTGGGGCTTGGGTGGACGCTTTCCAAGGCGGCCGGGACCTTTGAGTAAGGCGAGGTCGCCATGACCATCACCGATGCCACGCAGCCTGGCAACACCGGGAGCAACCTGGCGTTGGGAGCGTGACACCGGGCGTGGTGAACGGCTACGCTACTTTTACCATGAGCTATCAATGATCTGGCCCGGCGCAGGGCCAAAGCAGTGGCATGCCTGCAGGCAAACAAAAAGGGCCTGGGTCAATGACCCAAGCCCTTGTTTATGACCCAACGGTCAGCACACGCTAACCCGTCAAGCCTTACAGAATCAGTGGCGGAGAGAGGGGGATTCGAACCCCCGATAGGCTATTAACCTATACACGCTTTCCAGGCGTGCGACTTAAACCACTCATCCATCTCTCCGGGAAGTCCGCGATTATAGCAGAGTCGCCCGACGAATCCACAAGTTCGTGCGGCACCGCCCTACCCCCGGCGCAAATATGTCACCAGCCTGCCGATCACTGGCGCGTTGCGCGGCGTGAGCAGGCTGACGATGATCGCCACCGCAAACCCCGCGGGCACGCCAAAAGCGCCGGAAGCGATCGGGTCGACGCCAAACCAGCGGTTGCCGAAGATGCCGGTCATGCGGGTGAAGAACGGGTAGTTGACGAAAATGTAGTACACCGCCACCCCAAGCCCGGCGGCCATGCCGGCAACAGCGCCGGCCGCGGTCGTCCGGCGCCAGAAGATGCCGAGTACCAGCACAGGGAAAAAGCTCGATGCCGCCAGCGAGAAGGCGGCGCCGACCAGGAACAGGATGTTGCCGGGCCGCAGCGATGTGACATATGAAGCGAACAAGGCAACGCCCAGCAGCACGATCTTGGCCGTCGTGACGCGGCGCTGGTGGCTCGCCTGGCGGTCGACCATGTGATAGAAGACGTCGTGCGAGAGCGCGTTGGCGATGGTCAGCAGCAGGCCGTCGGCAGTCGACAGCGCCGCTGCCAGCGCGCCGGCGGCGATCAGGCCGGAGATGACGTAGGGCAGGCCGGCGATCTCCGGGGCGGCCAGTACGATCATGTCGGGCTGCAGCAGGATCTCGGCCCATTGCACAATGCCGTCGCCGTTGACGTCGCGAATGCCGAAAACCGGCGGATCGACCTTGCGCCATTGCACTACCCATTGCGGCAGTTCCGCATACGACGTGCCGACCAGGTGCTCGAAGAACTCGTACTTGACCAGCGCGGCCAGCGTCGGCGCGGACACGTACAGCAGCGCGATGCAGAACACGGCCCAGGCCACCGAGTTGCGGGTCTCCTTGACGGAGGGCGTGGTGTAGAGGCGCGTCAGGATATGCGGCAGGCTCGCGGTGCCGACCATCAGGCAGAACACCAGCAGCACAAAGTTGAGCCGCTTTGTCTTGCGCTCCTGCTCGGACGCCGCGGGATACGGCTCGGTGGACGACATAGAATGCCGGCTGCGCGCAAGCGCGTCTTCGCGCTGCAGGTTCCACTGCTGCTGCGCGGCGGCGGGATCCCGCGGGAACTCCAGGCGCTCACGTTCCAGCGCCTTGATTTCGCGCAGCGGCGCATTGCGCGCACGAAGATCCTGCAGCCGCGCGTTCAGCGTATCGCGCTCCTGCTGGAAGGATTCCGGCAGGCGGGCGATGCGTTCCTGCAACAGGATGGCCTGCTGCTTGTAGTACTCGCGCACGGCCTGCTCGGCGGGCGCGCGCTCCAGCTCCTGCTCACGCGCATCAAGCTGCGTCAGCAGCGTGCCGTAGCTGAGCTGCGGCGCCACGTCCCGGTGATGCTTCCACGCGATCATCGACACCGTGACCAGGAACGCCACGATCATCATGATGTACTGCGCCACCTGGGTCCACGTGACTGCGCGCATGCCGCCCAGGAACGAGCACACCAGGATGCCCGCCAGCCCGAAGAAGATGCCGACGGCGAATTCCACACCGATGAAGCGCGTCACCACCAGCCCTACCCCCTGGATCTGTGCCACCAGGTAGACGAACGAACACAGCGACGCCGCCAGTACCGCGATGGCGCGCACCGGCAGGTTGCCGCCGGGCTTGCCGTTGCCGTAGCGCGCGGCGAGGAAATCCGGGATGGTATAGCCGCCGTACTTGCGCAGGTAGGGTGCCAGCAGGAAGGCCACCAGGCAGTAGCCGCCGGTCCAGCCCATCACGTAGGCCAGGCCTTCGTAGCCAGAGGCGAACAGGATGCCGGCCAGGCCGATGAACGAGGCCGCGCTCATCCAGTCGGCGGCGATCGCCATGCCGTTGAACAACGCCGGCACGCGCCGCGAAGCCACGTAATATTCGTTGAGATCCGAGGTGCGGCAGATCAGCCCGATGCAGGCATAGATCGCGATGGTGACGAAGAGGAAGACGTACCCCAGCCACAGCGCGTCGGCATTGGAGCGCTCCAGCAGCCCCATCATGCCGACGAAGCCGAACAACCCCAGGGTGAACAGGCCGTAGTACAGCAGCAGCCGGCGGCGGAAGCGCGACTGGGCATCTGGCATGGGCAACGATCCATGGTCGGTGGGGCGCTATCGTAACAAACCCGCCGGCGCGCGGGAACGCGGCGGCGGGTTCTGGGGGCAAGGCTACGGGATCACTGCGCCTGCTTGAGCTGCTCCAGGATCGCGGGGTTCTCCAGGGTCGAGGTGTCTTGCGTGATTTCCTCTCCCTTGGCCAGCGAGCGCAGCAGGCGCCGCATGATCTTGCCCGAGCGCGTCTTGGGCAGGTTGTCGCCGAAGCGGATGTCCTTGGGCTTGGCGATCGGGCCGATTTCCTTGCCGACCCAGTTGCGCAGCTCCGTGGCGATCTTGAGGGCCTCTTCGCCGTTCGGGCGGGCGCGCTTGAGCACGACGAAGGCGCAGATCGCCTCGCCGGTCATGTCGTCCGGGCGCCCCACTACGGCGGCTTCCGCCACCAGCGGGTTGGCCACCAGCGCCGACTCGATCTCCATCGTGCCCATGCGGTGGCCCGACACGTTCAGCACGTCATCGATGCGGCCCATGATGGTGAAGTAGCCGGTGTCCTTGTCGCGGATCGAGCCGTCGCCCGCCAGGTAGAGCTTGCCGCCGAGCTCTTCGGGGAAGTAGCTCTTCCTGAAGCGTTCCGGATCGCCCCAGATGGTGCGGATCATGGCCGGCCACGGGCGCTTGACCACCAGGATGCCGCCGTTGCCGTTGGGCACGTCATGACCGGTCTCGTCGACGATGGCGGCCATGATGCCCGGCAGCGGCAGCGTGCACGAACCCGGCACCAGCGGCGTCGCGCCCGGCAGCGGCGTGATCATGTGGCCGCCGGTCTCGGTCTGCCAGAAGGTGTCCACGATCGGGCAGTTCTCATTGCCGACGTGCTTGTAGTACCACATCCAGGCTTCGGGGTTGATCGGCTCGCCCACGGTGCCGAGCAGGCGCAGGCTCGACAGGTCGTATTGCTTCGGGTGGATCTTCTCGTCGGCCTCGGCGGCCTTGATCAGCGAGCGGATCGCGGTCGGCGCGGTGTAGAAGATGCTGACTTTGTGGCGCGCGATCATGTCCCAGAAGCGGCCGGCATTCGGGTAGGTGGGCACGCCTTCGAACACCACCTGCGTGGCGCCAGCGGCCAGCGGGCCATAGGCGATGTAGGTGTGGCCGGTGACCCAGCCGATGTCGGCGGTACACCAGAACAGGTCGTCGGGCTTGACGTCGAAGGTCCACTGCATCGTCATCAGCGCCCACAGCAGGTAGCCGCCGGTGCTGTGCTGCACGCCCTTGGGCTTGCCGGTCGAGCCCGAGGTGTAGAGCACGAACAGCGGGTGCTCGGCGCCGACGGGCTCGGCTTCGCAGGTATCGGGCTGGTTGGCGCAGACGTCGTCGAGCCAGCGGTCGCGGCCCTCGGTCCAGCCAACGTTGCCGCCGGTGCGGCGGTACACGATCACGTTCTTCACGGCCTCGCAGCCGCCCAGCGCCAGCGCATCATCGGCGATGGCCTTCAGCGGCAGCGCCTTGCCGCCGCGCATCTGCTCGTCGGCGGTGATCAGCGCCACCGCGCCCACGTCGACCAGCCGCTCCTGCAGCGACTTGGCCGAGAAGCCGCCGAACACCACCGAGTGCGTCGCGCCCAGGCGCGCGCAGGCCTGCATCGCGGCCACGCCTTCGACCGACATCGGCATGTAGATCACGACCCGGTCGCCCTTCTTGATGCCGAGCGTCTTCAGGCCATTGGCCAGCCGGCACACCCTGGCATGCAGCTCGCGGTAGGTGACGCGCCTCACGGTGCCGTCGTCGGCCTCGAACACGATCGCGACCTTGTCGGCGTTGCCGTTCTCCAGGTTGCGATCCAGGCAGTTGTAGGAGGCGTTCAGCTGCCCGTCCTCGAACCACTTGTAGAACGGCGCGTTGCTCTCGTCCAGCACCTTGGTGAAGGGCTTGTTCCAGTGCAGCAGCTCGCGGGCGTGGCGCGCCCAGAAGCCTTCGTAGTCGCGTTCGGCTTCCTCGCACAGCGCGCGGTAGGCGGCCATGCTGGGAATCGCGGCCTGGCTGGCGAACGACTCAGGCGGGTTGAACACGCGGTTCTCTTGCATCACCGATTCGATGGCGGACATAGACTCGTCTCCTGATTTTGGAATGGCTTTGGCTGCCAAGTTACGCCCGACGGCTTACTTAAACCTGACGGTCGGCGGCTGCTGCCTGTGGTGGCCGACCGGTGTCCGAGATCGCCGCATGCTGCAATGCAGCAGGAAACTTCGTGCCATCGGGGCGAAAGTGCAGCCTTGTCCATTAGGCTAGCACAGCTATAATCCCGCGAGCCCTATACCTGAACGCGGCGCTTACCCTTGCCGCGGCCTCTCACGCTTGAACCGGCCTGCCACGCCATCGCGCTAACCGCGCTCGCGTCCGCCGGCTGACCGAGGCATTGACCGTGCCCGCCAACACCTCCACCGCAGCCACTGCCCACTCTCAGCTTTTCTCCCCGGTCCACGCCCTGTTCCTGGTCGGATCGATGGCGCTGGTCGGCAGCAATGTGGGGCTGGGCAAATCGATCATCGCCCATGTGCCGGTGCTGCTGTTCGCGCTGCTGCGCTTCGTCATCGCGATCGTCTGCCTGGCGCCGTGGTACCGGCCCGCACGCATGCGCCGGGTGTCGCGCGCCGAATGGCTGAACCTGTTCCTGCAAGCGTTCTTTGGCACCTTCCTGTTCACGCTGCTGATGCTCAACGGCGTGCGGCTGACCAGCGCCATGGCCGCCGGGGTCATCACCAGCACCATCCCCGCCACGGTGGCGATCCTGTCCTGGCTGGTGCTGCGCGAACGGCTGTCGCGCCGCACCGTGGCCTCGGTGCTGCTGGCGGTGGCCGGCATCGCCGTGCTCAACATCGCCCGCGGCGATTCGCACGGCGCCGGCGAAAACAGCCAGGCCTGGCTGGGCAACCTGATGATCCTGGGCGCGGTGCTGTGCGAATCGATCTACGTGATCCTGTCGCGCCGCCTCACGCAGACACTGGCCGCCATCGAGATCTGCGCCTATACCCACCTGATCGGCGGCTTGTTGATGCTGCCGCTGGGGCTGGTGCCGTTGCTGACCTTCGACGTCTCCACGGTGCCGGCGCAGACCTGGCTGATGCTGCTGTGGTACGCGCTGTCGGCCAGCGTGTTCTCGTTCTGGCTGTGGATGAAAGGCATCCGCCATGTGCCGGCGCAACTGGCGGGCGTGTTTACCTCGGTGCTGCCGGTGGCGGCGGCCACCTACGGCATCGTCGTGCTGGGCGAGCAGCCGGGCTGGCCGCACGGCGTGGCGCTGGCCTGCGTGCTGGCCGGGATCGTTCTTGCAAGCTGGCCGGGGCGGATTTCGCGCGGCGCCTGGCGCGGCAAGGCGGCGAGCGCCGATCCGGGCGCGGGGGCCTGACCGGTACGGCATGGCTGTGGTTACCTGGTAACACAGCGTTGTCATCGTCGCTTGGTACAATCCACGCCGTTTTTCAACTCGCCGACACCGCCCTGCCCCATGGCTTCCAATCCAATGACCAAGCCGCAGGCCCAGAGCCTGCGGCCCATCCCGAGCATTATCTTCGCGTCGCGCTGGCTGCAACTGCCGCTATACCTGGGCCTGATCGTGGCCCAGGGCGTCTATGTCTACCATTTCCTGGTCGAAGTCTGGCATTTGCTGGCGCATGTGACCGAGTTCGACGAAAACAAGATCATGCTGGTGGTACTGGGGCTGATTGACGTGGTCATGATCTCCAACCTGCTGATCATGGTGATCGTGGGCGGCTACGAGACCTTCGTCTCGCGCCTGGGGATCGACAACCATCCGGACGAGCCGGAATGGCTGGACCATGTCAACGCAGGCGTGCTCAAGGTCAAGCTGTCGATGGCGCTGATCGGGATTTCGTCGATTCACCTGCTGAAGACGTTTATCGACGCGGAACAGCGCACCACGCACACCATCATGTGGCAGGTGGCCATCCATGTGGCGTTCCTGGCTTCTGCGGTGGCGATGGCGTGGGTGGACCGCATGGTGTCGCACCCAGCCGGCGCACATGCCAAGCGTGAATCACATTGAGGCGTGCACAAGCCGAGGCTTACCTCCGAACCGCGGCCATGTGCCGCGGTTTTTGCTTTTGGCATGCCGCGGCCGCGTCATGAGATCCAGGCGGCACATAAGAAGGCTGTAGACCAATGTATGCAGCCGGGCAGACTGCCCCGGCTCGGTGTATGATTTCGGGCTGTGTTTCACCGCTGCCCACCCCACAAAATGACAGTCATCAAGCAAGAAGACCTCATCCAGAGCGTCGCCGATTCCCTGCAGTACATCAGCTACTACCACCCGATGGACTACATCACCAGCCTGGGCCGTGCCTATGAGCTGGAGCAGAGCCCGGCGGCCAAGGACGCGATCGCGCAGATCCTGACCAACAGCCGCATGTGCGCGGAAGGCAAGCGCCCGATCTGCCAGGACACCGGCATCGTCACGGTCTTCGTCAAGGTGGGCATGGACGTGCGCTGGGACGGCGCCACCATGGGCCTGACCGACATGATCAACGAAGGTGTGCGCCGCGGTTACACGCACCCCGACAACGTGCTGCGCGCCTCGATCGTCAGCCCGCCCGAAGGCGGCCGCAAGAACACCAAGGACAACACGCCGGCTGTGATCCACTATGAAGTGGTGCCGGGCAACACCGTCGACATCCAGGTCGCGGCCAAGGGCGGCGGCTCGGAGAACAAGTCCAAGTTCGTGATGCTGAACCCGTCCGACTCGATCGTCGACTGGGTGCTGAAGACCGTGCCGACCATGGGCGCCGGCTGGTGCCCGCCGGGCATGCTGGGCATCGGCATCGGCGGCACCGCCGAGAAGGCGATGGTGATGGCCAAGGAATCGCTGATGGAGTCCATCGACATCCAGGACATCATCGCGCGCGGCCCGAAGGACTGGGTCGAGGAACTGCGCGTCGAACTGTACGAGAAGGTCAACGCCCTGGGCATCGGCGCGCAGGGCCTGGGCGGCCTGGCCACCGTGCTGGACGTCAAGATCATGGCCTGCCCGACGCACGCCGCGTCCAAGCCGGTCGCGATGATCCCGAACTGCGCCGCCACCCGCCACGTGCACTTCACGCTGGACGGCAGCGGACCCGCCAAGCTGGAAGCGCCGGACCTGTCGCAATGGCCGAAGGTCGAGTGGGCACCGAACACCGAGACCTCCAAGCGCGTCGACCTGAACACGCTGACGCCGGAAGAAGTCGCCTCGTGGAAGCCGGGCCAGACCCTGCTGCTCAACGGCAAGATGCTGACCGGCCGCGACGCCGCGCACAAGCGTATCGCCGACATGCTGGCCAAGGGCGAGAAGCTGCCGGTGGACTTCAAGAACCGCGTAATCTACTACGTCGGCCCGGTCGATCCGGTGCGCGACGAAGCGGTAGGCCCGGCCGGCCCCACCACCGCCACGCGCATGGACAAGTTCACCGAGATGATGCTGGCCGAAACCGGCCTGATCTCGATGATCGGCAAGGCCGAGCGCGGCCCGGCGGCCATCGAGGCCATCAAGAAGCACAAGTCGGCCTACCTGATGGCCGTGGGTGGCGCCGCCTACCTGGTGGCCAAGGCGATCAAGGAAGCCAAGGTGGTCGGCTTCGAAGACCTGGGCATGGAAGCCATCTACGAGTTCGACGTCAAGGACATGCCGGTAACGGTCGCCGTGGACAGCGAAGGCACCTCGGTGCACAAGACCGGCCCCGCGGAGTGGCAGGCCAAGATCGGCAAGATCCCGGTCGCCGCGCTGTAAGCAGCGCCACACGCCGAGGCGGTAGAATCTGCCGTCGCGCTCGAAAAAGCCGGGTTTCGACCCGGCTTTTTTCTGCCCTCTCCTTTCCAGTCGTCCTCGCGTCCCCGTGAACCCCGCACCCATCGGCGTCTTCGATTCTGGCCTTGGCGGCCTGTCCGTGCTGCGCGAGATCCGCGCGCTGCTGCCGCATGAATCGCTGCTGTACCTGGCCGACTCGAAATACGCGCCTTACGGCGAAAAACCCGAGACGTTCGTCGAGGCGCGCACGCTGCAGGCGTGCGAATGGCTGCTCGGACAGGGCTGCAAGGCGCTGGTGATCGCCTGCAATACGGCGACTATGCACGCGGTGCAGACGCTGCGCGAGCGGCTGCCGGTGCCGATCATCGGCGTCGAGCCCGGCCTCAAGCCGGCCGCCGCGGCGAGCCGCAGCAAGGTGGTGGGCGTGCTGGCCACCGCAAACACCCTCAAGAGCGCCAAGTTCGGGCGGCTGCTGTCCTCGCTCGACGGGGAATGCCGCTTTATCTGCGAGGCGGGTCTTGGCCTGGTATCGCTGATCGAGCAAGGCGACCTCGACGGCCCCGCCGTGCGCGAGCGCCTCGATGCGTACCTCACTCCCATGCTCGAAGCCGGTGCGGACACGCTGGTGCTGGGCTGCACCCACTACCCTTTCCTGTCGGGCACGATCCGCGAGATGGTCGGAGACCAGCTGGCGCTGGTCGACACCGGCAACGCCATTGCGCGCCAGCTCGCCCGCAAGCTGGCCGAGCACGACCTTGCCGCGGACGCCGGCGCGCTGCCGCGCGACCGCTTCGTTTCCACCAAGGACGCCGCGCACTTGCGCGCGATGGCAGCGGCGCTGCTGCGGGTCGACGCGGATGCGGAAACGGTGGTGATCGAGCCGGCGCCGGCCCTCTAGCCGGCGCCGGCGCTAATGCGCGTCCTACTGCAGGTTATTGCAGGAAGCCCAGCGGCCGGTGCTCCCGCACCTCCGGCTTGATGGCATGTTCCTGGCGCAGCTGCGCGAGGAATTCGTCCGGCGTCAGCGCCTCGCCCAGCAGCACGCACTGGCGCTTGACAGTGGCAAAGTCGCCCGGCGTCAGGCAATCCATCGCATCCAGTTCGCGCCGCATGGCATCGCTCAACAGGATCGCGTCGCCGCCCAGCGCTTCGTCGACGAACATCGCCGCCCGCTGCTCCGGCTTCAGCGCCAGGAAACGGATCTTGAACGAGAAGCGCCGCAGCGCGGCCTCGTCGATGCGGTCGAACAGGTTGGTGGTGCAGATGAAGATGCCGTTGAAGCGCTCCATGCCCTGCAGCATCTCGTTGACCTCGGAGATCTCGTAGTTGCGCACCGCCTGCTGGCGGCTCTGCATGAAGCTGTCCGCCTCGTCCAGCAACAGCACCGCACCGTCCTCCTCGGCGCGCGCGAACATCGCCGCGATCTGCTGCTCGGTCTCGCCCACGTACTTGCTCATCAGGTCCGACGCGCGCCGGATCATCAGCGGCAGGTCCAGCTCGGCGGCGATGTGCTCGGCCAGCGCGGTCTTGCCGGTGCCGGGCGGCCCATAGAAGCACAGCGTGCCGCGCTGGCGCACGCGCAGTGCATCGATGATCTTCGCCACCTCGTAGCGGGTTTCCAGGTGCAGGTTCTCCAGCCGGTAATGCGTGACCACCGGGCGGGCTTCGGCCTCGGGACGCAGGCCCATGGCCCGGTCGGCATGCTCCAGCTGGCGCAGGATCAGCGCCTCGACCGGTTCCTGCACATCGGGCCGCGCCAGCTCGACAAAGCGCGCCGCCGATTGCACTTGCGCCGGCGTCAGCGTCTTGCGCGCGGCCAGGCCGCTGATGAAGGCATCGCTGACGTCGAGGCCGCCCAGGTGCTTGCGGATGATGTTCTCGCGCACCAGCGGCGGCGGGATCTTCAGTTCCAGGTGGAACTGGAAGCGGCGCAGGTAGGCCGGATCGATCTGCCGGATCGAATTGGAGATCCAGATCACCGGCACCGGGTTCTGCTCGAGCGTCTGGTTGACCCACGCCTTGCCGTTGACCGATGCACGCGTGTCCTCCTGGCCGAACAGGCTCATCAGCTCGCGCGCGCTGCCGGGGAAAACGTCTTCCACCTCATCGAACAGCAGCGCGGTATGGGCACGGCCGCGCAGGAAGGCCTGCGACACCTGCAGCGAGCGGTAGCGGTCCTTGCCCGACAGGCTGTTGCCGTCACGGTCCAGGCAATCCACCTCGTACAGCTCGCAACCGGCTTCGCGTGCCAGCAGGCGCGCGAACTCGGTCTTGCCGGTGCCGGGCGGGCCGTAGATCAGCACGTTGACCCCGCTGGCGTGCTGGCGCGTGGCGTTGGCCAGCAGCGCGCACAGGTAGCGGGCATCGGTCTCGACATGCGGGTAGTCGGCGACGGTCAGCGTCGGCGGTGCGGCCGGGCGGGTGAATACCGCCATCATCTCGGCTTCGTTGGCGTAATTGCCCAGCAGCACGTGCAGCAGGCGGTCGGACAGGCGCATCAGGTCGCCCAGATCGGTCACGCTGTTCTCTGGCAACGGCTGCTCGATCAGGTTCAGCGTTTCCAGCCGCGAGCCCGGACGCAGCGACGCCGCCACGTCCGCGGCCCCGGCGCCGGTCAGGCCGGCCAGGATCTGGAACGCTTCCTGGCTGTGCGCCACCTTGCAATCGACCATCACCGCGCGCAGGTCGCGCTTGTACTTGGCCAGCGCCGCGTACAGCAGCAGCTTGCGCTCGTGGTCGGGCAGGTCCAGCACGCGGCTGAGCATGTCGATATTGCGCACCAGCAGCACGCGCTCGCCGTCCAGCCGCTGCGCGATGGCAGCGGCCGAGGCGTCGAACACGGCGAACATGTCCTTGGCGTGGTGCTTGACGTACTCGTCGAGGTAATAGAAGAGCGCGCTTTCGTCGAAGGCGCTGTTCCACTGGCCGTGGCGGTCCAGGAATTCCTCGGGTGTCAGCCGCGCCGCCCCCTTCCACGCGGGCATGTCGGCGCAGCGGGCGGCCAGGAAGCGTTGCACGCGCAGCACTACCCCATATGGCCACACCATTTCCTGCGCGCTGACGGTCAGCACATCATTGATATTGCTGCGCAGGTTGAAGCGCGGACCCAATGCGCACACCACGCGCAGGGCAAACTGCGCGCACATCCAGTCCAGCGCGGAGCTGGACGACACCCCGGGCATGGAGCGCAGGAGCGTCGATCGGTCATCTTCAGCGGAACGTGTGAAATCCATGGACGGTTCCCCGAGCTCGCCGTGGCAGGGCCGACCGACCGGCGCACCGCCTCGTCTGCAGTTTCTTTCTATGCTAGCGCGCTTTGCAGCCCTCCGCGCACGCGCGGGCGAACTGGTCGCCAGCGATCGTGGCCTGGGCCACCGAAGCCTGTGGATCCTTGCGGGCGCGCAAACCCGCGCAAGATAGCGCCAACCGCTCCACCATGCAGCCTGATCTGGGGGTATAACTTGCCGGGACAGAAAATTCCAGTTGCGGCGCACAAATCACAACAAATAAGAATCATTATCGTTTATACTAGCCAGCTGACACGCTGCCCCAGAGTGGCGCTCCCACGGCAACCCAGTTGAAGGAGCGTTTATCATGGAATTGCTGCTTAGCCTGCTGGTCGGTTGCGGCATCTCGCTGATCCTGTTCTACCGCAAGTGACGGCGCACAGTTGCTGCTGCTTGTTCCGAGCCAGGTGCCATCCTGCGCCTGCCGGCCGACTTTTGTTGTTGACACATGTTCGACCAACGCTTCTTCAAGATTACGCTCGCCGTCCTGCTGTTCCACGCCGGCCTGCTCTACCTGATCCAGAGCGGCCTGGCCCGCAAGCTGACCGAGGCGGTGGTCGCCCCCGAGATCATCGCGCGCATCATCCCGCTCGAACCGCCGAAGCAAGAGGCCCCGCCCGAGCCGCCCAAACCCAAGCCCAAGCAGGAAACGCCGCCGAAGCAGGTCAAGGTGACCACGCCCAAGCCGACGCCGCCCAAGCCCACCCCCACGCCGCAACCAGTAGCCGACCTGCCGCCGACGCCGAACGCGCCGGAAGCGCCACCCGCACCGCCGGCTCCGCCCGCGCCGGCTGAACCCGCACCGGCACCGGTCTCCGCAGCCCCACGCGCCGTCGGAATCGGCGAAATCCAGTGCACGCCGCCGCAACCGAAGTATCCTTCCCAATCGCGCCGCATGGGCGAGACCGGCAAGACCGTGGTGCGCCTTACCACCGATGAAAGTGGCAAGGTCACCAAGACCTCCGTGGTGTCGTCGAGCGGCTCGTCGCGCCTGGACCAGGCCGCGGTGGACGCCGTGCAGGCCATGCGCTGCAAGCCTTACATGGACAACGGCCGCGCCGTCGCCGTCACGGCGCAGCAGCCGATCGGCTTCGAACTGAACTGATCGCCAATCCGCTGCGCCATACCGGCGATCCGATTTCCGATCATCTGATCTGACCTAAACCAAGCGAACTCACCAGGAACCCACCCATGCAGGACCTCGGACTCTCCCACCTCTGGACGCAAGGCGACTTCGTCATGCGTGCGACCGCCATCATTCTGCTGATCATGTCACTCGCGTCTTGGATCGTGATCTTCACCAAGGCCTGGGATCTGGTGCGCCTGAAGAAGATGGCACAAGGCGCCGAAAAGCGCTTCTGGCACTCGGACGACTTCGACCACGCGCTGGAAACCCTGGGCTCCAATGATGCCAACCCGTTCCGCACCCTGGCCGTCGCCGGCAAGGAAGCCGCCCAGCACCACCGCGCCAGCCAGCCGCAGCTGCACGACGTGATGGATATCTCTGACTGGCTGACCCGCTCGCTCAAGAGCTCGATCGACGATGCCGTGGCGCACATGCAGTCGGGCCTGGCGGTGCTGGCTTCGGTGGGCTCGACCGCGCCGTTCGTCGGCCTGTTCGGCACGGTATGGGGCATCTACCACGCGCTGATCGGTATCGGCGCCTCGGGCGTGCCGACCATCGACAAGGTCGCCGGCCCCGTGGGCGAGGCCCTGATCATGACCGCCTTCGGCCTGGCCGTGGCAATCCCCGCGGTGCTGGGCTATAACGCACTGACGCGGGGCAACAAGGCGGTGATCTCCAAGCTCAACCGCTTTGCCCACGACCTGCACGCCTACTTCGTGACCGGCGCCCGCGTGCGTCCCACCGGTGCCCGCAGCGAAGATGGCACCGTGCGCCTGGCCGCGGCCCAGCGCTAATCCGCAAGCAAGGAAGTCATCATGGCATTCGGTACTCTCGACGGTGACGACGACGAGGTGATGAGCGAGATCAACATGACGCCGCTGGTCGACGTCATGCTGGTGCTGCTGATCATCTTCATCATCACCATCCCCGTGATCAACCACGCGGTGAAGATCGACCTGCCGCGCGCCACCAACTCCCCGAACGATCCCAAGCCGCAGAACATCAACGTCTCGATCGACGCCAGCGGCAAGGTGTTCTGGAACCAGGTGGAAGTGGACCAGGCCACGCTGGAAAGCAATATTTCGCTGGCCGCGCAGCAGCAGCCGCAGCCTGAACTGCACCTGCGCGCCGACCGCGACGTGCGCTACGAGCGCGTGGCCGAGGTCATGGCCGCCGCGCAGCACGGCGGCCTGGGCAAGATCGGCTTTATCACCGAACCAAAGCAGTAAGACACGCGCCGGCAGGCGTTGCGCGCAACAGGAAGGGCATCCCGCGGGATGCCCTTTTTCATTTACCGGCTGCTCGCCGTCGCAGATCGTTGGTCCGGCTCGCTGATTGTCGTATCTTTGATCCAGACTATTGTAATGATAACAATTCGCATTTAAGATCATCCCATCGACTGCGCCATCGGTGGCGCGCCCCTGATGCCATTCCCCTGCGCGCCCAGAGCGCCAGGCAGACCCGGAGCCAGATGATGAGCACTCTTTCCCTGCCGCTGTCGCAACCGCGTGAAGTCACCCGCCGCCGCCTGTCGCTGCGCCGTGTCGAGGTAGCCCAGCCGCGTCGCGAGACAGCAGCCACGAAGGAAGCCGCAAAGTCAGCGCCGTCGACGATCGCATCCATGAAATCGGTCGTAGCCGGCCTGCCCGCCCGCCTCGAAGCGTTGGTGCGCGACAGCCTGTCGTCGGCGCCCGCTGGCGAGCCGGTCGCACTGGACGCGATCATGCGCGGCAACAGCACGCTGCCGATCCTGCATAACGGCGAGGTCTACACGTTGCGCGTGACGCGCTACGGCAAGCTGATCCTGACCAAATGACGCATCCCGGCGGCAAGCCCATGCGCTGACGCCGAAGGGAACCGTTTGAGAACGTTTTGAGGCCCGCGTCTGCCGCGGGTGCCACGTAGGTGGCAGTACAAACTTTTGTGGGGACCACCTCGGAATGAGGTGTTGGGCAGTAGCCAGGTGCTGGCGCCGCGGCGGGAATTCCAGACCCTTCGCCTTACTGGGTGGGTTCACCCAGGTCCGCACCCAGCCATGCCCTCTTTTATTCCGCCGCGCAGGCCAGGCCTGCGGGGCTTTTTCCTGCGCGGCTGGCGCCGCGCAATGGGAATCCTGTTATTACAGGCCCAGAGCGGCGATGCCAGCGCGGGCAACCTGCGCGTCTTCAGTCGACTTCACGCCAGACACGCCGACGGCACCGACCACCTGCTCGTTGACGACGATGGGTACACCGCCCTCCAGCATGCCTTGCAGCACCGGCGCGGTCATGAACGAATAGCGGCCGTTGTTGATCATGTCTTCGTAGATCTTCGATTCACGACGACCCAGGGCGGACGTACGGGCCTTCTCCGCGGCAATATGGGCCGAGATTGGCGCGGCGCCGTCCAGGCGCTGCATTGCCAGCATATGGCCGCCGTCGTCGACCACGACAATGGACACGGCCCAGTGATGGTTCTTTGCTTCGGTTTCCGCCGCGGCCATGATCTTCTTCACATCGTCTGCCGTCAGAACCGTCTTTTGCTGCATGCCACTCTCCTGGTCATTCATTTGGTTGGAGACCGAAGTATACCCCGCAGCCCATGCCATCGTCATCGCACCCACGCAGCAAGCGGCGGGCAATGAAAATGGCCCGCACCAGGCGGGCCATTCATCATGCAGGCACTGCGGCGATCAGGCGCCATCGGTGTAAGGATCCGGCTTGGCGATACGGGCACCGTCGGTGTACGGGTCAGGCTTGCCGATGCGCGCGCCATCGGTGTACGGGTCGGTCTTGCCGACGCGGGCCCCATCGGTGAACGAATCGACCTTGCCCATGCGGGCGCCATCCAGGTATGGGTCGGGCTTGCCGGTCGCGGCGAACGAGGCGGTGGACACTGCGCACAGCGCGGCCAGCACGGAAACGGCGGCAATCGATTGTTTGAGCTTCATGAGATTCCCCTAGCAATTCTGGTCGGTACGGGCACCGCGGCGGGCTCCTTCGGAAACAAAAAGCACCGATGTCATCGCGATGTCATGCCTGTAGTTTAGGGAAAACCCTGATGACCATAGACGTGACGCTTTGAGCAGTCCGTTCAAATAATTTGACCGGCCTCAAGATAGGGAATCATTCCGGGAACCGGCGCCCACGGCTCGTGTCGCCATTTGCAAGCCCAAAAGGAAAGGGCCCCGCAGGGCCCTGTCATCCGCAGCGTTTCGGCGCTGGCCGGTCAGTCGTGACGCCAGTGACCATGACCGCGGTGGCCCGGCGGACCATAGTAGCCGCGATGATGGCCATAGTAACGCGGCGGGCCATAGTAACGCGGGCCATAGTAGACCGGACGCGGACGCACCACCACTGCCGGCGGGCCGTAGTAGACCGGCGCCGGCGCGACCACCACCGGCGGGGGCGCATAGTAGGCCGGAGCGGGCGGATAGTAAGCCGGTGCGCCGACCACGACGCCCGGAACGCCGATCGCGACGCCGACGCTCACATGGGCCATCGCGGCCCCGGATGCCAGGCCGGCTGCGACACCGAATGCTGCGAGCCACCAACGTTTCATATCCGCCTCTCTCAAAATTGAGATTTCTCTTACCCGATATTTTAGAGCGCCGGAATTTTCCAGGTGCAACCGAGCGCACGACATTGTTACCAGCCGTAACAGTGCGTCACTTTTGTCTTCCGCGACGCCATCTCCTTGACAAAACCGAATTAAAGGCTGCGGCGGACTTGCATCCGGATTGCGAAGCCACCACAATACCGGGCTTGCCGTGCGGCCGTGGAGAAATTGGTAGACTCAGCAGACTTAAAATCTGCCGCCTTTCCAGGCTTACGGGTTCGAGTCCCGTCGGCCGCACCAGGGCCACCGCAGCGGCAACCCTGCGCCCAAAGCAAAAGAGGAGGCCCTCTGCCCCCTCTTCAGATCCTTCGCGCTGCGCCGCGCTCCCCGCGCCGCGCACCACGCCATCCATTACGCCATCACGTAGCACATCAGCGCACCGACCCCCACCAGGAACACAAACAACACTCCGGCCAGTGCCAGCGGCTTGCGTCCGGCGCGCACCAGGTCGCCGATACGGGTATGCAGGCCGATTGCCAGCATCGCACAGGCCAGCAGCCAGTTATCGAGCGCGATCAAGGGGGCCTTCCAGGCTGCGGGCACCGTGCCGGCCGAATTGAGCGCCATCACCGCGACAAAACCCACCGCAAACCACGGCACCGACTTCAGAATCCCGGCGAAGCGGCCCTTGCCGGCGGGCGCCTGGCCTGCCTCGGCCTTGCCTTGCGGCCACAGCGCCATCACCAGCAGCAGCGGCCCCAGCGCCAGTACGCGCACCATCTTGGCCACCACCGCGGCATCGGCGGTCGGCTCGCTGATCATCTTGCCCGCGGCGATCACCTGTGCCACCTCATGCAGCGTCGCGCCGGTGAAGATGCCGAACATGCGCTCGCTGACCGCCCAGTGCCAATGGCCGTTGGCCAGTTCGAACAGGTAGGGATAGAGCAGCATGCCGACGGTGCCGAACAGCACCACCGTGGCGACCGCCACTGCGGTCTGGCGGTCGTCGGTGCGCACCACCGACGACACCGCGATGGCCGCTGCCGCGCCGCAGATGGCGCTGCCGGAGCTGACCAGGATCGCTTCGCGGCGGCTCAGACCGAAGAAGGTCGATCCGACCCAGGTGCCGAACAGCAGCGTGGCGACCAGCATCGTCAGCGGCACCACGATTCCCGGCAGGCCAAGTGCGACGATGGACGCGAATGTCAGCCGCAGGCCGTACAGTGCCACGCCCAATCGCAACAGGTAATGGCGCGCCACCTGCATCCCGGGTGCCAGCGGCGCCAGCCAGTGCTTCGGCAGCGTATTGGCAGCGACCATGCCGGCGCACATGGCGAGCGTCAGTGCGCTCAGGCCATAGCGGGCGATCGCCGGATGCTCGGCCAGCGCCAGTGCCAGCCAGGCAATGCCGCCCAGCGGCACAAGCGTCAGAAGGCGCTGGGACCAGGGCGGAGAAACAACCGCCGGCGTGGCGACTGCGGTGCGGGGGGCGCTGCTGGAAGTGGCGGAAGACATGGCAGTTCACTTGTTCTGTAGTGACTCCAGCGTACTGGCCCGCCCTTAACCCGTAAAACGGGTAATATCGTTATGCCTTATCTATTCATTCGATATGGAATACCGCCCAGAGCCCCGCCCCGAGCAGCGCCCGTTGCGCCTTACGCTGCGCCAGCTGTCCGTCTTCGTCGCCGTCGCCCAGCACGGCAGCACCATGGCAGCCGCGCAGGCGCTGGCGATGTCGCAGTCAGCAGTCAGCGCTTCGCTGGCAGAGCTCGAACGTGCACTGGACAGCCCGCTGTTCGATCGCATCGCGCGCCGCCTCAGCATCAACGAGACCGGCCGCCAGTTCTTCCCGCGCGCGCTGGCGCTGCTGGACCAGGCTCACGAGTTGGAGCGCTTTGCCACGCAAAGCGGGGTGCAGCTGCGGATCGCGGCCAGCAACACCATCGGCAGCTATATCCTGCCGCCGCTGCTGGCGGGTTTCCGTCATTCGCGCAGCGGCCCCTGCACTCTGGACTTGCGCATCGGCAACACCCGCGAGGTGCTGCAGTCGCTGCTGCAGTTCGAAGCCGACATCGGCCTGGTGGAAGGCGCCAGCCACGAACGCGACCTGCGCAGCATGCACTGGTGCGATGACGAGATGGTGGTGGTGGTCGGCCCGTCGCATCCGCTGGCGCTCACGCCGACTGACCTGGTGGCATTGCGCGATGCCGAGTGGATCGTGCGCGAACCGGGGTCGGGCACGCGCGAGGTGATCGAGGAACGTCTGGTGCCGTTGCTGGGCGAACTGCGCTTCGCACTGGAGCTGGGGAACGCCGAGGCGATCAAACGCGCGGTGATGAGCGGCTTCGGCGTCAGCTGCCTGTCGTTGCACGTGGTGCGCGATGAACTCGCGCAAGGCACGCTGGTGGCGATCCGCGAAGGCTTGCCGCGCATCGTGCGGCCGCTGCAGCTGGTCGTGCACCAGGACAAGTTCCCGACGCAAGGCCTGCTGGCCTTCACCGAATATCTGCGCACCATGGCGCCGCGTATCGGCGCGTGATGCGGGGTGCGGATCGATAGATGGACCGATAGGCGGACAGCTAGGCCACCTGCGGCTCGCCGCGCTTGCTGCGCGCGGTGTACCGGTCGAGCAGGTGGAACAGCACGGGATTGAGCATGATCGAGAGCAACGCGCCCGCCAGGATCAGCGCCTGGCCGCGCTCGGGCAGGATATTCAGATAGACGCCGAGGCTCGCCAGGATGAAGGAAAACTCGCCGATCTGCGCCAGGCTGACGGCAATCGTCATGCCGGTCTGCCCTGAGTGCCCGAAAACCCGCACGATACCCATCGCCGCCAGCGATTTGCCGACCACGATGATAAACAGCGTCGACAGCACGCCCCACGGGTCATTGACCAGCACCATGGGATCGAACAGCATGCCAACCGAGACGAAGAACAGCACCGAAAAGGCATCGCGCAGCGGCAACGATTCTTCGGCCGCGCGGTGACTGAATTCGGATTCGGCCAGCACCATGCCGGCAAAGAAGGCGCCCAGTGCGAAGGAGACGCCGAATAATGAATACGCGCCATAGGCCACGCCCAGCGCGGTCGCCAGCACGCCCAGGCGGAACATCTCGCGATTGCCGGTCCAGACGATGCGCTCGAGCATCCATGGAATAAAGCGGCGCCCGATCAGCAGCATCACCGCGACAAAGGCGACGACCTTGCCCAGCGTCGAGAACACCGCCATAAGGACTTCGCCGGTACCCGGGCCGCCGTCGGCGCCGGTGTCCGCAGCGCCGGCAAGGAGTCCCGCCATCGCTGGCAACAGCACCAGCGCAAGCACCATGGCCAGATCTTCGACGATCAGCCAGCCTACCGCGATGCGCCCCTGGGGCGATTCCACCAGGTCGCGCTCCTGTAGCGCCTTGAGCAGCACCACGGTACTGGCCACCGACAGCGCCAGCCCGTACACCAATCCCTGCCCCCACGACCAACCGAAACCCCACGCCACCAGCATGCCGAGCAAGGTCGCGATACCGATCTGCACGACCGCCCCGGGAATCGCGATGCGCTTCACCGCCATCAGGTCCTTGATCGAGAAGTGGAGCCCGACGCCGAACATCAGCAGGATCACGCCGAGCTCGGCCAGTTCAGGCGCGAGCGCCTGGTCGGCCGTGTAGCCCGGTGTATGCGGCCCCACCACGATCCCCGCGCACAGGTAGCCGATCAGCGGCGGCAGCCGTAGCTTGCTGGCGATGGCGCCAAGGATGAAGGCCAGGACGATACCGCCGACGATGGTACTGATGAGCGGGGTGGCGTGATGCATGCGTGCGGGTTCCTCGTGTCAGGGGCTGGACGGCGATGGCTGGATCCCACCCGCCTTCCCCGCTTCGGCCCGCGCGCCACGATGCCGCGAACGGCGCGCACCAGCGGTCGGCGCGGCACGATCGGCAGCCTCGGAACGGAACAAGAAAGGAAAGAACGGGAAGTGCCGCAGCGGCCCCGGACACGCTGGAGGCGCATCACGGATCGGGAATGGCGTGTGACGTGCTGCGCCGCGATCCATCGCGCGGCGCACCCCGAAAAGCGTACGACAAGAGTAATGTAACATGCCCGCCACGCGCTCAAAGCGCAGAAATACAAGGCAATTCGCGGCGAACGAGCGCCTGTGCGAGGCGGAGCGGGCGAGCGCAAAACAAAAACGGCGCCCAAAGGCGCCGTTCTGCATTGCAACTGGAGGCGGAGGTCGGAATCGAACCGGCGTACACGGCTTTGCAGGCCGCTGCATAACCACTCTGCCACCCCGCCAGGTGACGTGATGCTGGATTGTAGCCGCATTCAGCCGATGCTGCCGGCCTGCCTGCCGCGGCAATTCAACCCAAACAAAAAGGGAAGCGTTGCTTCCCTTTGGGGATTGGAGCGGGAGACGAGTCTCGAACTCGCGACCTCAACCTTGGCAAGGTTGCGCTCTACCAACTGAGCTACTCCCGCGTACAACTTTTTGCTGCCAGCCCGGCCTGTGCCATGCACGTTGCCGAACCTTCGATAACCTGGAGCGGGAGACGAGTCTCGAACTCGCGACCTCAACCTTGGCAAGGTTGCGCTCTACCAACTGAGCTACTCCCGCAGGGTACTGCTTCAAAAACTTTTCAAGGCATTTTGTTTCGCAATTTGCCGCTATCACACAACATCCTGCGCCAAACCTGCCTTATCTCGCTGCTTTCGTTTGCGTCGTCAGCAACGAGAATGAGATTATGCAAAAAGCTCCTCGCTGCGTCAACACCTTTTTGGAATTTCTTTTCACTTCCGTGCGCCGGCGCCCGCCACCACACTGCTGCGCTCCCGGATCTGCGGCCAGGCCAGCTTCATGTAATAGATCATCGACCACAGCGTCAGCACCGCGGCCAGATAGATCATCCAGGTGCCCAGCACGTAGGCATCGAAGCCGAGCAGTTGACCGCTGAACAGCAGCAGCGGGATCGCGATCATCTGCACAGTGGTCTTGAGCTTGCCAAGGAAGTTCACCGCCACGCTCTTGGACGCGCCGATCTGCGCCATCCACTCACGCAGCGCCGAGATCGTGATCTCGCGCCCGATGATGACCAGCGCGATCAGGTCGGTGACCCGGTCCAGCGCCAGCAGCGACAGCAGCGCGGCCGTCACCATCAACTTGTCGGCGACCGGGTCCAGGAATGCGCCGAACGACGAGGTCTGGTTCCAGCGCCGCGCCAGGAAGCCGTCGAGCCAGTCCGTCACCGCGGCGATGATAAAGAACGCCGCCGCCGTCAGGTTCTTGGTGTGCATGGGAAGCCATGCGTCGGGCAGGTAGAACACGCCCACCACCAGGGGAATCATGGCGACACGAAGCCAGGTCAGCAGGATCGGGATATTGAAAGGCATGGAGCTCGGGCGGCGGGGGAACGTGACCAATCCCGCGATTGTCGCCGATTTCGGGACCAATCGACCATCATTGGTCATTTTCGTGCCCGCGCCGGCAACTGCCGCGGGTCAATGCAACTGCCGGTAGATCTCTTCCGCCAGCCCGCGCGAGATGCCCTCGACGCTGGCCAGTTCGTCGATGCTGGCGGCCATCACGCCGCGCAGGCCGCCGAAACGGGTGAGCAGCTTTTGCCGCCGGCGCGCGCCGACGCCTTCTATTTCTTCCAGCCGCGAGGTCGTGCGCGCCTTGGCCCGGCGCGCGCGCATCCCGGTGATGGCGAAGCGGTGGGCCTCGTCGCGGATCTGCGCCACCAGCATCAGCGCCGCGCTCCCCTGCCCCAGCTCCAGCGACGGCCGGTCGTCGGCGAACACCAGTGTCTCCAGGCCGACCTTGCGCCCTTCGCCCTTGGCCACGCCGACCAGCAGGCCGATATCCAGCCCCAGTTCCTCGAACACCTGGCGCGCCACCTCGACCTGGCCCTTGCCGCCGTCGATCAGCACGATCTGCGGCAGCAGCGCCGCTTCGCTGCTCGGCGGTGCGCCGCCGTCTTCCTGCATCTGCTCGACCAGCTTCTGGTAACGCCGCGTCAACACCTGGCGCATGGCGGCATAGTCGTCACCGGGGATGATGTCCTGGATGTTGTAGCGGCGATATTCGCTGTTCTGCATGTCATGGTGGTGGTACACCACGCACGACGCCTGCGTCGCCTCGCCCGCGGTATGGCTGATGTCGAAGCACTCCACCCGCAGCAGCGCCAGGTCTTCCAGGTCCAGGCCGATGGTTTCCGCCAGCGCGCGCGTACGCCCCTCCTGGCTGCCCTGCTCGGCCAGCCGGCGCGACAGCGCCAGCGCCGCGCCCTGCTGCGCCATCTCCAGCCACACTTTGCGCTGGCCCTGCGGCTGGCGCACCAGCGTCACCTTGCGGCCGGCATGCAGCGACAGCGCCTCCACCACCGCGCCGTCGTCCGGCACATGGCTGACCACGATGATGGGCGGTGCGGGTTGCTCCAGGTAATGCTGCACCATAAAGGCGGCCAACACCCGGGCGGCGATCCGCTCGACAGTGAGCGGCGGCGCGGCGCCGGCGCCGGCTTCGTCCACCGTGTCGCGCTGGTCGGCATCCTCGACGATCATCGCAGCCTCGTCGGCATGGGCCGGGAAATAGGCCTTGTCGCCGAGATGGCGGCCGCCGCGTACCATGGCGAGGTTGACGCAGGCACGCCCGCCTTCCACCGCCACGGCCAGTACGTCGATATCGCGCGCCTGCCCGCCCACCTCCTCCACCGCCTGGCGCTTGAGCACGGTCGACAGCGCCGCGATCTGGTCGCGCACCGCGGCGGCCTGTTCGAACTCCAGCCGCTCGGCGTGCTGCTCCATCTTGCCCTGCAGGCCTTCCAGCACTTCGGTCTGGCGGCCCTGCAGGAAGCGCGCCGCGTTGGCGACGTCGCGCGCGTAGTCCTCTTCGCTGATGGCATTGACGCACGGCCCCGTGCAGCGATGGATCTGGTGCAGCAGGCAAGGCCGGGTACGGTTGTTGAAGACGGTGTCCTCGCAAGTGCGCAACTGGAACACCTTCTGCAGGATCTGCATGCTCTCGCGCACCGCATAGGCGCTCGGGAACGGGCCGAAGTACTGGTGCTTGCGGTCGGTGGCGCCGCGGTAATACGCCATGCGCGGGAAGCGGTGCCCCGTCAGCTTCAGGAACGGGTACGACTTGTCGTCGCGGAAGAGGATGTTGTAGCGCGGCGCCAGCGCCTTGATCAGGTTGTTCTCGAGCAGCAGCGCCTCGGCCTCGGTGCGCACCACCGTGGTTTCGATGCGGGCGATGCGCGCGACCATCATCGCGATGCGCGGCGATGGCTGGGTCTTGGTGAAATAGCTCGAGACCCGTTTCTTCAGGTCGCGCGCCTTGCCGACGTACAGCACATTGCCGGCGGCATCGAAATAGCGGTACACGCCGGGCAGGCCCGGCAGGCGCGAGATGACCGGCTTGGGGTCGAAGGGCTCTGCCGGCAGCTCACCCGGCGCCGCGGCGGCGATCTCGGGCTGCGCCTCAGCCGGGAATTCGGCCGGCGATTCGGCCGGCGATTCGGCCGGCGATTCGGCCGGCGATTCGGCTGGCGATTCGGCCACCACATCGGCCTCAGGTTTCGGTGAATCGGATTGCTGGTCGGACATTGGGGGACGGTGACCGCTACACGGCTAGCGCGCAACAAAGTGGCGCGGCCTCTAAAATCGCAAGTTTAGAGCAATTCAGCGCGCATCCCGCGTGCGCCTTTACCCGCCATGCCTATCCGCTCCTGGGACATCTTCTGCACCGTGATCGACAATTTCGGCGACATCGGCGTCTGCTGGCGGCTGGCACGCCAGCTCGCGCAGGAGCATGGGCACGTGGTGCGGCTATGGGTCGATGACCTGGCGAGCTTCGCGCGGCTGGCGCCTGAACTCGATACCGGCGCCACCGTGCAGCGCCTGGCGGGCGTGGAAGTTCGTCCGTGGCGGCCGGGAGACGATACTGACGTGGATGACACCGCCGGGGCAGCGCCACACGATGCCGTCGTCGAAGCCTTCGCCTGCGAAGTGCCGCAAGCCTTCCTGGCGCGCATGGCCGCGCGTGACCCCAAACCCGCCTGGATCAACCTCGAGTACCTGAGCGCCGAGCCATGGGTGCGGGAGCACCATGCGATGCCCTCGCCTCATCCGCGGCTGCCGCTGGTGAAACACTTCTTCTTCCCTGGCTTCGAGCCCGGCACCGGCGGCCTGCTGCGGGAGTCGATGCTGGGCGCGCAGCGCGCCGCCTTCCTCGGCGGCACCGCCGCCCAGGCGGCCTTGTGGCACCGGCTGAGCGTGACGCCCCGCCCCGACGCGTTGCGCGTGAGCCTGTTTGCCTACCGCAACCCGGTCCTGCCCGCGCTGCTCGAGCAATGGCGCGATGCCGCCGAGGCAGTCCATTGCCTGGTACCCGCCGGCCTGGCCGCTGACCAGGTCGCCGAATGGCTGGGCGCGTCGCTGCGGATAGGCGACCCGGTCGAACGTGGCAACCTGTGCGTGCAACTGATCCCGTTCGTACGCCAGGAGCACTTCGACGAACTGCTGTGGGCCTGCGACCTGAACTTCGTGCGTGGCGAGGATTCCTTCGTACGCGCGCAGTGGGCAGCGCGGCCACTGGTCTGGCATATCTATCCCCAGGACGATGCCGCACACCGGGTCAAGCTCGACGCCTGGCTCGACCTGTTCCGCCAAAGCGGCGCGGCACCCGAGGCGGCTGCTGCGTTGACGGATTTCTGGCACGCCTGGAACGGCTATGGCGTTCCCGTCGACTGGCCGCGCCTGCGAGCGCATCTTGCGGCACTTGCCGCCATCGCGCCGCGCTGGGAGCGGCGCTTGCAGCATCCCGGAGATCTTGCCGCCAACCTGGTGGCGTTTTGCGAAAATCAGGTAAAATAACCGGTTGATTCAAATGGCGACCGGGCCGGAGAACCAGGTCCTCTCCCATGCGTCGAACGCAGTGGGTGAAGACCTGAATGCAAGCTGAGCACGGGGTCGCGAGCGCGTGGATATACCGGCTTTCGGTGGAGCATCTGGCCTACCGCAGCGGTCATGCCGGCAGCGCGCCTTCGCCATTCCAGATTCCTACTTTCTTATTCAGGAAAACAGTTCAGATGAAAATCGCACAGGAACTCCGCGTCGGTAACGTGTTCATGATCGGCGGCGATCCGATGGTCGTGCAGAAGGCCGAGTACAACAAGTCGGGCCGCAACGCAGCCGTGGTCAAGATGAAGTACAAGAACCTGCTGACCGACGCCCCGGGCGAGTCGGTGTTCAAGGCCGATGACAAGTTCGAAGTCGTGGTGCTGGAGCGCCGCGAGTGCACCTACTCGTACTTCGCCGACCCGATGTACGTGTTCATGGACACCGACTACAACCAGTACGAAGTCGAGAAGGACAGCATGGGTGACTCGCTGAACTACCTCGAAGACGGCATGAACGTTGAAGTCGTGTTCTACAACGACAAGGCCATCTCGGTCGAAATGCCGACCACGCTGGTCCGCGAAATCGTCTACACCGAGCCGGCCGTCAAGGGCGATACCTCGTCGGGCAAGGTGCTCAAGGGCGCCAAGATCAACACCGGTTTCGAGCTGCAAGTGCCGCTGTTCTGCAACATCGGCGACAAGATCGAAATCGACACCCGCACCGGCGAATACCGCAGCCGCGCCAACTAAGCCGAACTTTGACTTCCCAAATAGCCGGAACCCGCATCGGCGCTGGGTTTCGGCTATTTTTGAGACTATTATGTAGCC
>NZ_JAGIQB010000208.1:0-1009 GCF_017815025.1 Cupriavidus phytohabitans
AGGTCCTGGCCAACCCAACTGACCGGCTCCCTGTTCAATAACCCGCAGGGTGTTGCACTTCGCTCTTGAAACCGCCCATCCTTAAGGCTTGCCCGAACATATCGCCGCGGAAATACTCTGCGACACCTCGGGACTTCTTTTGCGTCACTCACGCTCAGTCCCTTGGCAAAAGGGTGATCACTATAAGCACCCGCCAGCACACCGCTCTTAGGCCTGCGACTTGGCATCCCCAACGAGAACACACAACGGTGCAAGCCCGGTGAATTTAATGACCCACTATACAAATAACCTATCATTTCCCCAATTATCTGCCGACCATAATAACCTGTCCATCAGTCAGACCTGAATTGCGCGTAGGGATTCTCTGATAGATCATCAATCTGATGGCGCACGGTAAATAGAGCGGCAAACTTTTTAGTGCTGTCGAGCGCCGAGTATCTGGAGCGTGCAGCCGGCGAGCAAGCCGAGCAGGCTTACCAACGCCTGTTCTCGCGCTGGAAGCAAGCGCGACCGCAGGCAAGTGCGGTACGCGCTCCGTGGCCACCAATACGGACGCCATAAACGACCGAAAGCACACCGCGCGCTTGTCAACTTCATCCGTCGTGTAGATGATCTTGCGGATCGCCGGCGGGAACGTAAAGAACGGGATCACCTGATCCCAGGCGCAACGCCAGGATGCGCCGATCGGTGCATACCGCTGACCCCATTCCCCGTTCTCGAAGGCCGCCAACTCGGCCAACGCAGCCTCGACAGTGGGTGCCGTGTACACGGGCTTGAGCCCCGCCGCCACGGCCCAGCGTTCCTTCCAGCTGGCGTACTCCAGGCTGTTGCGGATCAGATGTCCGACGCAGGTCTGCAGCGTCGTGTTAGGGAACACCGCATTCAGGGCCTGCTCCATACCTCTGAGCCCATCAGGGACGGCAATCAGGATAGGTTCCGTCGCGATAAGGAGGTAGGGGCGAGCGGGGGACGGAAAGGTGCTGCGGTTAGGCCACCAGGGAGTAGAACT
>NZ_JAGIQB010000209.1:0-1006 GCF_017815025.1 Cupriavidus phytohabitans
CAGGCTGCTGAAGTACTAGCCGCGCAAAAAGCGAAGCTTGCCTCTACAAGGCTGAAGGGCTCGCTATTTTTCACAATCCGGAAGCCGAGCGTCACTTCACCGACTTTTTCGTTGATTTGGCGACCGTTTCCGGCCTCACTACCGCGATTACTGCAACTATGGACGGATTTGTCCCAGCGAGCGCATGCGCACGAGGTTGTAGGCGGCCATACTCAGCACAAACATTTGGTCGACCTTCTTTCGACCGCGCACCATTACCTGGCGCATGCGCCCAACGGTCTTGGCCCATCCAAAGCCTTGTTCAATCAGCTTGCGCTTCTGCTGTGAGATGGCATAACCCTTGGTGCCTGCAATGGCGTCGGGAACGGCCGAGCGCCGGCCAGAGGTGTTTTGTGCGACGTGCGGCGTCACCTTCATCTCCAAGCAGGCTTGAATGAACTCATGCGCGTCGTAGCCCTTGTCCGCACCCACGGTGACTTCCACATTCAGGTCCTCAATCACCTGCCTGGCATCGTTGAGCATGACCTTCGCGGCTTCGCGCTCGGCGTGTCCGTCCGCATTGGTCACCATGGCGCTGACCACCAGGCCGTGGCGGTTGTCGCTCAAGGTATGCCCCATGTAGCGCAGTTCACTGGCAGTTTTGCCCTTGCGATACAGCCTGGCATCGGGATCGGTTTTGGACTCGTGCGTCTCGTTGCTGCGCTTTTCACCCTTGAAGTCAGCACCGTCGTTATCGTCTTTGTCGTCGCCATCCTTGCGTACAAAGCTCTTGTGGCCAGCCCACGCCTTAATCAACGTGCCGTCGACGCTGAAGTGCTCGCCCGACAGCCAGTCCTTCTTCTGCGCGATGGCCAGCACTTCGTTGAAGAAGTCGATCACAGCATCGTGCTTGATCAGCCGTTCCCGGTTCTTGCTGAAGACGCTGGGTACCCAGACCACATCATCCATCGCCAGGCCAATGAACCAGCGAAACAGCAAGTTGTAGTGCGTCTGTTCCATGAGCTGG
>NZ_JAGIQB010000210.1:0-990 GCF_017815025.1 Cupriavidus phytohabitans
CGCGCCTCAGTACAACACTACGGATCGGATCGACTCCCCGCGCTTCATCAGGTCGAAGCCCTCGTTGATGCGCTCCAGCGGCAGCGTGTGCGTGATCAGGTCGTCGATGTTGAGCTTGCCATCCATGTACCAGTCGACGATCTTCGGCACATCGGTGCGGCCGCGCGCGCCGCCGAAGGCCGAACCCTTCCACTCGCGGCCGGTCACCAGCTGGAACGGGCGCGTCGAGATCTCGGCGCCGGCCTCGGCCACGCCGATGATGATCGACTTGCCCCAGCCCTTGTGGCAGCACTCCAGCGCCTGGCGCATGACCTGCGTGTTGCCGATGCATTCGAACGAGTAGTCCGCGCCGCCGTCGGTCAGCTGGATGATGTGGTCGACCACGTTCTCGACCTGCTTCGGGTTGATGAAATGCGTCATGCCGAACTTGCGCGCCATTGCCTCGCGCACCGGGTTCAGGTCCACGCCGATGATCTTGTCGGCGCCCACCATCTTCGCCGCCTGGATCACGTTCAGGCCGATGCCGCCGAGGCCGAACACCACCACGTTGGCGCCGGCTTCCACCTTGGCGGTGAACAGCACCGCGCCCACGCCGGTGGTCACGCCGCAGCCGATGTAGCAGACCTTGTCGAAGGGCGCGTCGGGACGGATCTTCGCCAGCGCGATCTCCGGCACCACGATGTGGTTGGCGAAGGTCGACGTGCCCATGTAGTGGAAGATCGGCTTGCCGTCGAGCGAGAAGCGCGAGGTGCCGTCCGGCATCAGGCCCTTGCCCTGCGTGGCGCGGATCGCCTGGCACAGGTTGGTCTTGCGCGACAGGCAGAACTTGCACTGGCGGCATTCCGGCGTGTACAGCGGAATCACGTGGTCGCCGGGCTTGAGCGAGGTCACGCCGGGGCCGACGTCGGTGACGATGCCGGCGCCTTCATGGCCCAGGATCGCCGGGAAAATGCCTTCGGGATCGGCGCCGGACAGCGTGTAGTAGTCGGT
>NZ_JAGIQB010000211.1:0-927 GCF_017815025.1 Cupriavidus phytohabitans
ACATTCAGGTCTTCAATCACCTGCCTGGCATCGTTGAGCATGACCTTTGCGGCCTCGCGCTCGGCGTGTCCGTCCGCATTGGTCACCATGGCGCTCACCACCAGGCCATGGCGGTTGTCGCTCAGGGTATGCCCCATGTAGCGAAGCTCGCTGGCTGTCTTGCCCTTGCGGTAGAGCTTGGCATCGGGATCGGTCTTTGACTCGTGCGTCTCGTTGCTGCGCTTGCGCCCCTTGAAGTTGCCGCCATCGTTGTCGTCCTTGTCGCCGCCATCCTTGCGCACGAAGCTCTTGTGGCCTGCCCACGCCTGAATCAGCGTGCCGTCCACGCTGAAGTGCTCACCCGACAGCCAATTCTTCTTCTGCGCGATCGCCAGCACCTCGTTGAAAAATTGGATCACTGCATCATGCTTGATCAGCCGTTCGCGGTTCTTGGTGAAGACCGTGGGCACCCAAACTGGGTCGTCCATCGACAGCCCGATAAACCAGCGAAACAGCAGGTTGTACTGCGCCTGCTCCATGAGCTGACGTTCGGAGCGAATGCTGTAGAGCACCTGCAGCAGCATGGCTCGCAGCAGCTTTTCCGGCGCAATGCTGGGCTGGCCACCCTTGATATCGGGCTCGTACATCTGCGCAAACAATCTGTCCATCTTCACCAGCGCCTGGTTGGCCATAGTGCGGATCGAACGCAGTGGGTGCGCCTTCGGTACGAAATCATCCAGCCTCCGCATGGTGAACAAGCTTTCCGTGAAGGTGTCTGCGCCGCGCATAAATGAAGGATTCGATGGGATCCCCAAAGCAACGCTTCAGCCAGTCGTCGCGCTGACGTCCGCTGGAGGTACTTCAGCAGCCTGTTAGGGATGGTCTGAAAAACCTCTGCCAACGGAAGGGCGGCAGAGACGTTAAATGAGGATCACGAAAGCTGCATGA
>NZ_JAGIQB010000212.1:0-918 GCF_017815025.1 Cupriavidus phytohabitans
GTGCGACCTGCAAGTCGCGTGAGTCTCTGTTTCACTGGAGCATTTATGACCTGATGAAACCGGTTGTTCCATCAACCGTTCCCTACCCGGACACGCGGAGCCGGTAACAGCTCGGTGTGAAGCTCTGGGGACAACGTAGCCGCCGGATACCCGGTACGCTCAGCCGCGAGGCGAAGCGGAATCTGCCAGCACGAAGGCGGAGAGGAGCAAGGGATGAGTGGGTACGACCAACATATGTGAACTTCGGTTAAACGTCGTGAGCTTTAACAAGCCAAACGTGCTGATAGGCTTGAACCAAAATGGTACGCGGTGAGGAATGGTCTTTGAAGATTGGGCCATCATGGACAGCACACCGCCGGCGAAGAAGAAGGGTCCGCCCCACTCGGAGATTCATGTGGAACAGGGTAAGCCCATAGTGCCGCCGGCAACGGCAGGCGAACCGCAAGGAACGCTGTTGACGCTGTGGGTAAAGGAATGCGGAGAAAGCGAACGCCCGGCTGTAATGGACGGGATACGGGCTGCAACATTGCCTGACGCGAAAGCGGGCAGACTTCCGCACGGTCATTCATGGCGAGATAACTTGAGCAATCGTTGTACGCGGGAGAGCAGATGACAGGGATCGATACCGAAGCGCAAGCGAGGACTATCGACGCTGGTGCGCCCGTGCGCGCTGAACAGATGTGGAACCAGGCGAACTGGCCTCGCATCGAGACAGACGTGAGACGACTTCAGGTGCGTATCGCCAAGGCAACTCGAGAAGGCCGGTGGGGCAAGGTGAAAGCGTTGCAACATCTGCTGACTCGCTCGCATAGCGGCAAGATGCTAGCCGTGAAGCGAGTGACAGAAAATCGCGGCAAGAGAACGCCGGGGGTGGACGGTAAGATATGGACGTCCCCGGCGGCTAGATGGATGGGAATG
>NZ_JAGIQB010000023.1:0-108445 GCF_017815025.1 Cupriavidus phytohabitans
CGGTCCAGGCTGCCCGACACGGTGGCCACGCCCTTCTGCACGGCGGCGTCGCTGATGTCGACCATCACCACGTTCAGCCCCACTACCGCGCAGGCCTGGGCGATGCCATTGCCCATGGTGCCGGCACCAACGATGCCTACTGTCTTGATTGCCATGTCGAACGCCTTTAAGGGTTTGGAGAATATAGATGTGGTTCGCTGGAGTTGAGGCCGTAGAGCCGCGTCGCAGCTTCGCCCGTCAAGATGTCGCGCTGAGCGCGTTAACTGGATCGGCTCTCTTGAATAGCGCGGCACGGATAGCGTGCCAAACGCCATCGCGGCCGTCCAAGCCGATGAAGAGATGCATTGAGTAAGCTGGCGTAGGCCGCCAGCGGTCTGAACGTCTCCTGATCGTAGCGCCGCGGGCGTCGTTCGCCACTACCCGAGCCTGCCCATTTATTGACAATTTCTGCCGATTTTCCCGCAAGTGAAATCGAGTGCGATGAGAGGAGGGCGCACAAGCGCGGAGCACGCGGGGGCATGCACCCTGGGAAGTGCGCCATAAAGTGGCAGTTTCGGCTCTTTATGCTTATCGGAAAGGTTTTTCCGGCTTTGTACCGTTGCTTTCCCGCATACGTACTATCACCTAATGCTGCAACGCGACAATTCCTTTGCTACAATTCGGGAAAACCCCATAAGGGTAACCCCTGAAAGGAAGGAAGCCATGAACACCCAATCCGATATCAAGCTGACCGATCAACTGGAACGTGACCTCATCGAGCATGAGCTGGGCAAGCAAAGCCTGGGCTTCGTGCAAGACGCCAAGCGCGCCATCGCCGCAGTGCAGGAAGTCATCGCCCGCCTGCAGTCGCAAGCCCGCAAGGCCAAGGTGGTCTACGCCAACGGCTAAGCAGTTACCAGCGGTATTGCAGTACCTGCGGCCCTTGGTGGCTGCGTTGTAGAACCGGCCAGACGCGCGCCCGCCACGGGCAAGACGCGGCCGGTTTTGTTTTGCCTGCTCGTTTGCCCCATCGGCGGGTCACGTGCAGGTCGATATGCCTTGTGAGCAACTTTGACAAGGCTTGCCAGACCTTTTCGTTTTGTCGCGGCGACGCCGGAGGCTATCTTGGATGCCTTCGCAGAACCCTTTCGCGACCATGCCGCCGCTTGTCCTCATTTGCCTGCTGATCACTTACGTGGTCTGGGGCACGACCTATCTGGCGATCCGCTTTACGCTGGAGAGCTTTCCGCCGCTGTTCATGACGGGTACGCGCTTTCTCTGCGCGGGCCTGCTGTTGACCGCCTGGCTGGCGTGGCGCGGCACGCCCATGCCGCAGTGGCGGCTGCTGCGCAACTGTGCGGTGCCGGCGCTGTTCCTGCTGGTAGGCGGCATGGGATTGACCGCGATTGCCGAGCAGACCATCTCGTCGGGCGCGACCACGGTCATGATCGGCTCGATGCCGATCTTTGCGCTGATCTGGGCAGCCTGCTTCGGCCAGCGGCCAAAGTGGTATGAATATGTGGCGATTGCAATCGGCAGCGCGGGCATCCTGGTGCTGACCGCCGGGGCCGAATTCCGCGTCAGCACGGGTGGCGTGGTGGCGCTGATGCTGGCAGTGGCGAGCTGGTCGTTCGGCTCGCAACTGGTGCGGCGCCTCGAGCTGCCACAGGGCGGGGCGGCCTTCGCCATGGAGATGCTGATCGGCGGGGTGGTGCTGATGGTGCTGTCGGCGCTGCGGCAGGAGCCGTGGCCGGCGTCGCTGTCGTCGATCAGCGAGCAGGCCGGCTGGGCCTGGGTCTACCTGGTGGTGGCGGGTTCGCTGGTGGCGTTCTCTGCCTATATGTACCTGGTGGCGACGGTCAGCCAGACGCTGTCGACGAGCTATGTCTACGTCAATCCGCCGGTGGCGCTGGCGATGGGTGCGTGGCTGGGCGGGGAGCAGATCGCACCGCAGACGCTATACGCGGTGGTGTTGATCCTGCTTGCCCTGGCTGTGCTGAGCGTCGGCACGCTGCGTACGGCGCGGGCGCAGGCGGCTGCCTGAGCGCCCTGGCCCGGAGGCTTAGCTGCCGGACTGCTCCTGGATCCATAGCGACAGCCTCACCTTGTAGGCCTGCTGGATATGGCGCCGCGCGATCTGCTCGGCCAGCGCCGGATCACGTTTTTCCAGCGCTTCGACCAGGGCGGTGTGCTCTTCATAGGAGCTGCGCGCGCGGCCGGGCACCGCCAGCGTGGTGCGTCCCAGCAACGCCATTGATTCGTGCAGCGACCGCAGGTTTTTCAGCAGGTAGCGGTTGTGGGCGCAGCGGTGGAGGGTTTCGTGGAACAGCCGGTTGTTCTGCGCCAGGCGGTCGGGATCGTCGGCGAACGCCAGGTCGCGCTCGACGATATCGCGCAGCAGCGAAATCTCCACATCGGTGGCATGGCGCGCGGCCAGGGCCGCGGCGGTGCCTTCCAGCACCTCGCGCATCACATACAGCTCGCTGACCATGCTGGCGTCGAGCTGGGTCACCATCATGCCCCGGTTGGGCTCGTTGACCACCAGGCCTTCCGATTCCAGTCGCGACAGCGCTTCGCGCACCGGCGTGCGCGACAACCCCAGCGATTCCGCCAGTTCCACTTCGCGCAGCCGGGTGCCGGGAGATAGCTGCCCCGCCTGGATGGCGGCGCGCAGTTGCTGGTAGGCGCGCTCCGAGCGCGGGAGCGATGCAGCCTGGCCGCCGTCGGCGGCACCGGCAAACTCTTGAGAAATCATGTGAGGCTGACTGGTGCGGTTTGACTGTCGTAGCCAGCCATCATACCCGCTCAAGCGCGCCTGACATCACGGCGTCGCAATATCCTGCAAAGCGGCGCCGGCTGCCGGCTGCGCCCGGGGCAGGGTTATGCCTGCGGAGGGTGGTACTGGTACAGCCACGTCTCGGACAGCGGCTTGCCGTCCAGGCGCAGGAACAGGCGGATGTCGACCGGCCCCTTGCCGTCGGTGGCCAGGTCGAACTGGGCGCGCCAGTGGCCGGGCACGTTGTTGGGCACGGCTTCGGTGAAGACATAGGAGAAGGTGCCGCGCGAAGCGGTCAGCACTGCTTCGGGCTTGACGCCGAACGGCAGTTTTTCCAGCGGCGCGCCCTTGAACTCGACCATGAACTTGCGCACGCCCTTGGGCCGCGGCTGCCCGGGCTGGCCGCCGTTGCCGAGGCGCGTGGCCACGCAGCGCGCCAGCGGCGACGGGTTCGGTTCGTCCGCCTGCCAGTGCAGGCGATAGCGCAGGCGGTAGGTGGCGCCGGCCTTGGCGGAAGCCTTGGGGACCCACATGGCGACGATGTTGTCGTGGATCTCGTCGTCGGTGCGCAGCTCGACCAGTTGCACGGCACCGGCGCCCCAGCCGTCGCGCGGCTCGACCCACAGGCTCGGGCGCCGTTCGTAGTTGACGCCGTCCTGGTAGTGGTCGAACAGGCGGTCGCGCTGCAGCAGGCCGAACCCCTTGGGGTTGTCGTCGGAGAATGCCGATGCCGTGGTCTGGGGCGGGTTGTTGAGCGGGCGCCAGATATGCTCGCCGGCGCCGTTCCAGATGGCCAGGCCGTCGGAGTCATGGACTTCCGGACGCCAGTCGGCGATTCCCTTGATGCTTTCTGAGAACCAGTACATCGAGGTCAGCGGTGCCAGTCCCAGCCGCGCCACGTCCTTGCGCAGGAACAGCGCGCATTCCACATCCATGATCACGGCCTTGGCGCGCTGCATCACGAAGCGGTAGGCGCCGGAGATGCTGGGGCCGTCTAGCAGGGCGTAGACCGTGACGGTATCGCCGTTGCCTTCCGGGGTCTCGAACCAGAAATGGGTGAACGCCGGGAATTCCTCGGGCTTTCCGGCTTCGGCCACGTCGATGGCGATGCCGCGCGCCGACAGCCCGTACTGGTACAGGTCGCCGATGGCGCGGAAGTAGGAGGCGCCCAGGAAGGCGACCCAGTCGTTCTTGCGCCAGTCGCGCGTCTTCTGGTCGCCGAGGCGGCTTTCCTGGAAACGGAAGCCGGCGAAGCCGCTGCCCGGCGGCAACTTATGCGCGGGGCTGTCGGCGGGCATGTCGAAATAGGCATCGTCATAGACGATCTCGCGGGCGCGGCCGGCGCTGTCCTTGCCGCGCTCGATCACATGCATGCGCACCGGGGTGCGGAAGTAGGTCCCGAGGTGGAAGAAGGTGACCGGGAACTGGCCCGGACCCTTGGCAAACAGCGCATCGTCGGTGCGGAACCGGATCTTGCCATGGGCATCGTAGTCGATGCGCGACAGCACGTCGGCAGGCGGCGAGGGCGGGGGCACGTAGGGCTTGGCAGCGAGCGCGCGCGCGCGCTCGATCAGGGCGTCGAAGCCGAAGGGCCGGGCTTCGCCGAGCTTGATCCGGCTGGCTGCCAGCACCGATGGGGTAATGCCCAGCGCGGCCAGGGCGGCGGAGGCGGTGGCGGAGACCAGCAGGGTTCGGCGGTTCATCATGTGGCGAAAGCGTCCTTTCCTTGTCCATGGGTTGAGCAGAACTCTAAGAGACGGCGTTTCCCGGGAAAAGTTCGGACACCGTCTGTTACAGCCCGCGGCGGCACATGTGTCACATTCTGCCGCCGCTGCGCTCAATGCGCCTCGCCGCGCGTGCGACGCGCGTGGCGCCGCTGCCGCGCCAGCATGTTCAGCCCTTCCACCGCGGCCGAGAACGCCATCGCCGTATAGATATAGCCCTTCGGCACATGAGTGCCGAGCCCTTCGGCGATCAGCGTCATGCCGATCATCATCAGGAAGGCCAGCGCCAGCATCACGATGGTCGGGTTGCGGTTGATGAAGTTGGCCAGCGGCGTGGCGGCGAACAGCATCGCCATCACCGCGGCGATCACCGCGACGAACATGATCTGGACATGCTCGGTCATGCCGACCGCCGTGATGATGCTGTCGATCGAAAACACCAGGTCGAGCACCAGGATCTGGCCGATCGCGGCGGCAAAGCTGTGCGCCACCTTGCCGGTGCCATTGTCTTCGCCTTCCTCGCCCGCGGTGACGTGGTGATGGATCTCGCGGGTCGCCTTCCACACCAGGAAGGCGCCGCCGGCGATGAGGATCATGTCGCGCCACGACAGCCCCTGGCCAAGGATTGTGAAGACCGGCTCGGTCAACTTGACGATGATGGCGATGGTGGCCAGCAGGCCGAGACGCATCAGCAGCGCCAGGGTGATGCCGACCTTGCGCGCCTTCTCGCGCATCTCTGCGGGCAGCTTGTTGGTCAGGATCGAAATGAAGATGAGGTTATCGATCCCCAGCACGATTTCCATGGCCACCAGCGTGGCGAGCGCCGCCCAGGCGGCGGGGTCCTGCAGCAATGCCAGCGACGATTCCATCAGTGGGCTCCGGTGTCAGTAAGCAACCGGCGCCCGGGCATCGTTCCAGGCGCACGAAGCTTCATGTTAGCGCAGCGCCGCTTGCCTGAATGTGTCCGCAAAGATAAAGGTTGTTTTGCGTCTTAGTGGAATATAGTATGTGATATATCAAAAGATCCAATCGAGCCATCAAGGAGACAGCAAATGAAAGTGTGTATCTACGGCGCAGGTGCCATCGGCGGCTATGTCGGGGCGCAGCTGGCACGCGCGGGAGCCGATGTCAGCTTCGTCGCGCGCGGCCCGCACCTGGCGGCGATGCAGGAACACGGGGTCCGGCTGCTGATCGACGGCGAGGAGCGTGCGGCGCGGGTGCGTTGCACCAGCGATCCGCGCGAGCTGGGGCCGCAGGACTATGTCTTCATTACGCTGAAGGCGCATTCGGTGCCGGGCGTGGTAGACCTGATCCAGCCGCTGCTGGGTCCGGAAACCGCGATCGTGACCGGCGTCAATGGCATTCCTTACTGGTATTTCCACAAGCACGGCGGCGAGCTGGCGGGGTCGACGCTGGAAAGCGTCGACCCGGGCGGCCGGCAATGGCGTGGCTTCGGGCCGGAGCGCGCAATCGGCTGCGTGGTCTATCCTGCTGCCGAAATCGTCGCGCCCGGCGTGATCAAGCATGTGTATGGCAAGAAATTTCCGCTGGGCGAGCCGGATGGCAGCCGTTCAACCCGCGTGACCCGGCTCAGCGAACTGATGATGGCGGCTGACCTGGAGGCGCCGGTGCGCGACAACATCCGCGACGAGATCTGGCTGAAGCTGTGGGGCAACCTTTGCTTCAACCCGATCAGCGCGCTGACCCATGCCACGCTCGATGTCATTACCTCGGATCCTGCCACGCGCGCACTATCGCGCCAGATGATGGTGGAGGCGCAGGGCATTGCCGAGCGCTTCGGGGTCAAGTTCCGCGTCGACGTCGAGCGGCGCATCGACGGCGCGGGAGCGGTGGGAGCGCACAAGACTTCGATGTTGCAGGACCTGGAGGCGGGGCGCGCCATGGAAATCGACCCGCTGCTCACGGTGGTGCAGGAAATGGGCCGGTTGGTCGGGCAACCGACGCCGATGTGTGACGCCGTGCTGGGTTTGATCAAGCAGCGTGACTCGATGGCCAAGCTTGCCGCGTAGCCGCCGGCGGCAGTGGATGGCGGGCGGGGGAGGGCAAGGGTTTTGGCCCTCCCGCCGCGAGAGGCCGCCTCAATGTTGCGCCTGCCCCGCTTTTGGGCAAGAAATGGCAAGACGATTGTGATATACCATATACGATAGACCGCGCACGCTGACGGTGCCGATGCATGACCGCGACGTATTGCTTGATGCATTTTCGTAATGAGTCGAGCGTTTTGCTAAGCTGTGCGGAAATGTGGCGGGCAGCCATTCCGGCCGCCGCGCCACCGGTCTCACACGAGCCTATTCCATGTCTGCGCAACCACAATCCATTGTCCAGCCCAACGGGCTGACCTTGTCCGTGCAACCGATCAACGCGGGCGCCAGCCTGCGCGACCAGGCCTATGCCATGCTGCGGCAGGCCATCGCCGACGCCGATATCTACCAGTCGCACGACGAGATCCGGCTCGACGAAAGGGTGCTGAGCGAAGCCATGGGCGTCAGCCGCACGCCGATCCGCGAAGCCATGACGCTGCTGGAGCAGGAAGGCTTCCTGCGCACCGTGCCGCGCCGGGGCATCTACATCATGCGCAAGACCAAGCGCGAGATCGTAGAGATGATCCAGATGTGGGCGGCGCTGGAGAGCATGGCGGCGCGCCTTGCCACGCAGAATGCCACCGACCAGGAAATCGCCCAGCTGCGCCGCATGTTCGACAGCTTCCGCGATTCCACGCCGGCGGAACATATCGAGGAGTATTCCGACGCCAATATCGCGTTCCACCAGGCGATCGTCCAGTTGTCCAGGTCGCAGATCATCATGGACACGATCCGCAATATCTTTATCCATGTGCGCGCGATCCGGAAGATGACGATCTCGCAGAGCGACCGCGCGGCAAGGTCGATCGTGGATCACCTGCGCATCATCGAAGCGCTGGAGAAGCGCGATACCGAACTGGCCGAGCGGCTGGTGCGTCAGCACTCGCTGGACCTGGCGGACTACGTGGAGAAGCACTGCGATTTCCTCGACTGAGGCGAGCAGTGCAGGGCAAAACGGCGGACTTCGGTCCGCCGTTTTTGTTACGTGCTGGCGTCGATACATTTCGCCAGATGGTATGTGATATATCAATGTGAGAATCAAGCGCTGGTGACTGCGACATCCGCTGTATCAAGTGTCTCTTTCTCCGCATATGCTGCGCCGCATCGTCGATATTTCTGTTGCACTTGCCAAACTCCACTTGCTCTCTTCTGATATATCACATACCGTATGTCATCAGGAGCGACAAAATCAGCGGTTAAAAGGAGACTTTCGCAATGGAAACCAAGGCACTGCAAGGTGTTCGCATCCTGGACATGACCCACGTCCAGGCAGGCCCCTCGGCCACGCAGTTGATGGCGTGGCTGGGTGCGGACGTGATCAAGGTGGAGATGCCCGGCCGCGGCGACATTACCCGCAGCCAGCTGCGCGACGTGCCCAACGCCGACAGCCTGTACTTCACCATGCTCAACTCCAACAAGCGCAGCCTGACGCTGAACATGAAGACGCCTGAAGGCAAGGCGCTGCTCGAAGACCTGGTACAGCGCTGTGACGTGCTGATCGAGAACTTCGGGCCCGGCGTGCTCGCGCGCGCCGGCTTCGACTGGGAGCACCTGCAGGACCTGAACCCGCGGCTGGTCTATGCCTCGATCAAGGGCTTCGGCCCGGGGCCGTATGCCGACTGCAAGGCGTACGAGAACGTGGCGCAGTGCATGGGCGGCTCCGCCTCGACCACCGGCGATGCCGAAGGCGTGCCGACCGTGACCGGCGCGCAGATCGGCGACTCGGGCACTGGCATCCATTGCGTGGTCGGCATCCTGGCCGCGCTGCTGCACCGCGAGCACACCGGCCGCGGCCAGCGCGTGGAGGTGGCGATGCAGGATGCGGTACTGAATCTGTGCCGCGTCAAGCTGCGCGACCAGCAGCGCCTGGACAACGGCCCGCTGCGCGAATACCCCAACCAGGAGTTCGGCGACCACGTGCCGCGCGCAGGCAATGCCTCTGGTGGCGGCCAGCCAGGCGCGGCGCTGCGCTGCGCGCCGGGCGGCCCCAACGACTACGTCTACGTCATCATCCAGCCCCAGGGCTGGGAGCCGCTGATGCGCCTGTGCGGCCGCGAGGACCTGATCACCAACCCGGACTACGCCACGCCGGAAGCGCGCCTCAAGCACCTCGCCGACTGCTTCGCCGTGATCGAGAAATGGACCAGCAAGGTCAGCAAGTTCGATGTGATGGCCGCGCTCAACGAGGTGGATGTGCCGTGCGGCCCGATCCTGTCGATGAAAGACCTGATCGAGGACCAGTCGCTGTACCAGCGCGGCTACCTGGTCGAGCTGGAGCATCCGCAGCGCGGCAACTACGTGCAGCTGGGCTGCCCGATCACGATGTCGGCATCGCCGGTGCAGGTGGAGCGCTCGCCGCTGCTGGGCGAGCATACCGACGAGATCCTCGAATGGCTGGGCCGCACGCCAGCGCAGATCGCGGCGATGAAGCTGGCCGGGGCGGTATGAGGCGCGCGCAACGGCGCGTTGTGGTGCGTTGTGGTGGTGCGTTACGGTGCGTTAGCGAGCCTTAGCATGCGCTAGGGCGCTGTACTGCGCGTACTGTCGTCGTTCCCGCGAAGGCGGGAACGGCGGGCCAACGTTCCACTGCCTTCCACGCTTTTCCTTCCTGACATCCTGCAACTGACATTGACGCAGGCAGGCCCGCCTTTGCCTGCGCAAGGAGCATTGCCGTGCAAACCTGGATACGCTTTCGCCGCGCCGACGGCAGCATCGGCCATGGCCGCCTCGATGGCCCTGACCAGAATCGCGTGGTCGAATACGACCGCGACGGCTTCAACCATCCCGAGCCCACGGGCGCCGTGCATGAGCGCGCCGCGCTGGCGCTGGTCGCGCCCTGCGAGCCCGGCAAGGTGGTGGCGCTGTGGAACAACTTCCACGCGCTCGCGCGCAAGCTGGAGAAGCCGGTGCCGACGCACCCGCTGTTCCTGATCAAGCCGGCATCGTCGCTGGCCGGCCCCAACGACGCCGTGCAGCGCCCCAAGAGCTACGACGGCAAGATTGTCTACGAGGGCGAGCTTGGCATCGTCATCGGCAAGAAGGCACGCAATGTGTCGGTAGCGGAGGCTGGCGCCCATATCTTCGGCTACACCATCGTCAACGACGTGACCGCGGCCGAGCTGATCACCGCCGATCCCAATTTCCCGCAATGGACGCGTGCCAAGGGCTTCGACACCTTCGGCTGCATCGGCCCGGCCATCGTCACCGGCTTTGACTGGCGCGGCGCCAGCGTGGTGACACGGCTCGACGGCGTGGAGCGGCAGAACTACCCGCTGTCGGACATGATCTTCTCGCCGGAAGAGCAGGTCAGCCGCATTTCGCAGGATCTGACGCTGATGCCCGGTGACGTGATTGCCGTCGGCACCTCGCTGGGCGTGGGGTCGATGAAGGACGGCGCCGTGGTGGAGGTGTCGATCGCGGGCATCGGCTCGCTGGTCAACCACGTGCGCGGCTGAGCGCGACTCATGCCGACCCAACCCAACTTGATACGGTGAATGCTATGCCAATGACGATCGGTGTGCCCCGCGAGGTCCACCCGGGCGAGCGGCGCGTTGCCGCCACCCCGGACTCGGTCAAGGAACTGCTCAAGCTCGGCTACCAGGTCGCGGTAGAGACCGGCGCGGGCCAGGAGGCGTCGTTCTCCGACGATGACTACCGCGCCGCCGGCGCCGCCATCGTCGATGCGGCGAGCCTGTGGGCTTCGGTCGACGTGGTGGTCAAGGTGCGCCCGCCGCAGGTCCACCCCAGCCTGGGCGTGGAAGAGGCGGCGCTGCTGAAGAAGCATGCCACGCTGATCGGCTTTGTCTGGCCGGCGCAGCAGATGCCGATGCTGGAGCGGCTGGCGCAGCGCGGCGCGACGGTGCTGGCGATGGACTGCGTGCCGCGCATCTCGCGCGCGCAGAAGCTGGATGCGCTCAGCTCCATGGCCAACATGGCGGGCTACCGCGCGGTGATCGAAGCCGCGCATGCCTTCGGCCGGCCCTTTGCCGGCCAGATCACCGCCGCGGGCAAGATCCCGCCGGCGCGCGTGCTGGTGATCGGCGCGGGCGTGGCGGGGCTGGCGGCGATCGGCGCGGCGCGCAGCCTGGGCGCGGTGGTGCGCGCCTTCGATACACGGCCGGTGGTGCGCCAGCAGATCGAGAGCCTGGGCGCCGAGTTCCTGACCGTCGAGATCGAAGAGGACGGCAGCGGCAGCGGCGGCTATGCCAAGGAGATGAGTCCCGCCTTCATCGAGGCGGAAATGCGCCTCTTCGCCGAGCAGGCGCGCGAGGTGGACATCATCATCACCACCGCGCTGATCCCGGGCAAGCCGGCGCCGAAGCTGCTGGAAGCCGGGACCGTCGGGCTCATGCGCTCTGGCAGCGTGGTGGTGGACCTTGCCGCCGAGCAGGGCGGCAACTGCGTGCTGACCGTGCCTGGCGAAAGCGTGCGCCGCGATGGCGTGACCATCATCGGCTATACCGACCTGCCCAGCCGCATGGCGGCGCAGTCGAGCCAGCTCTACGCCACCAATATCCGCCACCTGCTGACCGAGCTGACGCCGGGCAAGGATGGCCAGCTCGTGGTCAACATGGACGACGAGATGATCCGCGGCGCCACGGTGCAGCACCAGGGCGCGGTGACCTGGCCGCCGCCGCCGCTGACGGTGGCGATACCGCAGCAGCAGGCGCCGGCCGCGGCGCCGGTGGAGGCGGTCGCGGCCCCGCCGCGCAACCGCACCGGCGTGACGCTGGCCGCGCTGGCGCTTGCGGCGATTGCCCTGCTCGCCCTCGGGGCGGTGGCGCCGCCTGCGTTCATGGCGCACTTCACCGTGTTCGTGCTGGCGATCTTCGTCGGCTACCAGGTGGTGTGGAACGTCACCGCCGCGCTGCACACGCCGCTGATGAGCGTGACCAATGCCATCAGCGGGATCATCGTGGTGGGGGCGCTGGTGCAGCTGGGCAAGCCGTCGCTGCTGACTGCGGTGATCGCGGGTTGCGCGGTGCTGGTTGCGACCATCAACATCGCCGGCGGCTTCCTGGTCACGCAGCGCATGCTGAAGATGTTCCAGCGCGACTGAACACAAGGCCGAAGTACAAAAGGGCTAAGGAGACCGAGCCATGCCTTCCGGAATCAGCAATATCGCTTACCTTGGCGCCAGCGCGCTGTTCATCCTCAGCCTGAGCGGGCTGAGCCATCCCGCCACAGCCAGGCGCGGCAACCTGTTCGGCATCGCCGGCATGGTGATCGCGGTGGTGACCACCGTGCTGGCCGGAACGCCCGACGGCGTTCCCATCATCATCGGCGCGATGCTGGTGGGCGGCATCGCCGGCGCGGTGCTGGCCAGGCGCGTGGAGATGACGCAGATGCCGCAGCTGGTGGCGGTGCTGCACAGCTTCGTCGGCCTGGCCGCGGTGCTGGTCGGCTACGCCAACTACCTGGAGCCGACCACGCTGGCCGGCGCGGAGAAGGTGATCCATGAGGTCGAGACCTACCTTGGCATCCTGATCGGCGCGGTCACCTTCACCGGGTCGATCATCGCCTTCCTCAAGCTGCAGGGCACCATGGGCGGCAAGCCGATGCTGCTGCCGGGCCGCCACGTGCTCAACGCCGGCGCGCTGGTGGTGTGCGTGTGGCTGGGCTATGCCTTCCTCAGCGCGCCCGACCCGCAGTTGGGGCTGGTGCCGCTGGCCGCGATGACGGTGATCGCGCTGCTGGTCGGCGCCCACCTGGTGCTGGCAATCGGCGGCGCCGACATGCCGGTGGTGGTGTCGATGCTGAACAGCTACTCCGGCTGGGCGGCCGCGGCGACCGGCTTCATGCTGGGCAACGACCTGCTGATCATCACCGGCGCGCTGGTGGGGTCGAGCGGCGCCATTCTCAGCTACATCATGTGCAAGGCAATGAACCGCAAGTTCCTGTCAGTGATCCTGGGCGGCTTCGGCGCGGTGCAGGCGCAGGGTGCGGCGGCCGAGCAGGGCGAGGTGCTGCCGGTGTCGAGCGAGGAAGTCAGCAGCCTGCTCAAGGATGCCAACGAGGTCATCATCGTGCCGGGCTATGGCATGGCGGTGGCGCAGGCCCAGGGCACCATCAGCGAGATCGCGCGGCGGCTGCGCGCGCAGGGGGTCAATGTCCGCTTCGGCATCCACCCGGTGGCTGGACGCTTGCCGGGGCACATGAACGTGCTGCTTGCCGAGGCGAGGGTGCCGTACGACATCGTGCTGGAAATGGAGGAGATCAACGACGACTTCGAGAAGGCCGACGTGGTGCTGGTGGTCGGCGCCAACGACATCGTCAACCCAGGTGCGCTGGAAGACCCCGCCAGTCCGATTGCCGGCATGCCGGTGCTGGAGGTGTGGAAGGCCAGGACCGTGGTGGTGTCCAAGCGCAGCATGGCGGCGGGCTACGCGGGAGTCGACAACCCGCTGTTCTACAAGGACAACACGCGGATGTGGTTTGGCGATGCCAAGGGCAGTGTCGATGCATTGCTGCGGCAGCTGGAGGAAACGCCGGCGTAGGGGTTTTCCATGGGGGGCGGGATGCCACAGGGGGGGCGCTACGGCGTCCCACACCCCAATTCATGCCAGTTCCGCGACATATAAATGGTCATGAATAGATACGATAAAAAACTTTAAGCCAAGGCTATTTAAGCTTCAGTTAGCATCAATCCACGGATTCATGTGCCGCAACGCCAGGCGCCAGGTCTTGGACCAGTTGAGGACCTTGCAAGGCATTTCAGATCGCATCAAAGCGCCTCAAGAATTGGTATGTGATATATCTTGAGCCGGGATTCAAAGTGCAACTAGCGTTGCGAATGGACTCCTGCATCTGTGCCAAGGGGGAATGAAAGGCACGGATTAAGGAGTTGCGCCGATTTGACCGTAGATAGAGGGTGGTTTGCTGCAGTGCACTGACGAAAGTTCGTCGCAGAGTAGGAAAATAGCTTGCCGTTCTCTGATATATCACATACCGTATGTCATCAGACCGGTCGAATGAACCGGCAGAGGTTGAAGCAAAGGGGGGCAGCCCCTGCGCACCACGAACACGAGTCCAACGAGGAGACCAAGCATGTCCGAAGTCGTAGCGAAGCGGGCCCAGAGCACCACCGCGGAAGCCTGAAACAGAAGAATTCCAACCCCAGTCAATTTGCATAGAAGGAAGCAACCATGGCAGAAGTCGGAAACGAGCTGCAGCGTCACACCGCGGAAGAGCATCAGGCACAAACCGATGGTTTTCATCTGGTCATCGACGCGCTCAAGCTGAACGGCATCGAAAACATCTACGGCCTGCCCGGCATTCCGGTCACCGATCTGGCGCGTCTGGCGCAGGCCAACGGCATGCGCGTCATCAGCTTCCGTCACGAGCAGAACGCAGGCAACGCCGCAGCGATTGCCGGCTTTCTCACGCAAAAGCCGGGCGTTTGCCTGACCGTGTCTGCGCCCGGTTTCCTGAACGGGCTGACGGCGCTGGCGCATGCGACCACCAACTGCTTCCCGATGATCCTGATCAGCGGCTCGAGCGAGCGCGAGATCGTCGATTTGCAGCAGGGTGACTACGAAGAGATGGACCAGCTGGCCATCGCCCGTCCGCATGCCAAGGCTGCCTTCCGCGTGCTGCACGCTGAAGACATTGGTGTCGGTATCGCGCGTGCGATTCGTGCCGCCGTGTCGGGCCGTCCGGGCGGCGTGTACCTGGACCTGCCGGCCAAGCTGCTGGGCCAGTCGATGGAGGCCGGGAAGGGCCGCAAGTCGTTGATCAAGGTGGTGGATCCGGCCCCGCGCCAACTGCCCGCACCGGACTCGGTCGACCGTGCCGTCGCGCTGCTGAAGGGCGCCAGGCGCCCGCTGATCCTGCTGGGCAAGGGTGCCGCGTACGCACGCGCCGAATCGGATATCCGCACGCTGGTCGAGAAGACCGGCATTCCGTACCTGCCGATGTCGATGGCCAAGGGCCTGCTGCCCGATACGCACCCGCAATCGGCCTCGGCCGCACGCTCCTATGTGCTGGCTGAAGCCGACGTGGTGTTGCTGGTCGGCGCCCGCCTGAACTGGCTGCTGTCGCACGGCAAGGGCAAGACCTGGGGCAAGCCGAAGCAATTCATCCAGATCGACATCGCGGCGACCGAGATGGACAGCAACGTTGCCATCGCCGCGCCGGTAGTCGGTGACATCGGTTCGTGCGTGTCGGCAATCCTCGACAAGGTCGGCAACGACTTTGCCAAGCCGGGCGCCGACTGGCTGAACGCGGTGGCCGACCGCAGGGACACGAACCTGGCGAAGATGGCCGAGACCCTGGCCAAGGCCAGGGATGTGTCGCCGATGAACTTCCACGGCGCGCTGGGCGTGCTGAAGGAGGTCGTCAAGGCCAATCCGGGCATCTCGTTTGTCAATGAAGGCGCCAACACGCTGGACTACGCCCGTGCCGTGATCGACATGTACGAGCCGCGCAAGCGCCTGGACGTGGGCACCTGGGGCGTGATGGGCGTGGGCATGGGCTACGCGGTCGCCGCGGCGGTCGAGACCAGCAAGCCGGTGCTGGCGTTGTGCGGTGACAGTGCATTCGGTTTCTCGGGCATGGAAGTCGAGACGATCTGCCGTTACAACCTGCCGGTCTGCATCGTCATTTTCAACAACAACGGCGTCTACAAGGGCATCGACGTGAATCCGACCGGCGGCAAGGATCCGGCGGTCACGACGTTCGTCCCGGGAGCGCGCTACGACAAGATGATGGAAGCGTTCGGCGGCGTCGGTCACAACGTCACCACACCGGCGGAACTCGAAGCCGCGGTGAACGAAGCCCTGCGGTCGGGCAAGCCCACGCTGGTCAATGCCGTCATCGACCCGGCTGCCGGCACCGAAAGCGGCCGCCTGACCAACCTGAATCCGCAAAGCTCGGCCAAGAAGTAATTCGCCCGAATTTCACCCGAACTTCACCCCTCTGATCCAATAGGAGAACGAAAGTGAACCTCCCACTCAACGGCATCAAGATCATCGACTTCACGCACGTCCAGGCCGGCCCCGCGTGCACGCAGCTGCTGGCATGGTTCGGCGCCGACGTGATCAAGGTCGAGCGCCCCGGTTCCGGCGACGTGACGCGCACGCAGCTGCGCGACATCCCGGATGTCGACGCGCTGTACTTCACCATGCTCAACAGCAACAAGCGTTCGCTCACGCTGGACACCAAGAAGCCGGAAGGCAAGAAGATCCTGGAGCAGCTGATCCGCGAATCGGACGTGCTGGTCGAGAACTTCGGGCCGGGCGCGCTGGACCGCATGGGCTTCTCGTGGGAACGCATCAACGAGCTGAATCCGAAGATGATCGTGGCTTCGGTCAAGGGCTTCAGCGACGGCCACCACTACGAAGACCTGAAGGTCTATGAGAACGTGGCGCAGTGCGCGGGCGGCGCGGCGTCGACCACGGGCTTCTGGGATGGCCCGCCGACGGTGTCCGCCGCGGCGCTGGGCGACTCCAACACCGGCATGCACCTCGCCATCGGCATCCTGACCGCGCTGATCGGCCGCGACAAGACCGGCAAGGGCCAGAAGGTGGCCGTGTCGATGCAGGACGCCGTGCTGAACCTGTGCCGCGTCAAGCTGCGCGACCAGCAGCGCCTGGACCGCCTGGGCTTCCTGGAAGAGTATCCGCAGTACCCGCATGGCAGCTTCAGCGACGTGGTGCCGCGCGGCGGCAACGCGGGCGGCGGCGGCCAGCCGGGCTGGGTGCTGAAGTGCAAGGGCTGGGAGACCGATCCCAACGCCTACATCTACTTCACCATCCAGGGCCATGCCTGGGAGCCGATCTGCAAGGCGCTGGGCAAGCCGGAATGGATCGACGATCCCAACTACGCCACCGCCAAGGCACGCCAGCCGCATATCTTCGATATCTTCAACACCATCGAGGAATGGCTTGCCGACAAGACCAAGTACGAAGCGGTGGACATCCTGCGCAAGCATGACATCCCGTGCTCGCCGGTGCTGTCGATGAAGGAGATCGCCGCCGATCCGTCGCTGCGCGCCAGCGGCAGCATCACCGAGGTGCCGCACAAGGAGCGCGGTTCTTACCTGACGGTGGGCAGCCCGATCAAGTTCTCCGACCTCAAGCCGGAAATCACGGGTTCGCCGCTGCTGGGCGAGCATAGCGAAGAAGTACTGGCCGGCCTGGGCTACGGCGCGGACGACATCAAGCGCCTGCGCGAGTCCCAGGTGATCTGACGCCGCCTGCCCGGCACATGTGCCGGGGCGTACGCCGGGGCCGCGCCAGTTGCGCCGCCCCGGCGTTTTTGCTTGCAGCGTGGACCCGTGCCGCGCTACCTTGGTGGCAACATACCCCAACCGGCAATGACCGACAGAAAGGGAATCTCCATGCCAGAACCCATCGACTACGCGCAACTGGTGTCCGCCATCGGCGACGCCATCATCATCTCCGACGCCAAGGGCGCCATCACGCTGTGGAATCCCGCCGCCGAGCGCATGTTCGGCTACACCCAGGCCGAGGCCATGGGCCAGTCGCTCGACCTGATCATTCCGGAACGGCTGCGCGGGCGCCATTGGGAGGGCTATGACAAGACCATGGCCACCGGCATCACGCGCTACGGCCATGACCTGCTCAAGGTGCCCGCGGTCGACAAGGACGGCAAGGGCCTGTCGATCGCCTTTACCGTGGCGCTGCTCAAGGATGACGCGGGCGCCATCACCGGCATCGTCGCCGTGATCCGCGACGAGACCGTGCGCTTCCAGGAAGAGCGTGCGCTGAAGAAGCGGCTGGTCGAACTGGAGAGCCAGGTCAAGGAACAGGCCTGATATCGCTGCGCCCCGGGTGGCCGGCTTGCCGGCCGCCGCTGGTTCTCTTCTTCCAGCCTTTCAGGAACTGCTGGTTGCCCAGCGGTGCGCCGCGCCGAGGATGGCTTCGGACGCCGAGCACCGCGTAAGTTCTGCAATCGGTGCCCGGCTCCTTGCAGGCTGCCCCGCACGGGCATGGCGCAATGATCCTTGCGCGCGCTGCAGGTTCACTGCTTGCGCGCCGCGTGCCGCACCAGCAGCGACCCCAGCGGCAGGGCCAGCCCGAAAGCCAGGTAGACCAGCGCCAGCATGCGCGGCGACAGGCGCCGCTCGAAGCCGGGCGTCAGGCGGTGCGGCGTACACTTCAGGTCCACCAGGCAGGCCAGGGCTGCCACGCCAAGGCCGCCAAGCGCCAGGGTGCCCGCGGCGCCGCGTGCATGATGCCGTGCCACCGCGGTTTCATAGAACACGGCCCAGAACACCGACATCGCATGATGGATGACGTAGCCCAGCATGGTATGCCGGACCGAAGGCCGGTTGGCATGCATGGCGCGTTCGCCCCAGATCCAGTGGCTGACCGCATTGACCGCCGCGAACGCGCTGCCGCAATCAATGGTGCCGCCACGGGCGAGCATGCCGGTGGAGACCACGCTGGCGCAGGTCCCGGAAATCGCGGCGCGGCGCAGGATGGTCGACGCATCCGTCGGATGGTACTGCCCGGCGCGGGCGGCTTCATCGGCCGGCATATCTGTGCGGCATTGGTGGCGAGCGGGTTCCATGTGGTGGCAGGGGCGCGGCGCATGCCCGCGCCGGCTGCTGCGGAAGCGCCGCAGGCGCGGCGACACTGTCATGGCAAGCTAGTTTCATGCCGTGTCGGACAGGCAGTACGCGCCGGAATTAAAAAGGCGAGGCCGCCACTGCGCCTCGCCTGTAACCGATCGGACCGCTCAGTTCAGATGGCCGACCGCGCGCAGGTACTCGTTCTTCTTCTCGAAGATCAGCCCGCTGAGGAAGGCCGCATCATAGGCGGCGAGCAGGTGGGCGTGGTGCTCTTCGATATAGCGGGCGACACGGGCCTTTTCGCACTCGATGCCGCACAGCCATTCGTACATGTCGGCGTCCCAGCGGAAACGCAGGCCCAGTTCGATAAAGGCGGCGTTATAGGCCGCGAGCTGCGTCTCGCGTGGGATGGGCTGGTTGTCGGTGCCGACCGTGATGGCTGCGGGGCGGCTGTCAGTCTGGACCTGGTTCATGGCTTGTCTCCTCGATGCGCTGTAGCGGTGGGGTTGAGACAAGCATAGGGATGGCGAACGATTTACGATAATTAAAGTTTCGCCGTCAAACCATAATCAATCATTTATGGATTGCCAAAGGCTAGGCTTCCAGGCGAATCAGTCCTTCCACACCCGTGATCCGCTGGATCAGTCCGGCGCCTTCCTCCATCAGGAACTGCTTGAATGCCAGCGCCACCGGCGGCAGCCGTTTGTTCTTGCGATGCACGACGTACCAGTTGAGCATCACCGGAAAGCCCTCGATATCGAGCACGGCCAGCTTCCCCGCCTGCAATTCGAGCCCGACCGTGTGTGCCGACAGGAATGCGATGCCCATGTTGGCAATCACCGCCTGCTTGATGGTCTCCGTGCTCTTGATCTCCATTGCGATGCGCAGGTTGGAAAGCCGCCCGGCAAAGCCTTCCTGCATCGAATTCCACGTATCAGACCCCTTTTCGCGCGAAACGAAGGCCTCGTCGGCCAATGCCGAAAGCGGGATGTTGCGCTTGCCGACCAGCGGATGGCTGGGTGCCGCGACGATGACGTAAGGGTGGGGCGCGAAGGCTTCGTTGATGGTGTCCATGCCTTCCGGCGGACGCACCATCACCGCCAGGTCGGTCAGGTTGCCGGCCAGCTGGTGCAGCAATTCTTCGCGATTGTGCACTGCAAGGTTCAGCGTCACGCCTTCATGGCGCTCCATGAATTCCGCCAGCAGCCGCGGAAAGAAATAGTCGCCGGCGCTGATCACCGCTACGTTCAGGCGTCCGCCGGAGATGCCCTTGAGTTGCGACATGGCGTCCTCGGCCTCGCGGAACTGCTGGATGATGCTGCGGCTGTAGTGCAGCATCTCGTGCCCGGCCGGGGTCAGGTAGATCTTCTTGCCGAGCTGCTCGAACAGCGGCAGGCCGACATGGTGCTCCAGCTGCCGGACCTGGGTCGACACGGCGGGCTGCGTCAGGTGCAGCTCCTCGGCAGCCCGTGAAAAGCTCATATGGCGGGCGACGGTTTCAAAGACCTTCAGTTGCCGCAGCGTGGCGTTCCTCATTCAATCGTTCCGTGCAATATATAAACGGTCATCAATACAAACGATAAAAAACTTTATGCAGTCCTGATCTTAGATTCAAGTAGCATCAATCCCGGATTTGCATGCCTTCCATGTCAGGCGCCGATCTCAAAATCCCTACCCGTCACATCGATGGCTGCACACAGCCACGCCCCCATCAAGGAGACTGCCATGACCGGACCGCATGCATCGGTGTCCGCACCGCGACATCCCGCCGCGCCCGACCACGGGTTGCGCCTGTGCCAGGCCGCCGCGGGTCAGGGAGGGCGGCCATGAACATCTCGCTGCCCCAACTGAAGGCCTTCGCCGCGGTGGCGCGGCACAAGAGCTTTACGCGCGCGGCCGCCGAGCTCGGCCTGACGCAGTCCGCGGTAAGCCGCAGCGTGCGCGAGCTGGAAGAAGAAATCGACCAGCGCCTGTTCGACCGCACCACGCGCCAGGTGGAACTGACTGAAGCCGGCCTGCGCCTGTCGCAGCGCATCTGCCACCTGATCGAGGAGGTCGAGCAGACGCTGCGCGACAGCCAGAGCGCGAGCCGTCCGTGCCAGGGCCTGGTGCAGATCGCGTCGGACCCGGTGCTCAGCTCGATGTCTCTGCCGTCGTGGCTGGCGGGCTGCCGGCAGGCGTGGCCCGCGATCGCGATCCACCTGAAGGACCGCTCGCAGGAATCGGTGCTGCAGAGCGTGCGCAGCGGCGAGGTCGACTTCGGCATCGCCACCGATCCGCAGGCCGCCGATGACCTGTACTGCGAGCCGCTGTGCATCGACCCCTATCACGCCGTGCTGCCGGCGCTGCACCCGCTGGCCGCTGGCGACACGGTAGGGTGGGGCGAGCTCAGCGATGCCAGCGTGCTGACGCTGGACCAGCAGTGCGGCGTGCAGCCAGCGGTGGAGAAAGCGCTCAGCAGCTATCACGTACGGACCAGTTCGCTGCAGCTGCTCGGGCACTTCGCCGCGGTGTTCGGCATGGTGGCGCTGGGGCTGGGCATCGGCGTAGTGCCGTCGCGCGCGCAGGCGGGCGGCCTGAACCCGGCCGCCGTGATGCGGCCATTGCGGCCGCAGGTGACGTCGACCGTCATGCTGGTGCGGCGCAAGAGCCGGTCGCTGAAGCCCAATGCCGCTGCTATCTGGGACGCGTTGCGCGGGCTGGAGTATGAAGACCCGGCTGCCTCGCGCCGGGACACCACCACCGTCTGATGGCGCGCGACAGTTAACAACCGCCGACTGTTGTATTGGAGTCGAATCTATTGATATATTACATACAGGATATTTACACATAGTGCGGCGCAGCATATAATGAAAACTCCTGACCACAACGCAACTGGAGTTTTCAAATGGAAGTCGCATTGCTCTTCGTCCTGGGCCTGGCCGCGCTTGCCGGCGGTGTCGCCATGACCATCATGCTGGCCACCCGCCTGCCGATGGACGTGCTGGTGACCGCGCAGGAACATGGCCGCTTTGCAGGACTGGGATCGAGCCAGGAAAGCGACGGAGTGGGCCGCGCACGCCAGGCGCGCGTCGTGCCCGCTGCCGGCGAACTGGCATACGCCTGATCGGCGCAGCGCCGGGCGCTGTCCGTGCGTGTGCGCATGGCACCGCCTTGAGCGCGTCTGGCAAGGATGTAGCGGCCGGCATCCCTTGTTATTGTAGAGCTTGTCCGTCTCAAGCCTGGCTTGAAGACCCGCGGCCGCCATCTCTCCATCTCCCCCCCCCCTCGGTGCGCTGTCTTGCGCGCTATGCTGCCGCCGATCCGCCCCTGGCGTCCCGCCCCACGTTCCGCCAAGCCTTCCGCCCAGGCGCTTGCCTTCCTTCATCCTCCCTGTTCTTGGCAGAACCAGCACGTGGCATGCCGGCCCTCCATGCCAAGCGGAAGTCACGTTGTTTAAATGTATCAAACTAGGGACTTTCCCCAACCGCTCGCTTTCCCGGTTTCCTCGCTCCCTAATCCCCGGCATGCTGATGGCTGCCACCGGCGCGTGGATTGATGCGCCGACTCAAGGCAACTGCTTGATTTCCAAGGATTCCCGGTACCAGCGGCAGAGCCGTTGATGCGGCGCGCGCAATAGTTGCGCCGCATCAACGGCCATGCCGGCGCAGGTTGCGGAAAGTGTTTGCTGCAGAGCCGCAACGAATACGCTTGACTTGTGTGATATATCACATACCGTATAGCACTAGAACGGCTAAGCTGTTCGAGACCGAGAGTCACGCAGAGGCGTCTTCAGGCGCCCAATCTTCCACCTTGGCGGCTTGCCGCTATAAGGAGACATCATGGAACTGCAGCAAAGGGAGTCCACGTCGCGTTTTGCGTCGCCGTGGGTGCAATTGGTCTTCGGCGTGATCTGCATGGCGATGATCGCCAACATGCAGTACGGCTGGACGCTGTTCGTCAACCCGATCGACGATAAATACCACTGGGGCCGCACCGCGATCCAGGTGGCATTCACCATCTTCGTCGTGACGGAAACCTGGCTGGTACCGATCGAGGGCTACCTCGTCGACAAGTACGGCCCGCGCCCGGTAGTGGTGGGTGGCGGCCTGCTTTGCGCCATCGCATGGGCGCTGAATTCGGTGGCGTCTTCGTTGCCGATGCTGTACGTCGCCGCGGCAATCGGCGGCCTGGGCGCGGGCGCGGTGTATGGCACTTGTGTCGGCAACGCGTTGAAGTGGTTCCCCAATCGCCGAGGTCTGGCGGCAGGGATCACAGCGGCCGGCTTCGGCGCGGGCTCCGCGCTGACCGTGGTGCCCATCGCCAACATGATCAAGACGTCGGGCTATGAAGCCGCGTTCCTGTGGTTCGGTCTTGGCCAGGGCCTGGTCGTGTTCATCCTGGGCATGGCCCTGTTCCCGCCGTCCGCCAAGGTCCTGAGCGAGGTCAAGTCCACGCTGAAGGCTGCCGCCACCTACAACGCTTCGCCGCGCGAAGTGCTGAAGTCGCCGATCTTCTGGGTCATGTACGCCATGTTCGTGATGATGGCCGCCGGCGGCCTGATGGCCACCGCCCAGCTCGGTCCGATCGCCAAGGACTTCGGCCTGCACGAGGCGCCGATCTCGATCCTTGGCCTGACCTTGCCCGCGCTGACCTTCGCGCTGACCATCGACCGCGTGCTCAACGGTTTGACCCGCCCGTTCTTCGGCTGGATCTCCGATCATATCGGCCGTGAACGCACCATGTTCTTTGCCTTCGGGGTGGAGGCCATCGGTATCCTGCTGCTGTCGAAGTACGGCCACCATCCGGTTGCCTTCGTGATACTGACAGGCGTTGTGTTCTTCGCCTGGGGCGAGATCTACAGCCTGTTTCCGGCCACCTGCGGCGACACCTTCGGGCCGAAGTTTGCCGCGACCAACGCGGGCTTGCTGTACACCGCCAAGGGCACGGCCGCGCTGCTGGTGCCGTTCTCCAGCGTGATCACCGCCGCCACGGGCAGCTGGCATGCGGTCTTCATGGTGGCCTCGGGCATGGCGGCATTGACTGCGATCATGGCGCTGTTCGTGCTCAAGCCGATGCGCGAAGCCCATGCCCGCAAGTATGTCCACGCCAATACCTCGGCCCCGATGGGCTACCGTACCGTGCCGGAAGACCTGACCTGATGAAGAAAGCAGTGCGGCGCCCGGGCGCTGGCAGGACAGGGTGTGGCGGCTGCGATGCCTGCACAGGCGCCACGCCCGGTAGCACAATACGATAAGAACAAAGCACGACAGGAGGGCGGCCCCCGGGCGCCTTCCTGATCGCACTTCGGACACTCACAAACCACATCCAGGCACCGCCATGAACCAGGTTGTCATCCCTCTTGAGGCGACAGGGCTCGGCCGGCAGCGCAAGCGCCGCCAGCCCAAGGGCCGTCAGGTCGACGCGGCCGCGCTGGCCGAAGTGCGCGTGGCGCTGGGCGACATGCCGCGCCGCCGCGACCTGCTGATCGAACACCTGCACTGCATCAACGACCGCTACGGCCAGCTTGCGATGCCGCACCTGGTGGCGCTCGCGAGCGAGCTGAGGCTGTCGATGACCGAGGTGTACGAGGTCGCCAGCTTCTACCACCATTTCGACGTGGTCCGCGAGGATGCGGACGGACAGATCGCCGCGCCGCCCGCGCTGACGGTGCGCGTATGCGAGGGCATTGCCTGCGAACTGGCTGGTGCCCGCGCGCTGATCGACAAGCTGCCTGCCTTGCTCGGCACCGACGTGCGCGTGATCGCGGCGCCGTGCATCGGCCGTTGCGAGAAGGCGCCCGCGGCGCTGGTCGGGCAGAACCCCGTGGACGGTGCGACCGCCGATACGGTTGCCGCCGCGGTGCAGGCCAGGGCCGTGCGTCACGAACCTGAGCCCTATATCGATTACGACGCATACCGTGCAGCGGGCGGCTACGACCTCCTGAAGTCCCTTGCCGACGGCACCCTCGATGCCGACGCCGTGCTGTGCACGATGGAAGATTCCGGCCTGCGCGGCCTGGGCGGCGCGGGCTTCCCCACCGGCCGCAAATGGCGCATCGTGCGCAAGGAACCGGCGCCGCGCCTGATGGCCGTGAATATCGACGAAGGCGAGCCTGGCACCTTCAAGGACCGCGTCTACCTGGAGCGCGATCCGCATCGCTTCCTGGAAGGCATGCTGATCGCGGCGGCGGTGGTCAATGTATCGGCGATCTACATCTACCTGCGCGACGAATATGCCGGCTGCCGTACGCTGCTTGCCGAGGCACTGCGGCAGTTGCGCGACAACCCGCCCGTTTCCGGCCTGCCGATGATCGAGCTGCGCCGCGGCGCGGGCGCGTATATCTGCGGCGAAGAGTCGGCGATGATCGAATCGATCGAAGGCAAGCGCGGCATGCCGCGGCTGCGCCCGCCGTATGTGGCGCAGGTGGGCCTGTTCGGCCGGCCCACGCTCGAGCACAATTTCGAGACCCTGTACTGGGTGCGCGACATCATCGAGAAGGGCGCGGAGTGGTTCGCTTCGCAGGGGCGCAATGGCCGCAAGGGTTTGCGCTCGTTCTCGGTCTCCGGACGCGTGAAGAAGCCGGGCGTACACCTGGCGCCAGCGGGCATCACCGTGCGCGAGCTGATCGACGAATACTGCGGCGGCATGCTCGACGGCCACGCGTTCTACGCCTATCTGCCCGGCGGCGCGTCAGGCGGCATCCTGCCCGCGTCGATGGGCAACATCCCGCTCGATTTCGATACGCTGCAGCCCTACGGCTGCTTTATCGGCTCGGCCGCGGTGGTGATCCTGTCGGACCACGACAGCGCCACGCAGGCGGCGCGCAACCTGATGCACTTCTTCAAGCATGAGTCGTGCGGGCAATGCACGCCGTGCCGCACCGGCACGGCCAAGGCCCTGGACCTGATCCATCAGCAGAAGTGGGACCTCGCGGCGCTGGACGACCTGTCCGCGGTGATGCGCGATGCATCGATCTGCGGGCTGGGGCAGGCCGCGCCCAATCCCGTCGACTGCGTGATCAAGTACTTCCCGCACGAACTCGCGTGAGAGACTGACATGAATGCACTGACCCGCGCCGAACGCGCGCTTGTCGAATCCGCCGAGCCAGCCGTCAGCTTCACGCTCAACGGCCGCGAAGTCACCGCGCAGCCCGGCGAAAGCCTGCTCAAGGTGGCGCAGCGCGAGGGCTTCGACGTCCCGCACCTGTGCTACAAGGACGGCCTCGAGCCCGCCGGCAACTGCCGCGCCTGCATGGTGGAGATCCAGGGCGAGCGCGTGCTGGCCCCGTCCTGCTGCCGCTATCCCGCCGCAGGCATGCAGGTGCAGACCGAATCCGAACGCGCCCGCCGCGCCCAGCGCACCGTGCTGGAGCTGCTGCAGTCGGACATGCCGGAAGCGGAATACACGCGCCACAACGAACTCGACCAGTGGGCGGCGAAGCTGGAAGTCGGCAAGCCGCGCTTTGCCCCGCGCGAGCGCGTGGCGGCGGACCTGTCGCACCCGGCCATCGCTGTCAACCTCGATGCCTGCATCCAGTGCACCCGCTGCCTGCGCGCCTGCCGCGACGAGCAGGTCAACGACGTCATCGGCCTGGCACTGCGCGGCGATCAGGCCCGCATCGTGTTCGACATGGACGATCCCATGGGCGCCTCCACCTGCGTCGCCTGCGGCGAATGCGTGCAGGCCTGTCCGACCGGCGCACTGATGCCCGCGCGCGACGTGGCCCTGGCCGTTCCCGACAAGCAGGTCGAATCGGTGTGCCCGTATTGCGGCGTGGGCTGCCAGCTGACCTACAACGTCAAGGACAACCGCATCCTGTTCGTGGAAGGCCGCGACGGTCCCGCCAACCACCAGCGGCTGTGCGTGAAGGGCCGCTACGGCTTCGACTACGTGCAGCACCCGCAGCGGCTGACCGTGCCGCTGGTGCGCCGCGAAGGCGTGCCCAAGCGCGGCGATTTCGTCATGGACCCGGACCACGTCATGGACGTGTTCCGCGAAGCCTCCTGGGAAGAGGCGCTGGCGCTCGCCGGCGGCAAGCTCGCGCAGATCCGCGACACGCATGGCAAGCGCGCGCTGGCGGGCTTTGGCTCGGCCAAGGGCAGCAACGAAGAGGCCTACCTGTTCCAGAAGCTGGTGCGCACCGGCTTTGGCAGCAACAACGTCGACCATTGCACGCGGCTGTGCCATGCCTCGTCGGTGGCGGCGCTGCTGGAAGGCATCGGCTCGGGCGCGGTGTCGAACCCGGTAATGGATGTCGACAAGGCCGAGGTCGTGATCGTGATCGGCGCCAACCCGACCGTGAACCACCCGGTCGCGGCAAGCTGGATCAAGAACGCCGTGAAGAACGGCACCAAACTGATCGTGGCCGATCCGCGCCGCTCCGACCTGGCGCGCTTCGCCTGGCGCTTCCTGCAGTTCAAGCCCGATGCCGACGTGGCGCTGCTCAACGCGATGATGCATGTGATCGTCAGCGAGGGCCTGGTGGACCGCGACTTCATCGACAGCCGCACCATCGGCTTCGACGAACTGCAGCGCAACGTCGCCGCGTACAGTCCCGAGCTGATGGCGCCGATCTGCGGCATCGACGCCGAAACCATCCGCGAGGTCGCCCGCGCCTATGCGACCTCGAAGGGCTCGATGATCCTGTGGGGCATGGGCGTGTCGCAGCACGTGCATGGCACCGACAACGCGCGCTGCCTGATCGCGCTGGCGCTGATGACCGGCCAGATCGGCCGGCCCGGCACCGGGCTGCATCCGCTGCGCGGGCAGAACAACGTGCAGGGCGCTTCCGACGCGGGGCTGATCCCCATGATGTATCCGGACTACCGGCGCGTCGACGATCCGGTGGCGATCGCCAGTTTCGAAGCGCTTTGGGGCATGCCGCTGGACCGCCAGCCGGGCCTGACCGTGGTGGAGGTCATGCAGGCAATCGAGCGCGGCGAAGTGCGCGGCATGTACATCATGGGCGAGAACCCGGCGATGTCCGACCCCGACGCCGAGCATGCCCGCGAGGCGCTGGCGTCGCTCGATCACCTGGTGGTGCAGGACATCTTCCTGACCGAGACGGCGTACCTGGCGGACGTGGTGCTGCCGGCATCGGCGTTCCCGGAGAAGACCGGCACCTTCACCAACACCGACCGCACCGTGCAGCTCGGGCGGCAGGCGCTCGAACCGCCCGGGCAGGCGCGGCAGGACCTGTGGATCATCCGGCAGATGGCGGCGCAGCTCGGCCTGGACTGGCACTACGACAGCGTGGTGGATGTGTTCAACGAGATGCGGCAGGCAATGCCTAGCATCGGCGGCATGACCTGGGAGCGCCTGGAGCGCGAGCACGCCGTGACCTATCCATGCATGGAAGAGGGCGATCCGGGCGAGCCGGTGATTTTCACGGACAGCTTCCCGACCGCGACCGGCCGTGGCCGCTTCGTGCCCGCCGACATCATTCCGGCTGCGGAGCGGCCTGATGCGGACTACCCGATGGTGCTGATCACCGGGCGCCAGCTGGAGCACTGGCATACCGGCAGCATGACGCGCCGCGCCGGCGTGCTCGATGCGATCGAGCCGGATCCGGTGGCGCTGGTGCATCCGCTGGATCTCGATGCACTGGGCGGCAAGCCCGGGGATGTGGTCACGCTGTCGTCGCGACGCGGCGAAGTCACGCTGTATGCGCGCGGCGATGCCGGCACGCCGCGCGGCGCCGTGTTCGTGCCGTTCTGCTACTACGAAGCGGCGATCAACAAGCTGACCAACGCAGCGCTGGACCCGTTCGGCAAGATCCCGGAGTTCAAGTACTGCGCGATCAGGATGACGGTGGGCGGGCAGGTGCCGGTCCAGTCGAGCTATGGCGGCGGGCAGATACTGGAGCCCGCTGTCGTCTGAGCGGAAGATGGTGGTGTTGCCCATGGCAGGCGGCCAGCTCGCCGCCTGCGCCATCTGCAGCATCAGGATGTCGACATGGCGGCCACGGCCGGTCACATCATGTCGTCGCGATCCTCGATCACGGAAATATCCCAGCAGGAAATAAACAGCGCAGCAATCAGGGGACCTATCACGAAGCCATTGATGCCAAAAACAGACATGCCGCCCAATGTCGATATCAGAACGACCCAGTCCGGCAACTTGGTGTCCTTGCCGACGAGGACAGGACGAAGCAAGTTGTCCACGGCGCCAATCACAAGGGTACCGATGGCAATGAGCGCGACTCCTTTCCAGGCAGGGCCTGCCAGCAAGAAATAAACCGCGGCCGGACCCCAGACCAGCGCCGCGCCAATGGCCGGCAGCAGGGATAGAAACGCCATCAGCGTTCCCCACAGCAACACCCCGTTGATGCCCAGCAGCAGAAAAGCCAGGCCCCCAAGGATTCCCTGAACCGCGGCCACCACGACGTTACCCTTGACCGTGGCGCGGACTACGGTGGTAAAGCGGCTGACCAGGCGGCGGGTGTGCGCGTCATTCAGCGGTACGGCCTCGCGGATGCGATGGGAAATGACCGTACCATCACGCAGCAGGAAGAACACCAGATACAGCATGATGCCGATGCCGACGGCGAACTGCAGCGTGTTCTGGCCAATGGTGATAGCCTGGGCCGCCATGAACTGGCTGATCCGGGCGGCACCCTCGGTCAGTTTCGCCTGCAACCCCGCTACGTCCGCCAACCCCATTTCGTTTAGCCAGTTCTCAACGAAAGCCGGCAGGGCCTGTACGGCAGTTCGGAAGTACTGCCCGAAATCCCATGTGCCAGTCTTGATCTGGTTGTAGGCAAGTGCCACTTCCTGTGCGAGTGTGGCAATCATCAGGAAGACCGGAACAATGGCCAGCAGCACGCAAACGAGCAGCGTCGTCAGCGCCGCGAGATTTTCCCGGTTGCCAAATCTCACCGTCAGCTTGCGGTGCATTGGATGAAACAGGATAGCGAGTATGGTGCCCCACAGGATTGCGCTGAAGAAGGGCCGCAGTATCCAGATGAACGCAATGGTGACCGCGACCAGAAGGATGTAAAAGCCTTTCAAATTGCGCATCGGATTGTCCATGAGTCCGGCGTACGTTCAGTGCGGCAATCGAAGCGCATTGATGTACGTGTGCGACCTGACGTGGGGCATGCTATGCCGGTCGCTATCCGGAGCAGATCCGTGCAAGGCTTCGACCACCCACGGCAGGCAGCGCTCGGATTCAGGTTCGCCGAAGAACGCTTCCGATGGTGCGCTTCCGCTACCCGTCGAGGTCAACAGGAGCGGTTTCAAATGAGCTTCTCTCCATGATCTGGTGATCTCTGCCGTGGATCAGCAACTCGACCTTTGCTCGCCTGGCTTTCTCCATGCCGGTAGCGATCGCATGATCCATCGAAGTGAATCGCTGCTGGTTGCCGGAGCGTCCTTCTGCTTCGACCGCCCAGCCGTTATGGGTAGGCACGACGTGGATATTCTTGCCTGGCATGGCGTCTCCGGAAGTTGGCAGTATGAGTGTCCGCTCTGCGTCGCCGCCCGGCTATCGGGCGTCGTCTGACAAGACCGTCGGATATCAGGAAGAACGACACAAGGCAGAAGCGACAACGCCCGCCACGCACCATGGCGGGCGTTCTTCATGACGAAGACAGTGCCAGTGCGGCTCAACCCATCTTGCCGAGGATCGCCTGCATCTCGTCGACGTTGAAGGCCCGCAGCGTTTGCGTGCGCACGTTGCCCAGCGCGCCGACCGCCAGGCCGAAGGCGGTCATGCTGGCATCATCCTGGGCCTCGACGGTCAGCACGACGTCGTATTTGCCCAGTGTCCAGTAGATGTCTTTCATCTCCACCCCGAAGCGCGCGCCCATCTCGCGCACCGCGGCGGCGCGCTTGGTGGTGTCCTTGACGGCGCGGATGCCCTGGTCGGTGAAGCTGGCTAGCACGATATAGCGGGTCATGGCGGGATCTCCGGTAAGGATCGATCGAACGCAGTCCCGGCTGCGCGCAAGCGACCGATGGCAGCAAGCCGGGGCAGTGGTTCAGGACTTCCCGGCGCAGCACCGGGGTGCCTGAGCAACCCCATGCCGATGCATATCGCGCGCCAGCCGCCATGGCGAGCCGCGTAGCGGGAGATGCCACGGTGGCGGCCACCGCGGTGCGGCCCGCTGTGTATCAGCCCTGATACAGCGGCCCGCCTCAGTCCTGCATCGGGCCGCTGTCGCCGCCCTCCGGCGCATCCAGCGCGCGCATGTTGTCCAGCAGCTTCAGCAGATAGTGCAGGGTATGCGTCAGGTCGTTGGTCGAAAATCCATCCAGCGCCTGCTCGTAGTACTGCCGGATCTTCGGCTGCGCCTGGTGCAGCCACACTTCCCGGCCCGGCGTGCTCATCCGCACCAGCCGCGAGCGGCGGTCGCGCCCGTCAGGCGCCAGCGTCACGTGACCGTCCCGTTCCATCCGGCTGACCAGCCCGGACAGGTTCTGGCGGCTCACCATCAGGTAGCGCGCCAGATCCCCGACGCTCATGCCATCGGCGGCCTCCGGCCGCGACAGCGCGCCCAGCACTGCCCACTGCTGCGTCGTCAGGCCCTCCGCTTCGACGGCTCGTGACCCCGTTTTATGCAACATGTTTGCGCATTGGTAGAGGCGGAAGAACAGCCGGTTGGCCAGTTCCATGCGGGCGGTAGTGGGGAGCTCGCCTCCCTGTTCGGGGTTAACCATAGTCATTTCCAAAGATTTGATGCCTTGCGCACAGGGCCGTCCGCACCTATTATACGTCAATATATTTACCTAAATGACGGGGCATGTGGCGGCGGCACCGCCGGCACGATAGCACCGGAACCCTGAAAGGAGAACGGCTGTGCAAGGACTCGAAGGCAAGACGGTCATCGTGACCGGCGGTGGTGGCGGTATCGGCGGCGCAACCTGTTTGCGTTTTGCGCGTGCGGGCGCGGCGGTCGGCGTGCTCGACCTGAACCCGGAGGCAGGCGAACGCGTGGCGGCGCAGATCCGCGATGCCGGCGGCCGCGCGCTGTCCGTGCGCTGCGACATTACCGATCGCGCCAGCGTCGACGCGGCGGTGGCGGCGGTGGAGCAGGAGCTGGGCCCCATCGACGTGCTCGTCAACAACGCCGGCTGGGATGTGTTCCGTCCGTTCGTCAAGACCGAGCCGGCGCAGTGGGAGCGGCTGATCGCCATCAACCTGACCGGCGCCCTGCACATGCACCACGCGGTGCTGCCCGGCATGGTGGCGCGCAAGCGCGGGCGCATCGTCAATATCGCCTCCGATGCCGCGCGCGTGGGGTCTTCCGGCGAAGCGGTGTATGCCGCGTGCAAGGGCGGGCTGGTGTCGTTCTCCAAGACCATTGCGCGCGAGCATGCGCGCCATGGCATCACCGTGAACGTGGTGTGCCCGGGGCCGACCGAGACTGCGCTGTTCGAGGACTACAAGCAGGGCGCGGGCAACCCCGAGAAGCTGGTGGAAGCCTTCACCCGCTCGATCCCGCTGGGCCGCATCGGCCAGCCTGACGATCTCCCCGGCGCGGTGCTGTTCTTCGCCGGCGACGATGCGGCGTTCATCACCGGCCAGGTGCTGAGCGTATCGGGCGGCCTGACCATGAACGGCTGAACGCGGCCACACCAACTCAAGCGAACAACGGAGACCACCATGCAATACGACGACATCCTCTATGAAGTGCGCAACGGCGCGGCCTGGATCATCATCAACCGCCCGGAAAAGATGAACGCCTTCCGCGGCCGCACCTGCGACGAACTGATCCACGCCATCAACCGCGCCGGCTATGACCGCGAGATCGGCGCCATCGTGCTGGCTGGCGCCGGCGAGAAGGCCTTCTGCACCGGGGGCGACCAGTCCGCGCACGAAGGGCAGTACGACGGCCGCGGCACCATCGGCCTGCCGATGGAAGAACTGCACAACGCCATCCGCGACGTGCCCAAGCCGGTGATCGCGCGCGTGCAGGGCTATGCCATCGGCGGCGGCAACGTGCTGTGCACGATCTGCGATTTCACCATCGCCTCGGACAAGGCCGTGTTCGGCCAGGTCGGCCCGCGTGTCGGCTCGGTCGACCCGGGCTATGGCACGGCCTTCCTCGCGCGCGTGGTCGGCGAGAAGAAGGCGCGCGAGATCTGGTACCTGTGCCGCCGCTATCCCGCCGCCGAGGCGCTGGCGATGGGGCTGGTCAACGCCGTGGTGCCGCACGATCAGCTCGACGCCGAAGTGCAGAAGTGGTGCGACGAGATCATGGAGAAGAGCCCGACCGCGGTCGCCATCGCCAAGCGCTCGTTCAACATGGACACGGCGCACCAGGGCGGCATCGCCGGCATGGGCATGTATGCGCTCAAGCTCTACTACGACACCGAGGAATCGCGCGAAGGCGTGCGCGCCTTCCAGGAAAAGCGCAAGCCCGACTTCCGCAAGTACGCGAAGTAAGCCGACCGGACCGCGCGGAGACGACCATGAATCCCTACCTTGACGAAGACCTGTCGGCGCTGGCCGAACATGCCCGCCGCTTTGCCGATGCGCGCGTCGCGCCCGGCTACCTGGAGCGCGACCGTACCCGCGTGCTCGACCGCGCGCTGATGCGCGAGATGGGCGAGATGGGCTTTATCGCGCCCGAGCTGCCGGAACAGTATGGCGGGCAGGGCATGGGCTCGCTCGCGGCCGGCGTGATCCACGAAGCGGTGGCGCGCGCCGACCTGAGCCTGTCGTATATCAACCTGCTGGCGTCGCTGAACGGGCAGATCCTGGCGCACCATGCACGGCCGGAGATCGCCGGCCCGTGGCTGCAGCGCCTGACGCGCGGCGAAGCGCTGCTGGCGATCGCGCTGACCGAGCCGCGCGGCGGCTCTGACGCGGCCAGCCTGCGCCTGCGCATGGAGCGCGATGGCGACTGTTACGTGCTCAACGGCGAGAAGACTTCGATCTCCGCCGCCGACCAGGCCGATGCCGCGGTGGTGTTCGCGCGCAGCGGCCCGGTCGAGGCGGGCGCGCGCGGCGTGTCGGCGCTGCTGGTGCCGATGGACCTGCCGGGCGTCACGCGCAACCGCTTCGACTGCCATGGCCAGCGCGCCATCGGCCGCGGCTCGATCTTCTTCGAGAACGTGCGCGTGCCGGCGAGCCACCTGCTCGGCAAGGAAGGCGAGGGCTTCGTGCAGGTGATGCAGGGCTTCGATTTCTCGCGCGCGCTGATCGGCCTGCAGGTGCTGGCCGTGGCGCAGGTGGCGCTGGACGAGACCTGGGGCTACGTGGCCGGGCGCCAGGCCTTCGGCAAGCCGCTGTCGGCATTCCAGGGCGTGTCGCACCCGCTGGCGGACTTCGAGACCCAGGTGCAGGGCGCGCGCCTGCTGTGCCTGCAGACGCTGTGGCTGAAGGACCGCGGCCTGCCGCATACCGCCGAAGCCGCGATGTGCAAGTGGTGGGCGCCCAAGCTGGCATATGACGTGGTGCACCAGTGCCTGCTGTCGTTCGGCCACGGTGGCTACGACCGCGGCGTGATGGAGCAGCGCCTGCGCGACGTGCTCGGCTTCCAGATCGGCGACGGCACCGCGCAGATCATGAAGACCATCATCGCGCGCACGCGCGCGGGGCGCGAAGCGGTACCGGCCTGACGCGCTGGCCGGCGCAACGGCTGGCAGCACACAACAACGAGGAGACCGCCATGGATTTCGACGCAGTACTGATCCCGCCGCGCCGTGCCGCCAGCATTGCCGCCGGGCACTGGCAGGACCGTACCATCAACGACTACCTTGCCGCATGCGTGCGTGACCGGCCCGATGCGCCCGCGCTGACCGCGCTCAGCATCGACCGTCAACACGTGACGCGCTTCACCTGGCAGGAGCTGGCGCGCATGGCCGACCGCGTGGCGGTGGGTCTCTCCCGCCTTGGCATCGTCGCGGGCGACGTGGTCTCATGCCAGCTGCCCAACGGCTGGCACCTGAGCGTGCTGTACCTGGCATGCGCGCGCCTGGGCGCGGCACTCAACCCGGTCATGCCGATCTTCCGCGAGCGCGAGCTGTCGTTCATGCTGGCGCACGCACAAAGCAAGGTGGTGGTGGTGCCGAAGGTGTTCCGCGGCTTCGGCCATGCCCAGATGCTGCGGGGTTTGCGCGATGCGCTGCCCGCGCTGCGGCATATCGTCGTGGCGGATGGCGAAGGCGAGGACAGTTTCGAGGCGCTGCTCAGCGGACCGACGTGGGAAGAGGCACCCGATGCCGCCGCCATCCTCCAGCGCAGCCGCCCTGGTCCGGATGACGTCACGCAGCTGATCTACACGTCCGGCACCACCGGCGAGCCCAAGGGCGTGATGCATACCGCGAACACGCTCTTCTCCAACATCGTCGCCTATGCCGCCCGGCTCCACCTGGGCGGCGACGACGTGGTGCTGATGGCGTCGCCGATGGCGCACCAGACCGGCTTCATGTATGGCCTGATGATGCCGGTGGTGCTGGGCGCGCACGCGGTGCTGCAGGATATCTGGGATCCCGCGCGCGCCGCCGCGCTGATCCGCGACGAGGGCGTGACCTTCACCATGGGTTCCACGCCGTTCCTGACCGACCTTGCGCGCGTGGTGGCGGAGTCCGGCGTCCCGGTGCCAAGCCTGCGCATCTTCCTGTGCGCGGGCGCGCCGATTCCGGGCGCGCTGGTCGAGCAGGCACGGCAGGCGCTGGGCGCAAGGATAGTATCGGCATGGGGCATGACCGAGAACGGCGCGGTCACCACGACGCTGCCGGAAGACAGCGACGAACGCGCGTCGACAACCGATGGCCGCCCGTTGCCCGGTGTAGCGATCCGCGTGGTCGACGGCACCGACGCGGACGTGCCGACCGGCGAGACCGGCCGGCTGCTGGTGCGCGCCTGCTCCAACTTCGGCGGCTACCTGAAGCGCCCGCAACTGAACGCCACCGATGCCGACGGCTGGTTCGACACCGGCGACCTCGCCCGGCTCGATGCCGAGGGATATTTGCGCATCGCCGGCCGCAGCAAGGACGTGATCATCCGCGGCGGCGAAAACATTCCCGTGCTGGAGGTCGAGACCCTGCTGTATCGCCATCCCGCGGTGGCGCAAGTGGCGATCGTCGCGTATCCCGACGAACGGCTGGGCGAGCGTGCCTGCGCCTTCGTGGTGCCGCGCGCCGGGCATGACTTCGACCACGCGGCGATGGTGGACTGGCTCAAGGGGCAGAAGATGGCGCTGCAGTACATCCCGGAAAAGCTCGTCGTGCGCGACGCCTTGCCGGCGACGCCGGCAGGAAAGATACAGAAGTTCAGGCTGCGCGATTTGTTGCTGGAAGCGCTGTAAAACTGTGCTATAGCCGCTGGTTTGCTCCCCTCTCCCGCTACGCGGGAGAGGGGCAGGGGGAGAGGGCCGGCGCGTGTCAAGCACGCTTACCGTAGCACCCGCGTTGCCGCCCCAAGCGCCTCGCCAAACAACTCACCCACCAGATCCACCTCAGCTTCGTCAATCACCAGCGGCGGCAGGAACCGCACCGTCGCCCCATGGCGCCCGCCAAGCTCGACGATCAGGCCGCGCTGCAGGCATTCGCGCTGCACGGCACGCGCGAAGTCGCCGTCGGCAGGGTAGGCGCCGACCACGTCAGGCTCGGCACGCTCATCCACCAGTTCCACCCCAAGCATCAGCCCACGCCCACGCACCTCGCCGATTGCGGCGAAGTCCGACTGCAGCTGGCGCAACCGGGTCGCCAGCCGCTGGCCCATGCCGTCGGCATGTGCCACCAGCCCCTGCGCGGCAATGGTGCGGATCGTGGCCGAGCCCGCGGCCATCGCCAGCTGGTTGCCGCGGAAGGTCCCGGCATGCGCGCCCGGCTGCCACGCGTCGAGCGCGCCGTCGTAGATCACCACCGACATCGGCAGCCCGCCGCCGATCGCCTTGGACAGCACCAGCACGTCGGGCACGATGCCGGCATGCTCGAACGCGAAGGTGCGGCCGGTGCGGCCCAGCCCGGTCTGCACTTCGTCCAGCACCAGCGCGATGCCATGCTCGCGCGTGATGCGGCGCAGCTCACGCAGCCAGCGTGCCGGCGCGGGAATCACGCCACCTTCGCCTTGCACCGCTTCCACCACAACCGCCGCCGGCGGCAGCACGCCGGACTCGGGATCGGACAGCATCTGCCCGATATAGCGCAGCCCGGCATCGATGCCGGCCTCGCCGCGCAGGCCGAACGGGCAGCGGTAGTCATACGGGTACGGCAGGAACTGCACGCTCGCGCCGAGCGCGCCCAGCGGCGCCTTGGGCCCCAGGTTGCCCATCAGCGCCAGCGTGCCATGCGTCATGCCATGGTAGCCGCCGGCGAAGCTCAGCACGGTGTGCCGGCCGGTCGCGGTCTTGGCCAGCTTGAGCGCGGCTTCGATGCCGTCGGCACCGGTCGGGCCGCAGAACTGGATGCGCGCGCGCGCGGCGAAGTCGGCCGGCAGCAGGCCGAACAGGTCGTCGATAAAGCGGTCCTTGACCGGCGTGGCCAGGTCCAGCGTATGCAGCGGCAGGCCGCTGTCGAGCGTGTCGCGCAGCGCGCGCACTACCGCCGGGTGGTTGTGGCCCAGCGCGAGCGTGCCGGCGCCGGCCAGGCAGTCGATGAAGAGCTGGCCGCTGGTATCGCGCAGGTACACGCCGTAGCCCTGTTCCAGCGCCAGCGGGATGCGGCGCGGATAGGAGCGGGCGTTGGATTCGCGGGCGCACTGGCGCTGCAGGTAGGCATTGTCGTCGAGCCGGATCGGTGCTTGCCGGGCAAAGGCGCCGGCCGAGAACGGCGCGGGTTGGCCGTGGGCGAGCGTGGCGAGCGAGGGAGGCGTCATGGTGTCGTTCCTAGCGGAGGGCGTTGTACGGGGGCGTTGACTGCAAGGACTGGATCAAGGGTTGGCGCCGGCGGAGCGCAGCGGGTATTGCCGGTGCACGACGCGCGCGGCCGCCAGCGGCGTGGCCACGCATGCCACATAGCGCGGACCGCCGCCGGCATCGTGCAGATACCAGACACCGGTGCCGGCGCGCGCCAGCGGCGGCACGCATTCGGCGCTGCCGGGCAGCGCCACGCGCACCGCTTGCGGCGACGCCGACAGGCCGGTGCCGACCGCCTTGCTGCACGCTTCCTTGGCGGTCCATAGCCGCAGGAAGCCCAGCATGGCATGCTCGGGCTGCCGCTGCGCCAGCCCGGCGAGCCAGTGCATTTCATCGGGCGCGCAGGCGACGGCGGCGCTGTCGCGCCAGTCCGTCCAGGCCATGCCGGCAGGCCAGGCTTCGATGTCGATGCCGACCGGCACGCGCGACAGCGCGATCACCGCGCGCGCGCCGCTGTGGCTGACGTTGAAGTGCAGGGGCGCGCCCACCGGGGCCGTGGCCAGCACGGGCTTGCCGAAGGCGTTGGCGGCCAGCGGGACGGCAGCGGGAGGCAGGCCCAGGCAGCCGCCCAGCAGCGTGCGCAAGGCCGCGCGCGCCGCGCTAAAGCGGTTGCGGTCGGCGGCCTGGCGAAAGGCTGCGGCGCGGGCGTGCTCGTCGGTCGACAGCACGGCCGACAGCACGGCGGGCTCCACCGGCGCGTCGGCCGCTACGTGCCACACGTGGATGTCGCCGTGCGCCGGGGCGGCGAGGTCAGGCAAGCGCATGGCCGGCTTCTCCGCTGAGCGCCGCGGTGCCAAGCACGGCCTGCGCAATGGCGTCCAGCACCGCTGGCGCCGCGTCGTGCAGGAAGAAGTGCCCGCCCGCGAAGACTTGCTGGCGGCAATCGTGCAGGGTCTCGTCGCGCCAGGCCGCCAGCAGCGCCGGCGGCGCGTGAACATCGTCCTGGCCGCCCAGCACGGCGATCGGGCAGCCCAGCCGCGGGCCGCGGGCATAGCGCCAGCGCTCGCACAGCGCGATGTCGGCCCGCAGCACCGGCAGGAAAAACGCCAGCGCTTCCGGGGTTTCGCGAATCTCCGCCGGCATGCCGCCCATCGCCGCGATGACGTCGGCGAAGGCCCCGTCGGGCAGCGTGCTGAACGGCGGCCGCGCCGACGGCAGCGCCGGCGCGCCGCGCCCGGACACCACCAGCGCCGTGGGGCAAAGGCCGTGCACGGCCTCGAGCACGCGTGCGGTTTCGAAGGCGAGCAGGGCGCCCATGCTGTGCCCGAACAGCGCAAAGCGCGGCGCCTCGGTGCGCGCCGCGCGCGCGATCGCCGCTGCCAGGGCCGTGGCCAGTTCTTCGATCGAAGCCGCATGCGCCTCGGCCGTGCGCATGCCGCGTCCGGGCAGGCATACCGGCGCCAGCTCTACCTGCGCCGGCAGCGCGTCGCGCCAGCCGTGGTACGCGGTATGGCCGGCGCCGGCATAGGGCAGGCAGTACAGGCGCACGCGCGCGGCCTCGGCATTAGCCGCAGTGCCTGCGCGCCCTGGCATCACGGCAAACCAGCGCTCGCGCACCGGCTGCGGCGCGCTCATGCGCCGGCCAGCGCGCGCTGCAGGCTGAGCGGGCGCATGTCGGTCCAGACCGTGTCGATATGGGCCAGGCACTCGTCGCGGCTGCCCTGGAAGCCGGTGCTTTCCCATCCGGCCGGTACGGGTTTGTAGTCAGGCCAGATCGAGTACTGGCCTTCTTCATTGCGGACGACATGGAAACGCGTGTCGGGGTGGTCCCAGCTCATGGCATAGCTCCTTCAGGTGGTGTGGAAACGCTATCGCGGTGCAGGCAGGTCAGTCCGCCGCGATGGCGTCGCGAATGGTCGAGCCAACTCGTAGAACAGCATCGTAAATGATAATGATTTGTATTTCCATTCGTAAATAATTCCGCTACACTCGCTTCACACTTTCCATGTGCAGACATTGTTCGCGTGGCTGCCCCCGTTGGCCTCATTGACTCTCAGGCCGCCACTGGCTTCGCGAACGCACCCGTAGAGGCAACAGGGATATGGACACGACCAGTACCATCGCCGACCTCCAGGCGGACCATCGCGCCGCGGCCGGCGTGGCTACCGCCGCAACCTCAGCCACTTCAACGAGCCTCGCCACGGCAGGCGCGCTGCGCACCGCTCCGCTGTTTGCGCACGGCGCGCTGCCGCTGGTGGTCACCCCGGATGGGGACTCCGACTGGCGCAGCCAGTTCAGTGCCATGGCGGCGATTGCCGCCGAGCAGCTGCCTCGCGTCGGCGGCGTGCTGTTCCGCAACTTCCGTTTCGATGACGACGCCGCGTTCCGCGCCTTCGCCAGCGCCTTCGGCCATCCGCTGCTGAGCTACGAGTTCGGCTCCACGCCGCGCTCGCAGGTCAGGGAGGGCATCTATACCTCGACCGAATACCCGGCGCACCAGGTGATCCCGCTGCATAACGAGCAGTCGTACACCCTGCAGTGGCCGATGAAGATCTGGTTCCACTGCGTGCAGCCGAGCGAAACCGGCGGCGAGACGCCGATCGCCGACAGCCGCCTGGTCTACCAGCGCCTCGACCCCGCCATCCGCGAGCGCTTCGCGCGACGCCGGCTGATGTACGTGCGCAACTACGGCAATGGCCTCGACCTGAGCTGGCAGCGCGCCTTCAACACCGAAGACCGCGCGCAGGTGGAGCGCTTCTGCCGCGCGCAGCAGATCGATTTCGAATGGAAGCCTGACGGCGAGCTGCGCACGCGCCAGCTGTGCCAGGCGGTTGCGCGCCATCCGGTGACCGGCGAGATGGTGTGGTTCAACCAGGCCCACCTGTTCCATGTGTCGAACCTCGCGCCGCACGTGCGCGAGGCCTTGCTGGCCGTGGTCGGCAGCGTCGACGAACTGCCGCGCAATGTCGTCTACGGCGACGGCGCGCCGCTGGAAGACGATGCCCTCGCGTCGATCCGGGCCACGCTGGACCAATGCACGGTGCGCTTCCCCTGGCAGCAGGGCGACGTGCTGATGCTCGACAACATGCTTGCCGCCCACGGGCGCGGCACCTTCACCGGCGCGCGCCGCGTGATCGTCGCCATGGCCGAACCCGCGCCGCCCGGACTGGGCTGAGGCGCGCTTTCCCGTCTGATCACTCCTTGCCTGGCAGGTTGCGCCTGCCCGGCGGATCCTGCCATTTCCAACGTTTTCGCCATGTCGTCTTCCGAAGCTCCCTTGCCGGCCGAAACTGGCGCCCTGATGCGAACCTTGCGCGCCGAAGGCGTGCGCCTAAGCCTGCAGGACGGGCGCTGGCGCGTGGCCGGCGACAGCGCGGCCGGCACCGATGCGCGACAGGCCGCGGCCGATCTGCTGGCCACCCGCGCCGCCGAGGCCGATGCCTGGCTGGCCGCGCATCCCGGCTACTTCGAGCGCTATCCCGCGGGCCCCGGGCAGCTCGCGCTGCTGGCGTTCCATCGACGCAATCCGGACAGCGCCGCCTACAACATGGTGTTCGCCATCGAGATCCCGGCTGCCCTGCGCTTCGAACTGCTCGAACAGGCGGTGCGCCACGTGGTGGACTGCCATGAGGCGCTGCACAGCGGCTTTATCGAGGAAGACGGCGAGATCGTGATGGCGCGCCCCGCGGGCTTTGCCGCGGAGGTGTCGCTGACGCGCGCCGATGGCCTCGATGAAGCCCGCCTGCACGCCTGGTTCGAGCGCGAGGCTGACGAGCCGTTCGATCCTGACGCCGGGCAGGTTTGCCGCTTCCGCTTCCTCTTATCGCGCCAGGCCGATGGCAACGACCGCTTGTGGATGTGTGCGGGCATGCACCATATCGCCGGTGACTACCTCGGTTTCGAACTGGTCTGCGACCAGATCTTCGCCACCTACGAAGCGCTGTGCGCCAACCAGTCGCCGATGGCCTCGCAGGCAGGGCGCTACCGCGACTGGCTGGTGCGCCAGCGCCAGCTGCTGGCGGGACAGCGCGGTGCCTCGCTGCGCGCGCACTGGGAGGGCGTGCTGGAAGACGCGCCCGCGGCGCCGGCGTTGCCCGGCACGCTGAACGCGGAACCGCGCCACCGCGGCGCCGAACTTGAATTCCACCTCACGCCGCAGCAGACGGCGGGCCTGCGCGACCTGGCAACGCGGCTGGAGGCGAGCGTCTTCGTGGTCATGCTGGCGCTGTTCAAGACCGTCGTACACCGTGCCAGTGGCGAGGACGATTTCCTGGTCGGCACGCCGACCGCAGGCCGCTCCGGCGCGCAGTCCGCCGGCCTGATCGGCTTTACGCTGAACACGGTACCGCTGCGCGCCAACTTCTCCGCCAATCCGCCCTTTGCCGCGGTGGTGCGCGACTGCGCCCGGCAGATGCGCGGCGCGCTGCGCCACCAGCAGTATCCGCTGGCGCGCATGGGCGGGGAGGGGCCGCTGTTCCGGCATATGACCACCTTCGTGCCGGTGGGGCCGCGCAATGTGCTGGGCCGCTACCTGGTGCGCGAGCACCTCGCCACGCAGCGCGGCGCGGCCAACGACATGAACCTGCGCTGGCAGGATGAAGGGGATCGCCTGCGCGGGCAATGGCGCTATGACGCCGACCGGTTCGACGCGCACACCGTCCAGCGCCTGATCGCTACGCTGCGCGCAGCGGTGGATGCGGTGCTCGACAACGCCGACGCGCGTGTCGGAGACCTCCCACTGTATGAGTCGGCGCAGCTCTCCGACATGCGCGCAGGCCGCATCGAGCGGCACGCCACCGCACTGGCGGCCTTCGAGGCAGGCGCGCGCGCGCATCCGGAGCGGCTCGCCGTCGATGCCGCCGATGCGCAATGCAACTACGCCGCGCTCGATCGCGCCGCGGGCGCGCTCGCCGCAAGCCTGCGCGGCGGTGGTGTCGAACCCGGCGAGGTGGTCGGTCTGCTGCTGCCGCGCGGCGCACGCATGGCTGCGGCCATGCTCGGCGCATGGAAGGCCGGCGCCGCCTTCCTGTGCCTCGATGCCGGCATGCCCGCGGCGCGGCTGGCGCAACTGGCCGCCGATGCGGGCCTCACCGCCGTGGTGGGCGAGGGCGCGCGGCCGCAGTGGCTGGCGCAAGCCATGCCGGGCGCCGCCTGGCATGTCGCCTCGCTCGCGAACGATGACGCAGCCAGCGCTGCTGCGTGGCCTGCTGCGGCTCCGGCACAGCCCGCCTACCTGATCTACACCTCCGGCTCGACCGGCACGCCCAAGGCCGTGGTGGTCACGCAAGGCAACCTCGCGCATTACGCCGCTGGTGTGCTGCACGTGCTGGCGCTGCCGGCAGGGTCGTCGCTGGCGTCGCTGTCCTCGGTCACCGCCGACCTCGGCCACACCGCGTGGTTTGGCGCGCTGCTCGGCGGCCACACGCTGCGCGTGCTGGACGACGCGCTGGGCGAGGATCCCGAAGCGCTCGCCGTAGCCCTGGCAGCGCGGCCCGTCGATTGCCTGAAGATCGTCCCGTCGCACTTGCGCGCGCTGCTGGCCGTCGCCGATCCGGCGCGGCTGGTGCCGCGCCAGTGCCTTGTGTTCGGCGGCGAGGCGCTCGATGCGGCGCTGGTGGCGCGCGTCCAGGCGCTGCGCCCGGCATGCCGCGTGGTCAACCACTATGGCCCGACAGAAACCACGGTGGGAAGCCTGACGCATGCAGTGCCCGCCACCGCAGCGACGGCGGCAATTCCCGTCGGCCAGCCGCTTGCCGGCGTCAGCGCCTATGTGCTCGACCGCCACCTGAACCGCGTGCCGCGCGGCGCGGTGGGCGAGCTCTATATCGGCGGCGCCGGTGTCGCCAGCGGCTACCTGCGCCGGCCCGCGCTGACCGCCGAGCGCTTCGTGCCAGACCCGTTCCGCCCGGGCGGCCGCCTGTACCGCACCGGCGATCGCGTGCGCATGGACGCAGACGGCGCCATCGCTTTCCTCGGCCGCGCCGACGCCCAGGTCAAGATCCGCGGTTTCCGCGTCGAGCCCGGCGAAGTCGAAGCCTGGCTGCGCCAGTCGCCGGGCGTGCGCGATGCCGTGGTGCTGGCGCAGCCATCGCCGGCAGGCGAAGGGCTGCGGCTGGTCGCCTACCTGGTGCCCGACGCAGGCCTGGATGTCGATACGCTGCGCACCACCATTGCCGCCGCGATGCCGGCGCCGATGCTGCCTGCCGCGTTCGTGCCGTGCGACGCCTTCGCGCGGCTGCGCAACGGCAAGGTCGACCGCAAGGCGTTGCCTGCCGTGCCGGGTGAAACCGCGGCACCGTCGCGGTCGGCACCACGCGACGAGACCGGGGCCATGCTGGCGCGCCTGTGGGCCGGCGTGCTCGGACGCGAAACGGTGGGCGCCGACGACAATTTCTTCGCGCTCGGCGGCGACTCCATCCTTGGACTGCAACTGGTCGCGCAGGCGCGCAAGGCGGGCCTGCCGCTGACGCCCAAACTGCTGTTCGCGCATCCCACGCCGGCGGCGCTGGCTGCCGTGCTGCGTGCGGACGCGGCACCGGCCGACACGCAGGCGGCTGCCATAGAACAGGTGCTGGCAGGACTGTGGCGCGAAATCCTGCAACGCGGGCAGATCGACCGCGATGCCGACTTCTTCGCGCTCGGCGGCGATTCCATCCTGGCGCTGCAGATCGTCGCCAGGGCGCGCGCGCAGCAACTGATGCTCGCGCCGAAGGACCTGTTCGCGCACCCGACGCTGGCACGCCTGGCGGCCCATCTTGCCGAGCGCGCAAGGCCAGCCAGCGCGGCTGCCACGCCCGCGGCGCCGCAGCCCTTTGCGCTGAGCGGCTGCGATGCGCAGGCGCTGGAGCGGCTGCGTGGCGAAGCGGCCAATATTGAAGATGCCTATCCGCTGTCGCCGCTGCAGGAAGGCCTGCTGTTCCACCACCTGCGCGACGGCGGCAACGGTGCCTACGTCAACCAGCTGGTGCTGCAGGTCGACGGGCCGCTCGACACCGCACGCATGGCCGCCGCCTGGCAGGCGCTGCTGGACGACCACCCGATCCTTCGCACTACCTTTGCCGCGGCAGGCGAAGCGGGCGGTGACCGCGCGCTGCAATGCGTGCATGCGCGCGCCACGTTGCCGGTGACAGTGGAAGACTGGTGCGGCGCCGACGCCGACGCGCAGGCCGCGCAACTGGCGGACTGGTGCCGGGCCGACCGCGCGCGGGGCTTCGACCCCGCCGAACTGCCGCTGATGCGGCTGGCACTGTTGCGCAACGGCGACGCGGGCTGGTGGCTGGTCTGGAGCCGGCACCACCTGATCGTCGACGGCTGGGGCTCGGTGCAACTGCTTGACGATGCGCTGGCCCGCTATGCCGATCCGGCGCACGCCCCGGCGCCGCGCCGGCCGTACCGCGACTACATCGCCTGGCTTGCGGCGCAGCCCGCATCCGCGCGGCAGGCCTTCTGGCGCGAGGCATTCGCCGGTTTGGCCGGCCCGACCGTGCTGCCGGGCATTGCATCCGCCAGCGCGCATGGGCAAGCCGAGCCGCTGTGCCGCGACCTGGTCCTGCCAGCCGGCCTCGACGCCAGCCTGCGCGCGCTGGCCGCCGCGCACCGCGTCACGCTCAACACCGTGATGCAGGCCGCGTGGGGCATCGTGCTGTCGCGCCACGCCGGCAGCGACGATATCGTCTTCGGCGTGACCTCGGCCGGCCGCCCCGCCGGACTGGAAGGCGCAGAACGGATGCTGGGCGTGTTCATCAACACGCTGCCGTTGCGGCTGCGACCGCAAGGCGCGCTGGCATTGGCGGACTACCTGCAGGCGACCCAGCACGCCGCCGTGGCGATGCGCGAGTTCGAGCACGCACCGCTCGCCGAGATCCAGGCCCAGTCAGGCATCGGCGGCGCACTGTTCGATACGCTGATGGTGTTCCAGAACCTGCCCGACCTGGGCCATCGCGCGCGCGCGGTGGCCGGGCTGCGCCTGCGCCAGCACGACAACATCGAGCAGACCCACTACGGCCTGACGCTGGAGGTCATGCCCGACAGCCGCTTCACCATCCGCTTCAGCTGCGATGCCTCGCGCGTGCCAGCGCAACGGCTGGCGCAATGGATGGACGCCTACGCCGCCGTGCTGGCGTCGCTGGCCGCCGGCACCGCGCACGTGGGCGCCGTCGACATGCTCGATGGCGCCACGCGTGCCAGGCTGCAGGCATGGAGCGCGAGCGACGACACCAGCGTGGCGCCCGCAGCGCTGCGGGACGACTACGTGCAGCGCGTCGCGCGCCAGGTGGCCGCGCATCCGCAGCGGGTGCTGGCGCGCTGCGGCGCCGCAGCGCTGACCTATGGCGACTGGTGGCAACGCGCCGGCCGCGTCGCCGGCGGCTTGCGCGCTGCGGGCGTGCGGCCGGACGATCTCGTCGCCGTGCTGCTGCCGCGCGGGCTGGACTGGCTGGTCGCGCTGGCCGGCATCCTGCGCGCCGGCGCGGCGTGGGTGCCGCTCGACGTCAGCCATCCCGCGGCACGCTGGCAGCAGGTGCTGGCGCAGGCCAGGCCAGCGCAGCTACTGACGGATGCCTCCGGCGTGGCCGCGTTGGATGCTGCCGGCGTTGCCGGTGTCACGACGCTGGCTGCATTGGAAGCCGGGGTGGCGCGCGCAGCGGACGAGCCCACGCATCCCGCCCAGCTCGCCTACGTGCTGTTCACCTCCGGCTCGACCGGCGTGCCGAAGGGCGCGATGGTCACGCGCACCGGCATGCTCAACAACATGCTGGCCAAGGTCGCGCCGCTGGGACTGGGCGAGGGCGATGTGATCGCACAGACCGCGCCGCCGTGCTTCGATATCTCCGTCTGGCAGGCGCTGGCCGCGCCGGTGTTCGGCGCGCGCGTGGAGATCATCGGCGACGACGTGGTGCGCGATCCCGCGGCACTCGCCGCGCTGCTGGCGCAGCGCGGCGTGACGCTGTTCGAGCCGGTGCCGTCGCTGCTGCAGGCCATGCTCGATTGCCAGGAGACGGGAGGGCGCGCCGCGCCGCTGGCGGCCCTGCGCTGGGTGCTGCCCACCGGCGAGGCGCTGCCGCCCGCCACCGCGCATGCCTGGCTGGCGCGCTATCCGCGCGTGCCGCTGATGAACGCCTACGGGCCGGCGGAATGCTCGGACGACGTGGCGTTCCACCCCTTGCGCGCCGACATGCTGGCGCAGGCGGCGCAAGCCGCAGACACCGTGCCGATCGGCCGCCCGACCGCCAATGCCGTGCTGCAGGTGCTCGATGCCGACGGCAATCTCGCCGCGCCCGGCGTGGTGGGCGAAATCGCGGTGGCCGGTGCCGGCGTCGGCCGCGGCTACCTCGCCGACCCGCGCCGCACCGCGGCGGCCTTCGTGCCCGACCCGACCGGCGTGCCCGGCCGCCGCCGCTACCTGACCGGCGACCTCGGCCGCTGGCGCGAAGATGGCGTACTCGAATACATCGGCCGCAAGGACTTCCAGGTCAAGCTGCGCGGCTACCGCATCGAGCTGGGCGAGATCGAAGCCGTGCTCGCCGCGCATCCCGCGGTGCGCCAGGCGCTGGTGACGGTGCACCGCGCCGCCGGCAGCGAATGGCTGACCGCGTACTGGCAACCGCAAGCCGGCCACGCACAGCCCGCGGATGACGCACTGGAAGCCGAGCTGTCTGCCAGCGTCGCGGCGCGGCTGCCAGCGTACATGGTGCCGTCTGCATGGGTGTGCATGCCGTCGTGGTCGCTCAATGCCAACGGCAAGATCGACCGCAAGGCGCTGCCCGCGCCGCAGGTCGTGGCGCAGGAGGGCGCACCGCCCGCCACGCCCACCGAGCAAACCGTCGCGGGCATCTGGGAAGCGCTGCTGCAGGACATGCGCATCGGCCGCGACAGCCATTTCTTCCGCTTGGGCGGCCATTCGCTGATCGCCACGCGGGTGGTGGCGCGGCTGCGCGCCGCGGGCCATGCGCAGGCCACGCTGCGCGATGTCTTTGAGGCGCCAGTGCTGCGGGAGTTCGCAGCACGGCTGGATTGCGCCACGCCTGCGGCGGCGATGCCGGCGCTGGTTCCGGTACCGCGCTCCACGCGCATGCCGGTATCGCTGGCGCAGCAGCGGCTGTGGCTGGTCGAACGCCTGCAGGGCAACGCCGGAGCGGCCTACAACATGGCCGGCGCGCTGCGCCTGCGCGGGCCGCTGGAACTCGCCGCGCTGCGCCAGGCGCTGGCAGCCGTGGCGGCACGCCACGAGATCCTGCGCACCGCCTATCCCGACGACGATGGCGAGCCCTACGCACGCATCGATGCCGCCGCCGGCATCGGCCTGCCCGTGATCGATTTGCAGGCGCTGGCGCCCGAAGCGCCCGAAGCGCCCGAAGCGCCCGAAGCGCGAAAGGCGGCGCTGCGCGAAGCCATGCAGGAACACGCATCGCGCCCGTTCGACCTCGGCCACGCGCCGCTGTGGCGCACCACGCTGCTGCGCTGCGCGCCGCATGAGCACGTGCTGCTGGTCGCCATGCACCACCTGGTGTCGGATGGCTGGTCGGTCGGCCTGCTGGTCAACGAGATCACCCACGGCTACCGGCACGCGCTGGCGCCGCAGCAGGTCGCGCCGCTGCCGCCGCTGGCGCTGCAATACGCCGACTATGCCGCGTGGCAGCGCGACTGGCTGCGCGGCGCCACGCTGGAGCGGCTCGCAAACTACTGGCGCGGCGCGCTTGCCGGCGCACCGGCGGCGCTGGCGTTGCCGGCCGACCGTGCGCGCCCGCCGGTGGCGCGCATGGAAGGCGACGCCGTGGCGCTGCGGATCGACGGCGAACGCATGGGACAGGTGCATGCGCTGGCGCGGGCCGAGCAGGTCACGCCATTCATCGTGCTGTTGGCCAGCTTCCAGTGCTGGCTGCACCGCGCGACCGGCATGGACGACCTGGTGCTCGGCACCGACGTCGCCGGACGGCACGAAGCCGCGATCGAGCCGCTGATCGGCTTCTTTGTCAACGTGCTGCCGCTGCGCTCGCGCCGCATCGCCGGCGCCAGCTTCCGCGACGTGCTGGCAGCGTGCCGGCGCGACGTGCTGGCCGCCTTCGAGCATGACGGCCTGCCGTTCGACCGCATCGTCGAGGCGGCCGGCGTGCCGCGCGACCGTAGCCGAAACCCCCTGGTGCAGGCGCTGTTCGTGCTGCAGAACACCCCGGCAGGGCAGTTCGGCATGCCCGGCGTGGAGGCCGAGATGCTGCCGCCGGTCGAACGTACGTCCAAGTTCGACATGGCGCTGTTCCTGGAACCCGAGAGTGGACAGGAAGCGGCGCCGCTGCGCGGCGACTGGGTCTTTGCCAGCGCGCTGTTCGAATCCGCCACCGTGGCGCGCTTCGCCGCCGAATGGCAGGCCACGCTGGCAGCGCTGCTGCGTGCGCCGGACCAGCCCGCCGACCGCGCCGCCGCACCCGTCACGGGCGCCACGCGCCCGCCCCAACCGAAACCCGAGGAGTCCCGAACCATGGAAACCAGCCAACGCATGGCGGCCAAGCTCGACCAGCTCAAGTCGCTGGCGAGGCCACGCACGGCCGCCGCTGCTCCCGCGGCCGCCGTGGCGCCGCAGGCTGCCGCAACCGACCCGGCCAGCCAGGTGCGGCTGCGCCCGCTGCGCGCCGGCGAAGTCTTCCCCATCGTGATCGAGCCGGCGGTGCCAGGCCTGGACCCGGTGGCTTGGGCCGCGCGCTCGCGCGAGCTGGTCGCCGCGACGCTGCACCGGCACGCCGGCATCGTCTTCCGCGGCTTCGACCTGCCCAACCCGCAGGCCTTTGAAGCCTTTGCCGAGGCCATGCATCCCGGCCTGTACGGCAGCTACGGCGACCTGCCCAAGAAGGAGGGCGGGCGCAACACCTACCGCTCAACGCCTTACCCCGAGCGCCAGATGATCCTGTACCACAACGAAAGCGCGCACCTGGAGCGCTGGCCGCGCAAGCAGTGGTTCTTCTGCGAGCTGCCCTCGGCCGTGGGCGGCGCCACGCCGATCGTCGACTGCCGCGAGCTGCTGCGCCGCCTGCCGCCCGCGCTGGCCGAGGAATTCGCCCGCAAGCAGCTGATGTACGTGCGCACCTTCACGCCGCGGCTGGATGTGGACTGGCGCGATTTCTACAAGACCGACGACCGCGCCGAAGTCGAGGCGCGCTGCCGCGCCGCCGGCATCGACTGCCGCTGGCTGGACGGCGACGTGCTGCAGACCCGCACCGTATGCCCGGCCATCGTCAGCCACCCGGTGACGGGCGAGCGCAGCTTCTTCAACCAGGTGCAGCTGCACCACGTCTCGTGCCTGGAGGCCGACGTGCGCGAAGACCTGCTCGAGATGGCCGGCCTGGAACGCATGCCGCGCCACGTGATGTTCGGCGACGGCACGCCGATTCCCGACGAGGCCATGGCGCTGATCGGCGAGCTGTATGAGGCCTGCGCCGTGCGCTTCGACTGGCAGCGCGGCGACGTGGTGATGCTCGACAACATGCTGGCCGCGCATGCGCGCGATCCGTATGAAGGCCCGCGCAAGATCGTGGTGGCGATGGGCGACATGTTCGACCGCAAGCAGCTGGACGCCCGGCTCGCTCCCGTCCTTCCGCAGGAGAACGCCGATGCCTGAGATGCACGACACCTGGAGCCCGACCCCCGAACAACAGGCCGCCTGGCAGCAATGGCGCAGCGCGCCGGCGCCGCACGCGCATGTGGTGCGCATCCTGTTGCGTTGCCAGCCCGAGCCTGCCGCCGTAGACGCCGCGCTGGCCGTGCTGCGCGAACGCCACGACGTGCTGCGCATGGCTTACATCGATGATGGCAGCCAGCTGGTGGCATGTGTGACGCAAAACGGCAACGTCGCGGCCACAACCATCGTCGCGGACGGCGATGCGCCGGCGCTGCCTGCGCTCGATCCGGCGCAGGGCGATGTGCTGCGCGCCTGCCTGTGCCCGCTGGCCAGCGGCGGTGCCACACTGTGGCTGCTGGCCAGCCCGCTGGCGGCAGACCGCAACAGCGCGCTGCGCTTCGCCGAAGCTGTACGCGCCGCGCTGGACACCCCGGCCCCGGCCGCGGACGACGCCGAGCCGCCGCTGCAATACGCCCAATATGCCGACTGGCAGGAAGGCGCGCGCCTGGGCGAGGACGGCACCGGCAACGCCGGCCGCGGCTACTGGCAGGCACAGGCGGCCAGCCTGCCCGCGCCGCTGCGCCTGCCCGACGCGCTCGCTGCAGCTTCCGCCACCACCGCCGACAGCTGGCGCCACACGCTGCACGCCGCGCATCGCCAGGCGCTGGACGTCACCGCGCGCCAGCTCGGCACCACGCCCGAGCGCGTGCTGCAGGCCGCGTGGTGGACCCTGCTGGCGCGCCTGTGCGCGCAGCCGGCATTCAGCGCCACGTGGCTGCACGACTGCCGCCGCGACTACGACGTGATGGCCGGCACCGCCGGCGTATTCGTCAAGGCGCTGCCGCTTGGCGTGCAATGGGATGACGAAGCCAGCCTGCGCCACCACTGGCAGGCGTGGCTGCCGGCGCTGGACGGCCACGCCGCGTGGCAGGAAGCGTGGCTGCCTGGCGATGCCGGCCCGCGCATCGGGTTTGCGGTATCGCCGTTGCCCGCCGGCGGGATTGCGCTGGCCAGCCCCGCGTGGCCCGGTTTCGACCTGGTGTGCGAGGCACTGGACGACGGGCAGGGCATGGCCGCGCTGGCGCTGCACGCGTCGGCCGGCACGCTGCATCCGCGCGTGGGGCCGTGGCTGCTGTCTCATCTCGCTGCGCTGATCGGCGCGCTGCCGGCCGCACTGGATGCGCCGCTGTCGTCGCTGTGGTGGCCGGCGGACGATACCTTGCGCGTGCCGCAATGCTGGACCGGCGACAAACCGGTCGCGGCGGACGACTCGCTGCTGAACCGCATCGCAACGCATGCACGCAATACGCCGGCGGCGCCTGCGCTGGATGCCGCCGATCTCGTACTCGACTATGCCGGCCTGCAGCGCACGGTGCATGCGGCGGCGCAACGGCTGCGCGGGCTTGGAGTCGGCCCCGGCACGCGCGTGGCCCTGGCATTGCCGCGCAGCGGCGCGCTGGTGGCCTGCCTGCTCGCGGTATGGGCCGCAGGGGGTGCCTACGTGCCGCTCGACCCGGCCTGGCCGCAGGCGCGGCGCCGCAGCGTGCTGGCGCAGGCCGCGCCGGTGCTGACGATCGCGCAGCAGGCATCGCCTGGCGACGGCACCGTGGTCGCTGCCGATGCCTTGCTCGCTTCCGTCGCGTCAGCAGCGGAGGATTCGGCAACCGTCGCGCCCGACGCCGCCGCCTACGTCCTGTTCACCTCCGGCTCCACCGGCGAACCCAAGGGCGTGGTGATCGGCCACGCGCAGGTCAGCCACTACACCGCGGCGGTTTGCGACGCACTGTCGCTGTCGTCGTGCCAACGCTTCGGGCTGACCTCATCGGTGGCCGCCGACCTCGGCAACACCACGCTGTTTGCCGCCCTGTGGCAGGGCGGCTGCCTGGTCGTGGCCGGCGATGACGACATGGCCCACCCCGCGGCCTTCGCGCGCTACTTGCGCGGCCGCGCGGTCGATGCCATCAAGATCGTGCCGTCGCACCTGGCGGCGCTGCTGGAAGCGGAAGCGCCCGCGGTACCGGCCACCGTCATCCTGGGCGGCGAGCCATTGCCGGCCAGCCTGGTCGATACGTTGCGCCGCCATGCGCCCGCGTGCCGCATCTTCAACCACTATGGCCCCACCGAAACCACCATCGGCGTGATGGTGCACGCGCTAGGCGCGGACATGCCGGCGTGGCCCGCCGGCACGGCGCCGCTGAGCCGCGCGCTGGGTGCGACCCGCGTGCGCCTGCTGGACGACGCGCTGCGGCCGGTGCCGGCCGGCGTGGCCGGGCAGCTTTACGTCGGCGGCCCGCAACTCGCGCGCGGCTACCTCGGCCGGGCGGACCTCGATGCGGCGGCGTTCGTCGACGATCCCTTCGCCGCCGGCGAGCGCTTGTACCGCACCGGCGATCTCGCGCGCGCCACGCCCGCCGGTTTGCAGCTGCTGGGCCGCGCCGACCAGCAGGTCAAGGTCCGCGGCATCCGCGTCGAGCCCGCGGAAGTCGAAGCCGCGCTGCTGGCCCAGCCAGCGGTCGCGCAGGCAGCGGTGTGCGCGGTGGCGGGACCCGGCGGCGAGGCTGTGCTGTGTGCCTTCCTCGTGCCTGCAGCCGGCAGTGCCATCGACGCCGCCGCGCTGCGCCACACGCTGGCCGCGATGCTGCCCGACGCGATGGTGCCGGCGCGCTTCGTTCCACTGGCGGTGCTGCCGCGCCTGCCCAACGGCAAGACGGACCGCGTCGCGCTGCGCGAACTGGCTCCCGCCGACAAGGCGCCAGCCGTGGCCGCGGTGCCCGCGGCCGACGCAGTGGAAGCCCTGGTGTGCGCGTTGATGGCCGAGCTGCTGGAACAGAGCGATGTCGACCCGCATGCCGACTTCTTCGCCCTCGGCGGCCATTCGCTGCTGGTGATCAAGCTGGTTGCGCGGCTGCGCCGCCGGCTGCGGGTGGAGATCGCGCCTGGCGTGGTGTTCGACCATCCGACCGCGCATGCGCTGGCTGCTGCCGTCAGGCAGGAAGCTGCGGACAATGACCTCGACACGCTGGCGCACACGGCACTGGCCGCTGCCGTACCGCATTCGCAGGCCGCGATGGTGGCATAAGCGCTCCCTGAAATCCATTGACCGATCCCGCCCCCATGTCAGACGCATTCAGTACCGCGCACGCACAAGTCGCCGCGCGTTTTGCCCGGCTGGAGCCGGCGCAACGCGCCGCCTTCCTGGCCGCGCTGCACGGCAAAGGCGTGGCGTTTGCCACGTTGCCCATCGTGCCAGCGCCGCGCGCTGGCGCGCTGCCGCTGTCGTATGCGCAGCAGCGCCTGTGGTTCCTGCAGCAGCTGGAGCCTGCCAGCACCGCCTATCACATGCCGGGCGTGTACCGGCTCGAGGGTTCGCTCGACACCGCGGCGCTGCGCCGCGCGTTCGCGCAGATCGGCGCGCGCCATGAAGTGCTGCGCACCACCTATCCGACCGATGCTGCCGGCGTCGCCTGCCAGCACATGCATGACGACCTGCCGCCGGCCTTTGCCGTCATGGACGCCGACTCGGACGGCCTCGACGCGGCCATCGCGCGCGCGGTCCATGAACCGTTCGATCTCGCCGCCGGGCCGCTGTGGCGCGTCGCGCTGATCCGCGAGAGCGCGCAGTCGCACGTGCTCGTGGTAGTGCTGCACCACATCGTCGCAGACGGTGCATCGATAGTCCGCCTTGTTGCCGAACTGGCCGCCTGCTACGCGGCTGAATCCAGCGGCACGCGGGCGCAGCTTGCGCCGTTGCCGGTCCAGTACGCCGACTATGCCGTCTGGCAGCGCCACTGGATGGAAGCCGGCGAGGCCCAGCGCCAGCTCGGCTACTGGCGCGCACGGCTGGGAGACGACGCGGGCGCCGCGCTCGACCTGCCAGCCGACCGCCCGCGCCGCGCCGCGCGCAGCGGCGAGGGCGCGGAGCATGTGTTCGCCATCCCCGCCGGTTTGGCGGAAGCGTTGCGCGCGCTTGCCGCCACGCGCCATGCAACGCTGAACATGGCGCTGCTGGCCGCCTGGGCGGTGCTGCTGGGCCGCCATACCGGCCAGTCCGACCTGCGCATCGGCGTGCCGGTGGCCAACCGCCAGCGCAGCGAGACCGAGGCGCTGATCGGCTGCTTCGTCAACATGCAGGTGATGCGGGCAGAGATCGATCCGGAGCAGCCGTTCGCCGACCTGCTGGCGCGGCTCGCCACGCAGGCCGCCGCGGACCAGGAGCACCAGTCGCTGCCGTTCGACCTGCTGGTCGAGGCGCTGCAGCCCGACCGCAGCCTTGGCCAGCCGGCGCTGTTCAACGTCACCTTCGACCATCGCACCGCCAGCGCCGCGGCTCTGCCGCAACTGGCGGGGCTGCGCGTCACGTCGCTGGAGCTGCCGGTCACCACCGCGCGCTTCGAGCTGAGCCTGGCCACGGCCGAACTGGCCGATGGCAGCCTGTGCGGCCGCATTGCCTACGCGGCCGACCTGTTCGATGCCGCCACCGTGGCGCGCATGGCGGGGCATTATGTGCGCTTGCTGCAGGCCTTCGCGGCCGATCCGGCGACCACGCCCGGCACCGCGGTGCTGCTCGCCGACGCCGAGCGCGCCGCACTGGCACGATGGAGCCAGCCCGACTGTCCGGCAACGCCGTTCGTGGCTGTACATGCGCAGGTGGCCGCGCACGCGCGCCGCGCGCCGGCTGCACCGGCGGTGCTGTATGGCGACGACATCCTGACCCATGGCGAGCTTGAACGCCAGGCCAACCGGCTGGCGCACCGGCTGGTCGCGCAAGGCATCGGCGCCGAGTGCCGCGTCGGCGTGGCGCTGAACCGTTCGCCGCGCATGCTGGTGGCGCTGATGGCGGTGCTCAAGGCCGGCGCCTGCTTCGTGCCGTTCGATCCCGCCTATCCGGCACGGCGCCTGCTCGACATGCAGGAAGATGCTGCGCCGCAACTGCTGCTGACCGAGCGCGCGCTGCGCGACGCCTTTCCGGTGATGCCCGGCCTGCCGGTGCTGGTGGCGGATGATGGCAACGACGCCAACTGGCCTGCTCATGACCCCGGCGTTCCCATCCATCCCGGGCAGCTGGCCTACGTGATCTACACCTCCGGCTCGACCGGCCGGCCCAAGGGCGTGGCCGTGGCTCACGGTCCGCTGGCAATGCATGTGGTGGCCACCGCGGCGTGCTACGACATCACGGCGGCCAGCCGCGAGCTCCATTTCCTGTCGTTCAGCTTCGATGGCGCGCATGAGCGCTGGATGGTGCCCCTCGCCAGCGGGGCCAGCATCGTGCTGCGCGACGACACACTGTGGAGCGTCGAGCAGACCTACGCCGCGCTGCGTCGCCACGCGGTCACGCATGCGGGGTTTCCGCCGCGCTACCTGCACCAGCTGGCCGCGTGGGCCGAGTCGCAGGGCAACCCGCCGCCGCTGTGGCTCTATTCCTTCGGCGGCGAGGCCATGCCGCGCGCCGGCGTGGAGCGGCTGACGCAGGCGCTGCGGCCGCAGCACATCATCAACGGCTATGGCCCGACCGAGACCGTGGTGACGCCGCTGGTGTGGAAGGCCGCGGCGGACGAAGCCGCCGCGCAGGTGACCGGGGCCTATGCGCCGATCGGCCGGCCGGTCGGCATGCGCAGCGCGCACGTGCTGGACAGCCGGCTCGAGCCGGTGCCCGTTGGCGTGCCCGGCGAGCTCTACCTCGGCGGCGAAGGGCTGGCGCGCGGCTACCTCGGCCGCGCCGGCATGACCGCCGACCGCTTCATTCCGGATCCCTTCGGCACGCCCGGGGCGCGCCTGTACCGCACCGGCGACCTGGTGCGCTGGCGCCCCGATGGCTGCATCGAGTATCTCGGCCGGCAGGACCACCAGGTCAAGATCCGCGGCTTCCGCATCGAGCTGGGCGAGATCGAGGCACACCTGCTGGCCCAGCCCGACGTGCGCCAGGCGGTGGTGCTGCCGCACGAGACGCCGGCCGGCACCCGGCTGGTCGGCTACGTGGCCGCGCCCGCCACGGTGCAGGCCGAAGCGCTGCGCAGCGCGCTTGCCGCGGCCTTGCCCGACTACATGGTGCCGGCCGCGGTGCTGCGCCTCGACAGCCTGCCGGTCACCCCCAACGGCAAGCTCGACCGGCGCGCGCTGCCCGAGCCGCAGTGGCAGGCCGAAGCCGCCTACGCAGCGCCGGTGTCGGCGCCCGAGCGGATGCTGGCGGCGGTCTGGGCGGACGTGCTCGGCATCGCGCAGGTTGGCTTGCACGACAACTTCTTCGCGCTCGGCGGCGACTCGATCCTGAGCCTGCAGATCGTCGCGCGCGCCCGGCTGCAGGGCTGGCGGCTGACCCCGCGCCAGGTGTTCGAGCACCAGACCGTGGCGGCGCTGGCGCGGGTGGCGCAGCGCGTGGATGTGGCGGAGGGGGAGGCCGCCAATGACGCCGCGGAACACGGCGCGGCGCCGCTGACGCCGGTGCAGCGCGCGTTCCTCGCCCAGCCGCTGGCCGCGGCCGCGCGCAACCGCTTCAACCAGTCGGTACTGCTGCAGTCGCAGTCGGCCATCGATACGGCGGCGTTGCGCGCCGCGCTGGCAGACGTGGCCGGCCATCACGCGGCGCTGCGCTTGCGCTTCAGCCATGGCGAAGATGGCTGGCGCCAGCAGGCCGTTGCGGAGGCTGCCGATGCGTTCGTGCTGACGACGGCCGACGCGCCCGACGCGGCGGCGATCACCGCTGCCTGCGACGCCGAGCAGGGAAAGCTGGATATCGAGCACGGCCCGCTGCTGCGCGCATTGCAACTGCGCATTGCCGACGGCAGCGAGCGATTGTTGCTGGTCTGCCATCACCTTGTGGTGGACGGCGTGTCGTGGCGCATCGTGCTGGAAGACCTGCAGGCGGCATACGCGGCGCGGCTGGCCGGGCAGGCACCGGCGCTGGCTGCGGTCGCCGCCAGCTATGCCGCATGGAGCCGCACGCTGGCCGGCCCGGCGCGCGCGGTGTTTGCCGGCGAAGGCGCTTACTGGCACACGGTGGCAGAGGGCGATCTTGCCCTGCCGGCCGATGCCCCCGAGGCGTCGCAGCCTCGCACCGATGGCGCCCGCACGGCGAGCTTCGCGCTCGACGCGGCCACCACTGGCGCCTTGCTGCGGCGCGCCCACGCTGCCTACCGCACCGGCGTCAACGACCTGTTGCTGGCGGGTTTCGCGCGCGCGCTGTGCGCCTTCACCGGCCGCGACGAGATCCGCATCCATGTCGAGGGCCACGGGCGCGAAGCCGAAGCGGCGGGCACCGCGCTCGATCTCAGCCGCACGGTCGGGTGGTTCACCAGCATCTGGCCGGTGCGCCTGGCCAGCGTCGATGACCTTGGCGACACTATCGCGGGCGTCAAGGAAGCCCTGCGCGCGGTGCCGCGGCAAGGACTGGGCTACGGCGTGCTCGGGTCCGCCGTAGCCGCGCCACAGGTGCTGTTCAACTACCTGGGCCAGTTCGACGGCAGCTTGCGTGCCGGGGCGGGCGACTGGCGGGCGGCGGCGGAGGACACCGGCAGCGGCGTGTCCGCCGAAATCCCGTTGCCGGCACCGCTGGCCTTCGATGGCCGGGTCCAGCATGGCTGCCTGCAATTCCGCTGCACGTATCGCGGCGGCCAGTTCCGCGAGGCCACCATCGACGCGCTGCTGGCGCGCATCGCCCAGGCCTTGCGCGAGGTGGTGTCGCATTGCGTGGCGCAAACCGCCACGCGGCTGACGCCGTCGGATGTGCCGGCCAGCGGCTTGTCGCAAGCGCAGCTGGACGCGCTGGCGGTGCCCGCGGAGGAGATCGAGGACATCTGGCGGCCGACGCCGATGCAGCGCGGTATGGTGTGCCATGGCGCCCGCCATCCGGGCTCCCCGGCATACATGGTGCAGGTGCAGGCGACCATGGATGGGCTCGATGTCGAGCGCATGGTCGCGGCATGGCAGGCGGCGATGCAGCGCCATCCGGTTCTGCGCGCGCGCGTGGCCTGGCTGCAAGCGCCCGACGGAGCCGAGCCTCTGCTGGTGGTGCCCGTCCAGGCGCAACTTCCGGTCACCCGCCACGACTGGCGCGCGCGCGGCAGCCGGCCCCGGTCCGCCGCCGAGGATACGGAATGGCAGGGGCTGTGCGAGGCGGAATTCCGCCGACCCTTCGACCCTGGGCGCGCACCGCTGATGCGGCTGACGCTGGTGCGCATCGCCGACGACGCGTGGCGCTTCCTCTGGACCTGGCACCACCTGCTGCTGGATGGCTGGAGCATGTCGCGGCTGCTGGGTGAAGTGCTGCGCGGCTACGACGGTGAACAGCCTGCGCAGGCGGCTTCATCGCTGCGCCGCTACGTGGCGTGGCAGCAGGCGCAGCCCGGCGCGGAGGAGCACTGGGAAACGCGGCTGGCGCCGCTGCAACGGCAGCCGGTGCGGATCACCCGCGATATCGCGCCCGCGCAGCGCGGCCAGCGGGGCCAGTGCATGGGTGCCGTCGAGCACGTGGTGCCGGCCGACGCGCTGCGCACGCTGGCCGCCTTCGCCAGCCGCCAGCTCGTCACCGTCAACACGCTGGTGCAGGCCGCCTGGCTGCTGGCGCTGCGCCAGGCAACCGGCGCCCGCACTGTCGGCATGGCAGTGGTGGGTTCGGGACGCTCGGCGGAACTGTCCGGCATCGAAGCCATCATGGGCCTGCTGGCCAGCACGCTGCCGCTGGTGCAGGACTTGCCCGACACGCTGCGCGTCGCCGACTGGCTGCCGGCGCTGCAGGCCGACAACCTGGCCTTGCGCGAGACCGAGCACGCGCCGCCGGCGTGGCTGCAATCCTGGGCCGCAGGCAGCGACGACACGGCGCAGGCGCCGTTCGACACCATGCTGATCTACGAGAACTACCCGGTCGACAGCACGCTGCGCGAAACCGAGCGCGGCGCGCTGCGCTTCAGCGACGTCGACAACCGGGGCCAGATGAGCTACCCCGTGACCGCCATCGTGATCCCGCGCGAAACGCTGACGCTGCGCGTGGAATACGACACGGCTGCGCTCGGCCACCCCGCCGCGCAGGACCTCGCAGGGCAATGCATGGCGCTGTTGCTGGCCCTGCCGGCACTGGCCGATGCCACGCTGGCCGAGCTGCCGGCACGCATCGCCGGCGGCAGCGAGGGCCGCGCCAGTGCGCTGGCGGCGTAGGTGGCGCAGGTGGCGCAGGTGGTGCAGGTGGTGCAGGTGGTGCAGGTGGTGCAGGTGGCGTGGCAGGGGGCGATGGCCTCAGCGCAGCAACTGGCGCGGGCAGTCGCCGCACAACGGGAAGCCGTGCACCCGGTAGCGCAGGCAGCACAGCCGGCGCAGCCACAGCGTGGTGGTGGTGCCGTCGCGGGTCACGCGGTACGCGCGCATCGGCGCATGCAGCGGGTTGTCGCGGCCGTCGGGGCGGGTGCGGGTGTCCATCAGCCACGCGGCATCCTGCGCCAGCGTGGCCCCGGTGGCAGGCAGGCCCGGCCGGAGCAGGGCGGGCGCATGGCGGAACACCTCGGCGACAACGGCACCGGCATTGGCCCACAGCAGCCGCGGCGACGCGCCGCTGGCCGAAGCCAGCGCCTGCACCAGCGGCACCAGCAGGTCATCCAGCAGCGCGCCGTAGCGCTGCTGCGGCGGGGCGCCGTGCAGTGCCTCGCCGCCATGTGGCAACAACAGCGTCACTGCGCGGCCGTGCCCATCGGGCCGGATCGCGGCGTCGCGCAGCGGCAGCACGTGGTGCGCCAGCGCGGCGGCGGCCACCACGCCGGGCAGCAGCGACGAGAAACCATGCCGCGCCCAGACCGAGCCGGTCACGCGCGCATCGTCGCTGCCGTGGTGCGCGGCGCTGGCCTGCAGCGCCCAGGACAAGGGGTTTGCCGGCGTCGGGCCGAGCATGGCGACGGAGATGTCCGCGGGCGCGGAAGGACCGGCCACCACGGCTTCGGCGTATTGGCGCAGAGGGCCTGGAAACAGTTCAAGCAACAACGGTAGCGGTAGCAAAGCAGACAAGAGAGACAACCCTGAACGGCGTTGTTTTTGTGTATTCAACGCCATCTTTATAGTTGAAGATGAGAATGATTATCGGGTATATTCGCAATTGCATTTGTAAAGACAATCCCGAACCCGGGCGCTTTCCTCAAAGCCGGCGGAGGCATCTGCGCGGCGGCGAAGCGCTTGCGGCCATGCCTGGTCCAAGGCGGGCCCGCGTGGGCCGAGGCAGGCAGGCCAGCAACGCCCGCATCGCCGCTCCGGAGAAGACCCGATGACGCAGCCCGATTTGACGATCCGCGCGCGCGCCGCGCACGGCCCGGCGCCGCTCTCCTTCGCCCAGCAGCGGCTGTGGTTCCTGCAGCGTTACGCGCCGGACAGCACCGCCTATAACCTGGTGCGCGCGTGGCGCCTGCAGGGGCCGCTGTCGGCACCGGCGCTGGAGCGGGCGCTGGCGCTGGTGACGTCGCGCCACGCAGTGCTGCGTACCCGTTTCTCGGCCGGCGACGGCGAGCCCTGCCAGCTGGTCGGCGATGCGGCGCCTCCCGTGCAATGGGTCGACCTGCCGGCTGGCGAGGTCGATGCGCTGCTTCGCTGCGAAGCCGCGCGCGTGTTCGACCTGCACGCCGCCGCGCCAATCCAGGTCACCGTGGCCCGGCTGGACGACGGTGCCCACGTGCTGGTGCTGGCCATGCACCACATAGTTTCCGATGGCTGGTCCAACCCGATCCTGGCGCGCGACCTGGCACGCGCTTATGGCGCCGCGCTGGATGGCACCAACCCGGACTGGACACCGCTGCCGGTGCAGTACGCCGACTACGCCGCATGGCAGCGCGAACGGCTGGCGGGACCTGCCCTCGACAGCGCGCTGGCGCGTTTCGCGCAGCGCCTTGGCACCGGAATTCCCGCGCTGGAACTGCCGCTCGACGCGCCGCGTCCGGCGCGCCCGGCGGGCCAGGGCGGGCGCATCCGCTGGACGTTGTCCGACGGCGTCGTGGCCGCGCTGCGCGACTACTGCAGCGACGCCGGCGGCGGCCGCACCACGCCGTTCGCCGTGCTGCTGGCGGCCTGGCAGGCGCTGCTGGCGCGCTACAGCGGCCAGTCCGATTTCGCGGTCGGCGTGCCCAACGCCGCGCGCACCCATGAAGAACTCGACGACCTGGTTGGCTGCTTCATCAACACCCAGGTCTATCGCGCACGGCTGGCGCCGGGCCTGACCGGCCGCGCGCTGTGCCAGCAGGTGCGCGACGACGCCCGCGCCGCGCTCGACCATGCCGACCTGCCGTTCGAACTGCTGGTCGACAAGCTCGCGCCGGCGCGCGACCCCAGCCGCACGCCGGTATTCCAGGCGATGTTCAACCTGCAGATGGGCGAAGCCGCGTCGTTTGCGCTGCCCGGCCTGCAGGCGAGCGCACTGCAGGTGCCCGACGACAGCGCCAAGTTCGACGTCACGCTCGACGTGCAGGCCAGCGCGGAGCGCGTGGCGGCCACGCTCGAATACGATGCCGCGCTGTTTGCCGAAGCGACTGCGCAACGCATGGCCCGGCACTATGAGCAACTGCTCGGCGCGATGCTGGCATCGCCCGACGTGCCGCTCGACGCGCTGCCGCTGATGGACGCAAGCGAGCGCGCCACGACGCTGGCCAGTGCCAACGACACCGGCCTGGCCCTCGACGCCGAAGACGACGTGGTGGCCCGCATCGCATGCGCCGCCGCGGCTACGCCGGACGCCATTGCCATCACCGACGGCAGTGCCAGCCTGACGTACGCGGAATTGGAAGCCAGTGCCAGCCGCATCGCGCACTGGCTGGCCGGGCAGCAGGTGGCTACCGACACGCTGGTAGGCGTCTGCCTGCCACGCACGCCGGAATTGGTGGCGGTGCTGCTGGGCATCCTCAAGGCAGGCGCCGCCTACCTGCCGATCGACGCGCACCACCCGCCCGCGCGCAACGCCCACATCCTGCGCCACGCCAGGCCGCGCCTGATCCTCGCGGCATCAATCACGCGTGCCGCGCTGGGCGACAGCGGCGGCGTGGTGCTGGTCGACGGCCAGGCGTCGCCGTTGCCGCCGTGGCATGCCGCGCCCGCGACCGTCCCCGCGGTGGACTGCCATCCGGCGCAGCTCGCCTACACGCTCTACACCTCCGGCTCGACCGGCACGCCCAAGGGCGTGCAGATCTCGCGCGCGGCCTTCGCCAACTTCCTGCGCGCGATGACGCCGGTGGTGCCGATGGACGGCAACGACCGCCTGCTGGCGGTGACCACGCTGGGCTTCGATATCGCGGGGCTGGAACTGTTCCTGCCGCTGGCCGGCGGCGCGCGCGTGGTGATCGCCACGCGCGACGATGCGCGCGATCCGGCGCGGCTGGCGGCGCTGATGTCTACCCACGGCATCACCGTGATGCAGGCCACGCCGGCCACCTGGCAGATGCTGGTCACGCAGGCCACGCCGGCATGGCAGGGCCTGCGCGTGCTGTGCGGCGGCGAAGCGCTGGGGCGCGAGCTGGCGACGGCGCTGCTGGCGCGTGGCGCCGAAGTCTGCAACGTCTATGGCCCGACCGAGACCACGGTCTGGTCCGCAGCGCATGCGCTGGCGGGCGAGGGCGAAGGCATGCCCGCGTGGGCGCTGGCGCCGGTCGGACATCCCATCGCCAACAACCAGCTTTACGTGCTGGACGCGCGCATGGAGCCGGTGCCCGCGGGCGTGGCCGGCGAGCTCTATATCGGTGGTGCCGGCCTGGCGCGCGGCTATGCCGCCGACCCGTCGCGCACCGCCGCGGCCTTCGTGCCCAACCCGTTCCCCCAAGGCACGCCCGGCGCCATGGCGGGTGACCGGCTCTACCGGACCGGCGACCTGGCACGCAAGCGTGCAGACGGCATCGTCGAGTTCCTCGGCCGGCGCGACCACCAGGTCAAGGTGCGCGGCTTCCGCGTCGAGCCGGGCGAGGTCGAGGCGGTGCTGGCCGCCTGCCGAGGCGTGCGGCACGCCGTGTGCGTGGCACGCCCCGGCCCGGACGGCATGGCGCGGCTTTGTGCCTACTACGCGGCCGATGCCGAAGCGTCCGACGACGCCATCCTGGCACGCCTGCGCGAGCAGCTGCCCGGCTACATGGTGCCGTCCAGCCTGACGCGCCTCGACGCGCTGCCGCTTAACGCCAACGGCAAGGTCGACCGCCAGGCGCTGCCGGAACCGGCCGCGCCGCGCGCCGCGGCAGCGCCGTCGACGCCGACCGAGCACGCGCTCGCCGCGCTGTGGTGCGCGGTGCTGGGCGTGGCCGAGGCCGGCGCCGACGACGACTTCTTCCTGCTGGGCGGCCATTCGCTGCTGCTGGTGCGGTTGCAGACCCGCATCCGTGAGCAGATGGCATGCGAACTGGCGCTGCCGGCGCTGTTCGCGGCGCCGCTGCTGCGCGACATGGCCGCGGCGATCGACCGGACCGGGCGGCGCGATGCCGACGCCGACCTGGCCTTCATGAACGACCTGCTGGAGACCCTGTGAACCTGTTCCTGTCATTGCGCCGCCGCTTTGGCGGCCTGCTGTTGCTGGCGCTGGCCGCGGGTACCTGCAGCGCGCTCGCGGGCATCGCGCTGATCGCCGAGATCAACCGCATGATTGCCGCGCCGGCTGCGCTTGAAGCTGGCCGCATCGGCATCCTGCTGGGCCTGCTGGCCGTCTTGTTCGGCTGCGGCTTCGGCTCGCAGGCGCTGCTGACCGCGCTGGGCCACCGCGTGGTCTACGACATGCGCATGCGCATGCTCAAGCGCGTGCTCGATACCGACGTCGAGCGCCTGGAAGCGATCGGCGGCCCGACTGTCTATGCCACGCTGACCAAGGACATCGCCTCGATCGGCATGGCCTTCAACCGCGTGCCGTTCGTGTTCTACAACGGCGTGCTGGTGGTGGGCGGCCTGTTGTACCTGGGCTGGCTGTCGTGGCAGCTGTTCGTGCTCGGCGCCGTGGTGCTGGGCGGCGGCGTGCTGCTGGCGCAGCGCTGGGTGCTGCGCATGCGCGGCCTGATGAAGGCCGTGCGCGACACCGACGACCGCCTCTACGCCGGCTACCAGGGCGCCATCGATGGCCGCTACGAGCTGGCGCTGAACGCCTGGCGCAAGCAGAGTTTCTACCAGCGCGACTTCGAGCCCGCCGCCGAGTTTGCGCGCGCGCATGAAGTCCGTGCCGACCGCTACTGGGTGCTGAGCCTGTCGTTCACCGCGGCGCTGATCCTGGGGCTCGCCTGCGCGATCTTTATCGCCGGCGATGCGCTGGGCATTGCCCGCGAGCGCATCACCGCCTTCGTGCTGGTGCTGATGTTCCTGCGCATGCCGCTGAACGACCTGGTCGGCACGCTGCCGATCCTGATGACCGGCAACGTCGCGCTGCGCAAGATCGACACGCTGCGGCTGGCGCCGTACACCGAGGACTTTGCGCTGCATGCCAGCGACAACGCCACCGCCATGGCGCCGGCGCCTGGGACGCCGCTGCTTGCGCTGCGGGACGTGCGCTACGACTACCCGGGGCAGGGCGACGAGCGTGGCTTCCGGCTTGGCCCGGTGTCGCTGACGCTGGCCGCCGGCGAGACCGTGTTCATCGTCGGCGGCAACGGCAGCGGCAAATCGACGCTGATGAAGCTGCTGGCGGGCCTGTACCAGCCCACGGACGGCAGTGTGTCGCTGGGCGGCACCACGGTAGGCGCGGCGCAACTGCCCTGGTACCGCAGCCATTTCGCCACCGTGTTCTCCAACGCGCATCTGTTTGCGCGGCTGGTTGGCCCGGACGGCAAGTTCGACGCCGCGGTTGCCAGTGCTTTCCTCAAGCGGCTGCACATGGACCACAAGGTCTCGATCCGCGACGACCTGCTGTCGACCACGCAGCTGTCGCAGGGCCAGCGCAAGCGGCTGGCGCTGCTGGCGGCCTATGTCGAGGCACGGCCGGTGCTGCTGCTGGACGAATGGGCCGCCGACCAGGACCCGGTATTCCGCGCCTACTTCTATGAATCGCTGCTGCCGGAACTCAAGCGCAGCGGCAAGACCATCGTCGCGGTCAGCCACGACGACCGCTATTTCCACGTGGCCGACCGCGTGATCCGCTGCGACAGCGGCGTGATCCGCACCGACAGCGCCGACAGCGCCAACGCCGGCGCCGGTCCCGGCAACAACGAACACAACGAACACAACGAACAACAGGCCGCCGCATGACGCGCGCCAACATTCAGAGGGAGTCAGCTCAAATGCAAAGCACCGCGTCTTCGATGACCCATGCCGTCGCCGGCCAGCCCTGGTCATACGCATCCTCCGCCACCTTGCATAGCCGCTGGGAAGGCGCCACGCTGCAGCTCAGCCTGGACGACGCGCCGCTGCAGGCGTGGCAGTTCACGCCGGACGTGCAGCCCCGCCTTGCGCTTGCCGGCTCCACGCAAGACCTCCCGCTGGCACGCGCCGCCACGTTCGCCGCCTGCGAAGCGGCGCTGGCGCGCACGCCCGCCGCCGAAGCGATTGCACTGGACGTACCCGAGGCCCTCGCCGCCGCCATGCTGCGCGAAGGCAGCGCCGTACGCGATGCCGGCGGCCAGCTGGTCTCGCGCGTCGAGCAGATGTGGCAGCTGCCGGCGCTGTGGCACACCGGCACGTCGGGCCGCGATTTCCCGCTGCAGTACGCCATGAGCGCAGGCAAGCGCCATCCGCTGCGCGCGCCCAAGCCGACGGGCCAGGTCTACGCGCGCCATATCCCCTGGCTGGACCAGGTGTTCTCGATGCGCGTGGCGGATCTCGATGCCGATCTTCAGTGCTTCCACGGCTGGATGAACGACCCGCGCGTGGCGGTGTTCTGGCAGGAAGAAGGCGATCTCGCCAAGCATCGCGGCTACCTGCGGGCGCAGCTGGATGACCCGCACACCATTCCGCTGATCGGCTGCCTGGACGGCAAGCCCTTCGCCTATTTCGAAGTGTACTGGGCCAGGGAAAACCGCATCGGCCCGTACTACGACGCCGACGACTTCGACCGCGGCTGGCACGTGCTGATCGGCGATGGCGAGATCCGCGGCAAGGCGTATATCAGCGCCTGGCTGCCGTCACTGATGCACTACATCTTCCTCGACGATCCGCGCACGCAGCGCATCGTCGGCGAACCCCGCATCGACCACGTGCAGCAGATCCGCAACCTCGACCGTTCCGGGTTCGCCAAGGTCAAGGCCTTCGACTTCCCGCACAAGCGCGCCATGCTGGTGATGCTGCTGCGCGAACGCTTCTTCGGCGAGCGCCTGTGGGTGCCGAAGGAAGACGCGCCGGCGCAAGCCCCCGCAGAACTTGCCGCGCTTGCCGCCTGAACCCGCCGCGAAAGGAGACCCCAATGCTTTACTCAGCTTCGACCGTCGCCGCGAACGGTGCCCGCCCGGGTGCCGTGGGTACCGGCGCACCGCCCGTGCTCGACCTGCTCGGCATCGGCTTCGGCCCGTCCAACCTCGCGCTGGCCGTGGCGCTGCGCGAGATGCTGCCGCGGCAGGCGCCGTTCCGCTTCGGCTTTATCGAGAAGAAGTCCGGCTTCGTCTGGCACGGCAACATGCTGCTCGACAACAGCCGCATGCAGATCTCGTTCCTGAAGGACCTGGTCACGATGCGCAACCCGGCTAGCCGCTATACCTTCATCAACTACCTGCACGAGCGCGAGCGGCTGCTGGATTTCATCAATACCCGCACCTTCTACCCGAGCCGCTACGAATTCAACGACTACCTGTCGTGGGTGGCGGCGGACTTTGCCGACACCTGCCACTACGGCGAGGAAGTGGTTGCCGTCGAGCCCGAGGCCGCCGGCGCGAATAGAGGCCATGGCGGCAATGGCGCCCTGGCGTGCCTGCGCGTGACCTCGCGCGCGGCCGATGGCGCGCTGACGGTGCGCCGCGCGCGCAACGTGGTGGTCAGCGTGGGCGGCGCGCCCAGCATCCCCGACACCTTCGTGCCGCTGCGCGGACATGCGCGCGTGTTCCATTCGTCGAACTACCTGGAGTCGCTGGAGCGGCTCGGGCAGTCGGGGCCGGTGCGCCGGGTCGCGGTGATCGGATCGGGGCAGAGCGCCGCCGAGATCTTCCTCGACCTGCACGGCCGCGAAGGCAATATCGAGGTCGACCTGGTCAGCCGGGCGCCGGCGCTCAAGCCGGCCGACGACAGCCCGTTCGTCAACGAGATCTTCAACCCGCGCTATATCGACTACCTGTTCTCGCGCGCGCCCAACGAGCGCGAGCAGCTGCTGAGCGAATTCGGCAACACCAACTACGCGGTGGTCGATACCGACCTGATCGAAGCCATCTATGAAGTGCTGTACCAGCAGAAGGTCACCGGCAAGGTGCGCCACCGCCTGCTGGCCGGCTGCGAGGCGCGCCACGCCGAGGCCGATGCCGACGGCGTGCGGCTCGACATCGCGCGCCGCGACGACGGCGCGCACCAGCTGCAGCGCTATGACGCGGTGATCCTCGCCACCGGCTACCGGCGCGAGCTGCACCAGTCGCTGCTGGCGCCGCTGGCGTCATACCTGGACGACGCCAAGGGCTTCCAGGCCGACCGCGACTACCGGCTGCAGATGGCGCCGGGCTGCCAGGCGGGCGTGTTCCTGCAGGGCTGCTGCGAAGCGACGCACGGCTTGTCGGACACCTTGCTGTCAGTGCTGGCGGTGCGTGCGCAGGAGATCGCGGCGGCGGTGCTGGGCAACGGCGAAAGCCAGGGCCTGGCTAACGTGCGCGCCGCTGCGCCAGAGCCTGCGCGCAGCCGTCCGTCTCGGATGGCGCACGCCGGCACGCACTGAACACAAGAAAACCAATGCGAGGACCGGCTGGCGACCGCATGGCCGCGAGCCGGTTCCTGTGGCCAACATTTTCAACAACAGAGCAGGGGAGCAAGAAGGGCATGAAACACAGCAACAGACGCGCGAACGCACGCGCGCGGGCAGCACGGAACGGGGCCGCAACGTCGTGCCGCACCGCCATGCGCTGGATCCCGGCCGCGGTCGGCCTGGTCTTCAGCGCATCGGCCTTTGGACAGGAAGCCACCACGGGAACGACGCCGGCAACGGCCGCTGCCGCTACCGGCAGTGCTGCCAAGCCGTCGGAGCATGCGCTGCCGGCGGTGACGGTCAACGGCGTGCGCGAGAATCCGGTCAACCCGCCGACGACGGCCGGCAGCAAAGTGCCGCTGACCGCGCGCGAAGTCCCGCAATCGGTGACCGTGGTCAACAGCGAGCGCATCAGGGAACAGAACCTGGTGACGCTGGAAGACGCGCTGGCGCAGGCCACCGGCGTGTTCGTGGAAAAGCGCGACCAGGAACGCACCATCTACTATTCGCGCGGCCTGGAGATCGACACCTTCCTGCTGGACGGCGTGCCGACCAAGTATGACTGGCGCAACACCGTGCAGCCCGATCTGTCGATGATCGACCGCGTCGAGGTGCTGAAGGGCCCGTCCGGGCTGCTGTCCGGCGCCGGCAAGACCGGCGGCGCGATCAACCTGGTGCGCAAGAAGCCCACGCGCGAGACGCAGGTGCAGGGCGCGCTGTCGGTCGGGTCGTGGAACAACTACCGCGCCGAGATCGACGCGGGCGGCGCGCTGAATGCCGACGGCACGCTGCGCGCGCGCCTGACCGGCGCCTTCCAGGACAAGGACTCGTTCATCGACAAGGCCAATATGCGCACCGGTGCTCTCTATGGCGTGGTCGAGTACGACATCACGCCCAGCACCATGGTGACGGTGGGCGCGAGCTACCAGGATTCGGAGGGCCGCCAGCCGTGGACGCTGCCGGCCTACTACAACCCGGTCACGCGCCAGGCGAGCCTGCTCGACGTGCCGCGCTCGACCTACCTCGGTGCCGACTGGAACAGCGACCACTTCTATACCACCTCGGCCTTTGCCGAGCTGGAGCACAAGTTCGACAGCGGCTGGCAGGTCAAGGGCGCGCTGCGCTACCTGAACAACCAGATGCACCGCGAGCAGGCGTACGCCTACTCGCCGGTCATCCCGGGCGTGAATACCACCACGCTGTTCGCTGCCAAGCAGACCTACACGCAGGAGCAGACCAGCTTCGATGTCTATGCCAACGGCCCGTTCTCGCTGTTCGGGCGCCGGCACAAGGCGCTGGTCGGCTTCAATTTCTCTGATTCTGAGCGGCGCGACCCGCGGTACTCGTCGACGCCGTTCACGCAGGTCGTGAACATCTTCAACCCGCGTAGCGACTTCGCCAAGCCGGTCTTCACCCCCAACGGCTCGGGCACCACCACCGCGACCCGGCAGTATGGCGTCTACGGCGACGCACGCTTTTCGCTGCTGGACCCGGTGACGCTGGTGCTGGGCGGCCGCCTGAGCTGGTGGGACATCAATGCGCGCCAGTACACGCCGACCGCCAGCGTGACCAGGCAAGACAACATCAACGCCAAGTTCACCCCGTTCGCCGGGCTGATCTACGACTTCACCGAGCACTGGTCGGCCTACGCGAGCTACGCCGAGATCTTCCAGCCGCAGGACGAGTATTTCACCGCCAGCGGCAACCTGGTCGATCCGATCAAGGGCAAGCAGTATGAAGTGGGCGTGAAGGGCGAGTTCTTCGAAGGCGCGCTGAACACTTCGGTGGCGCTGTTCCAGGTGCGCGAGACCGGCCGCGCCACGGTCGACTACGTCAACACCACCAACCCGAGCAACCCGTTCTACGTGTCGCAGGGCGAGACCAAGAGCCAGGGCTTCGAACTGGAGGCCAGCGGCCGCATCACGCCGAACTGGACCGTCTACGCCGGCTATACCTTCAACGTCACCACCGACCTGCAGGACCGCACCGGCCAGCTCAACACGGCATTCTCGGCGATCGCGCCCAAGCACCTGTTCAAGCTGTGGACGCAGTACCGCCTGCCCGGCGACTTCAAGCGCTGGCGCATCGGCGGCGGCATGACCGCGGTCAGCCATGTGCAGAACACCGCGCTGTTCCCGGCACCGATCGGCGCGGTCACGCTGCGCCGCGGCGGCTATGCGACCTTCGATGCGGCGATCGGTTATGACTTCAACAAGCATGTCTCGGCCGACCTGAACCTGACCAACCTGTTCGACCGCAGCTACTATGCGCGGATCAACAACCCGCGCGAAGGCAACATCTATGGCCAGCCGCGCGCGGCGATGTTCACCGTACGCATGAAGATGTAAGCGCGATGCCGGCATGGCGGTGCCGCGAATCGCACCGCCACGCCGGCCGCGTTCTGCAGGATATTCCAATGAACGATAGTCCCTCATCCTTGCCGTCTCGCGGCGCCATCGGTCCGGCGCTGGCGATGACGGTGCGCGCGTTGGCCGCGCTGGCCGGCAGCTACGCTTTCACCTGGGGCATCACTGCCGGCGGTGCCGTGCTCGGCTGGCGCCTCGGTTTGCCGCGCAGCGAAGCGGTGCTCTGGTTTTCGATGCTGGCCTTCCTGCTGTTTCCCCTGATGTCACTGTGGGCGCTGGTGACGCGGCGGCTGTGGCGCGTATGGCTGGTGCTGTTGGCCGGCGCCGCCATCGGCGCCGGCGTGGCGCAATGGCTCGGGGAGCGGCTGGCGTGAGCAAGACCGTGCGCAAGAACAATAACCGTGCCGCGGCGAACAAGACTGCGGCACACGAAGGCGGGCTGCGCCAGGCCATGACCTGGGCGCATACCTGGATCGGCGTGCTGCTCGGCGGCGTGCTGATGGTGGCCTTTTTCATGGGGTCGGTCGCGGTGTTCGACCGCGAGATCGACCGCTGGATGATGCCGGCGACGCGCATCGAGGCCGCGCCGCCCGGCATCGATATCGACACCGTGGTGCCGCGTGCGGTGGAGGCGCTGGCCGCCGGCAAGCCGCTGCGCGAATGGGCCGTGACGCTGCCCGAGGCGCGCACGCCGGTGATGATCGCCCGCGTGCGCTATGCCGCGGCCGGCGGACAGATCCGGCTGGCCGATCCGCGCACCGGCGCTCTGCTGCCGGAAGTCGGCACGCTCGGGGCATCGTCCTTCTTCTACCCGCTGCACTACAACCTGCACCTGCGCGTGTGGAACATCGGCTACTGGCTGGTGGGGCTGGCTGCGATGGCGATGCTGGCGGCGATCGTCTCCGGCGTGATCGTGCACGTGCGCATCTTCCGCGATTTCTTCACCTTCCGGCCGCGCAAGCAGTTGCAGCGCAGCCTGCTCGACCTGCATAACCTGACCGGCGTGCTGGCGCTGCCGTTCCATGCGGTGATTTCCTTCTCCGGCATCTGCATCGTCTACATGATCCTGATCCCGGCCGGCATCAACGCGCTGTACCAGCAGCCCAATGCCTTCTACGACCAGGCCTTGTCGGGCTATTCGCGGCAGGCTGCGGGCGTGGCCGCGCCGATGGCGCCGCTCGGGCCGATGGTCGAGGCGGCGCGCGCGCGCTGGGGCGGCGCGGCGCCTGCCGCGATCCGCGTCTGGAACCCGGGCGACGCCAACGCGGTGGTCAAGGTCAGCCGCTCGGTGGGCGACCGCGTCAGCCTGGCGGACGACGCCGCCTACTTCGACGGCGCCACCGGGGCGCTGCTGCACCACGCGCCGTTGCAGCCCGCGGCGACCACGCAGCGTTTCCTGACCGGCATGCACTTCATCGCCTTCGACCACTGGCCGCTGCGCTGGCTGTATTTCCTTGGCGGCCTGGCCGGTTGCGTGCTGATCGGCACGGGGCAGCTGTACTGGCTCGACAAGCGCCATGCGCGCCATGGCGAGCGCGGCGTGCGCCTGGCCGCCGCCGTTACCGCGGCCATGACGACCGGGCTGGTGATCGCGACGCTGGCGATGATGGTGGCCAATCGCCTGCTGCCGATGACGCTGCCGTCGCGCGAGTTCATCGAGGCCGGGCTGTTCTTTCTCGTCTGGCTGGCCACGGCCATCCACGCGCGCGTGGCGATGCGGCCAGGCAGCCGCACGCTGGTGCCGTGGCGGCAGCAATGCCTGGCGATCGCAGCGCTGGCGGTGGCAGCGCCGGTGTGCAACGGCCTCACCACCGGCGACTGGTTGCCGCTGGCGCTGGCGCGCGGGCAGTTTGCCGTGGCGGGTGTCGATATCGCGCTGCTGCTGACCGGCGCGCTTGCCCTGACGACGGCGCGCCGCGTCAGGCAAGTGGAAGCGGCCCGCGTGGCGGCTGCTCGAGACCTGGAGGAGGCAGATCATGCCGAACGCGCTTGACCACCTGTTGCTGATCGCGCTGGCGCTGTGCGCGTATGGCGCCTTTGTGCTGTTTGCCTGCGCCAGCGAGCGGCACTGGAACGAGCTATCGGGGCAGGGCGGCGATTTGCCGGACCGGTCGCGCCGGCGCCTGCGCGGCGTGGCCTGGGCGCTGGTGGCCCTGGGCGCCGCGGCCGCACTGCCGGGCAACGGCGCCGGCTTTGGCGTGCTGTTGTGGGCGCTGACGATGATGGCCGGCGCGATGGCGGTCGCCTTCACGCTGACATGGCGGCGCGGCTGGCTGCGGCCGATCGCGCTCCGGATGCTGGCGGCGCTGCGGATCTGAGCCGGAGCAGGAGACGGGCGGTACTCCGCTCGTCCGCGATAATGCAATTAACCGCCTGAAATCACAACCCTCCCCCAACGCGCGCGCGCGCAGGCGCCTGCAGACGAGCGGTGTGGGGACTCAGCGGTGGGTACCCGCGTAGCCGGCACGTTGCCTCGGGAGGAAACGTGCAAGCCAGTGCCGCCAGCCGCGCGCCCCTGCCGCGCCCGTCCTGCAGCGCGTGACACGCACGCTGGCCCGGGTGACGGCATAGAGCTCCACGGTGCCAGCCTCTGGCACCGTGAACGATTCGCTGGCGGCGAGGGACGTGTCTTTCGGATCCCCATCACGGATCAGCCACAACTCGCCCTCGGTACAGCGCACCGCGACGTGCTCGCCCGTATCGGCCACCAGCCGCAGCGAACTGCGTGCGGGCAGGGTGGCGGTCATATCGTTGCTTACCAGGAACATGATGGCCTCCGGGGTTCAGTTCACGGCCAGGGTGGCCGCCGTGGCCGTCACCGTGTCCGCGGCCTTCGGCCGGACAAAGCCGGCGATCCGGCCGATCACGGCGGAGTCCTGCAGGATGCGGCGATGGCCCAGCCCGTCGGTGGTGACCAGCTCCGCGCCGGGCCAGGCGCCGGCGATCGCGGCGCCGTCCTCCCATCGCACCTCCTTGTCGCCGCGGTCGTGGATCACCAGCGTGGGCGGCACCGGACGCGTGCGCCCTATCTCCGGTACGTTGAACGCCGACCACGGCATGCCGAGCCAGCGCTCGCTCTGCCGCTGCATGCGTGCCAGCACCGCCGGCGCGATGCCGAGTTGCCAGGCCAGTGCCGCGCACGCGGCGTGCATATCGGCCGGCGAGCCGACCAGCACCGCGGCGCGCGCCGGCAGGCCCTCGCGCAGCGCCAGCGCGGTGGCCGCGCCGCCGAGCGAGTGCGCCACCACGGCGTGGACCGGGCCGGCATGCCAGGCGGCGGCCAGCAGCGAGCGCGACATTTCCAGCACCGAGGTCTGTGCCGCGCCGCGCGTGCCTGCATCGGAAGCGCCATGCGATAGCGCATCGAAGGCCACCACGCGCATGCCGGCCGCCACCAGGCTGCCGGCCACCGCATGCCATTGGCCGGCATGGCCGCCCCAACCGTGGGCGAGCAATACCACCGGGCCGGAATCGCCCCAGCGGTAGACACGCACCCGGCGGCTGGGCCCGTGACCGGTTACCAGCGCCCAGTCGCTGCGGGCGGTGTCCAGGAAGCGGCGGGCCGCCGACGTCGGGGCGGCGCGCGGCGGCGTGAACCACAGGCGCTCGAGCGCACGCGCGGTGGCGGATGGCGATACCAGGCTGCCCGCCTGCCAGCGCAGCCGTTGCCAGGACGGCAGGGCGGCGGGTCGGTTACCCGGTGCCTTGGCGACCGGCGCCGGGCCGGCGGAGGTCGCCGGGGAAGTGGAAGAGACTGCTTGCGTCACGACCTGCACCTCCAATCGATTGCTGGCTTGGCGCGGCATCATCGGAACCGGCGCCAGCCGGCGGTTTTCCGCGCGCATTTTTAAGACCGACCAGTCGTGCTTTTTTAGAGTAAAAAAAGCCGCCGGAAGGTTGCTGCCCGCCGGCGGGATAGCGCCGGCGCCAATCTCGTTTGCTGGTTCTTCTGTCAGCTCTGTGTCGCGCCCTCGGCGGCGCGTGCCACCAGCGCGCCAAACGCGCGCCGCGCCATGGCCTCGGCATCGGCCCGGCCCAGCAGCTTGAACGACTGCTGGAACGCCATGCCGATGCCGGACAGTTCGAAGGCAAACTGCCGCGGCTCCACGCCCGTGCCGAACTGGCCTTCGTCGATCGCATCGCCAACCACGCGCGCCACGGTGCTGTGCCAGTCCTTCAGCGACTGCACCACCAGGTCCCGGATCGTGCCCGGCCGGTCGCGGTATTCCTGCCCCAGCGCCATGAAGAGGCACCGGCCCTGCGTCACCGTCCCGCCCAGCCACTCCAGGTAGCCCTCGAACAGCGCCTCCAGCCGCGGCATGCCGCGTGGCTGACGCATTGCCGGCCGCACCACGATTTCGCCGAAGCGTTCGATGGCGAGATCCAGCACCGCCTGCTGCAACGCCTCCTTGGACTTGAAGTGCGCATACAGGCCGCTCTTGGACATGTTGGTGTCCGCGGCGAGCGTGGCCAGCGACAGCTGCTCGAAGCCGACCTTGGTCGCGGTATCGAACGCCTGTTGGATGATGGCGTGGCGGGTGAGTTGTCCCTTTTGCATGGGATGAAGAATAGCACGACCGGTCGGTTTGTCAACGAAACCGGATGCATGGTAGTTGCCCCGACTTGCGAAGTTGTGCAGCGAAGGCCATAACGTCATACGCAGGGCGTGTGACGTCAACGCGAACCGCCAAGGGTCGTTAGTCTCTTTGCGATGCGGCGATGTTGTGCAGGATGCGGCCTTTTGCCTTCCGTTTGCCGGCCGGGGCAAGAGGCGAATTGCGGACTTGGAAGAAATCTGCACAAAGTGTTTCGGCGGTTACATACGGAACGCTTTGCGTGCTCTATACTCGAATGCACGTCCGCGCACTTTTTTTCACTGGTGACTGGAGACCGACATGAACAGTACAGCCGTGCCAAGAGGCGCTAGCGAACCGTTCCGGCAACTGCGGGCGCTGCGCCGCGCGCGCAAGCTCAAGCAAGAGGACGTCGCCCGCAAAGCGGGCATCTCGCGGGAAGCCTACCTGCGGGCAGAATCGGGGCAAGCCGATCCCCGCATGTCGACATTCCTCGCTGCCTGCGAGGCGCTGGGCCTGGAAGTGGTGCTGGCCCCGCAGCATCTCGCAGCAGACGTCAACGCCTTTATCGCCAGCCGCAACGGCGGCGTGACGGCAGCCTCGATGGCCGGCCAGCCGGCCGCGGCTGGTGCGCAGGCACCGGCCACGGCACCGGCGCAGGGCGGCGGCTTTGGCTCCGGTACCGGCGAGGGCCACAAGCCGGTCTGATCCGGCCGCTGCCTGGCCGGCCACGTCTCCACGGGCCGGTGCAGGCGGACGGCGTTCCAGACCACCAATAACCGGCGCGGCGCGGCCTTCGCACCGCGCCGGTTGTCATCGACCCGGGCGCTGTCTGCGCCGCCCGGTGCCTCCATCACGCCGCCGCGGTCCCTGCGCCGGTGACTGCCTGCGTCTTCTGCCCGACTTCTTGAAACCGCCGCGTCCCATGCCTGACGCGCGCTGAAGTTCACACTTTTCCCCTTTTTCCGGTTCCGGCCTACAACTCCAGTGGGTGCGCTGCCTTGCGCATACGCCGGCTCGGTTTGACACGCCCGTTTACCAAGATTACGATATAGTAAATCAATTACGGAATACGTAATTCCGTAGCGAACTCACCCAAACCGGCAGGGCCCAGCAAAGGGTTCCCGGGGCGCCAGCGTAGCGCCGCATGGAGACGCCTTGGACACCATCAACCCGCAACGCCCCTTCGCGTACCAGCCCGGCGCCGAGCAACGCTCGCTGCCGGCGGCTGCGCATGCGGTCCACCCGGTGGCGGTGGTGGGCGCGGGGCCGGTTGGTCTCACCGCAGCGATCGACCTGGCGCAACGCGGCGTACCCGTGGTCGTGCTGGATGAGGACGACACCCTCGCCGCCGGCTCGCGCGCCATCTGCTTCGCCAAGCGCACGCTGGATATCCTGGACCGTCTCGGCTGCGGCGAACGGATCGCGGCCAAGGGCGTCAGCTGGCATGTCGGCAAGGTGTTCTTCGGCGACGAGCAGGTGTACCGCTTTGACCTGCTGCCAGAGGCGGGCCATCGCCGGCCGGCCTTCATCAACCTGCAGCAGTACTACCTGGAAAGCTTCTTCATCGAACACGCCGCCGGGTTGCCCGGCATCGAACTGCGCTGGCGGCATCGCGTCACCGGCGTTGCGCCGGGCCAGGACAAAGTCGCGCTGACGGTCTCGACGCCTGAAGGGGACTACGTGCTGCACGCGCGCTACGTGGTGGCCGCCGATGGCGCCCACAGCGGGGTGCGCCAGGGCCTTGGCCTGGAAAGCAAGGGCCGCGTGTTCCACGACCGTTTCCTGATCGCCGATGTGAAGATGGCCGCGCCATTTCCGGCCGAGCGCTGGTTCTGGTTCGACCCGCCGTTCAACCCGGGCCGCTCCGCACTGCTGCACCGGCAGCCCGACGATGTCTGGCGCCTTGATTTCCAGCTGGGCTGGGATGCCGATCCCGAAACCGAGAAGCAACCCGGGCGCGTGATCCCGCGCATCCGCGCCATGCTGGGCGATGACGTGGCCTTCACGCTGGAGTGGGTCAGCGTCTATACCTTCTGCTGCCAGCGCATGGATGCCTTCCGCCACGGCCGCGTGCTGTTCGCCGGTGATGCCGCGCACCGCGTCTCGCCGTTCGGCGCGCGCGGCGCCAACAGCGGCGTGCAGGATGCGGAGAACCTGGCGTGGAAGCTGGCACTGGTGCTGGCCGGACGCGCTGGCGATGCCTTGCTCGACAGTTATGCCAGCGAGCGCGAGGCCGCCGCCGACGAGAACATCCGCCACTCGACGCGTTCCACCGATTTCATCACGCCCAAGAGCGCCGTGAGCCGCACCTTCCGCGATGCCGTGCTGCGCCTGGCGCGCCGCCATGCGTTCGCGCGCCAGCTGGTCAACAGCGGCCGGCTGTCGCTGCCCACGGTGCTGCGTGATTCGCCGCTCAATACGCCGGACCGCGATGTGTTCGCGGGCGCGATGGTGCCGGGTGCGCCGTGCGTGGATGCGCCGCTGCAGCGCCACGGCGACGCGCGGCCGGGCTGGCTGCTCGGCGAACTGGGCAACGACTTCACGCTGCTTGTCTTTGGCGACGGCGGCGCTATTCCGGCCGAAGCGCGCCGCCGGCTGGCAACCGCCGCGGTGCCGGTGCGCCTGCTGTTCGTGGTGCCGCCGGGCCCGCCCGCCGCACCGCCAGCTGCACCGCCTGAAGGCCCGCGCCATGTGAGCGATGCCGAAGGCCTTGCTGCAGGCCGCTACGACGGCCGTCCGGGCACCTGCTACCTGATCCGTCCCGACCAGCACGTCTGTGCCCGCTGGCGAGCCTTTGATGCCGAAGCCGTGCTGGCCGCGCTGTTGCGCGCGCTGTGCCTGCCAGCCAACGGCCAGATTCACTAGAGAACCCTGAACCCCCCGACCGACACCGCAACGCTGACGACACCACCATGAACCTCACGCACACCCAGCTCGCCGAGCACGGCTACATGTCCGGCTTCGCCAACGAATTCGCCACCGAGGCGCTGCCCGGTGCGTTGCCCGTGGGCCAGAATTCGCCGCAGCGCGCGCCTTACGGCCTCTATGCCGAGCAGCTGTCCGGCAGCGCCTTCACCGCGCCGCGCGCGCATAACCGCCGCTCGTGGCTGTACCGCATCCGCCCGGCGTCGATGCACCAGCCGTTCACGCAGGTCGAGCAGTCGCGCTTCCTGAGCCGCTTCGACCAGGTGCCGCCGTCGCCCAACCAGATGCGCTGGAGCCCGCCGGCAATGCCGTCGGTGCCGACCGATTTCATCGACGGCATCGTCACGATGGCCGGCAATGGCGGCCCGGAAGCGATGAGCGGCTGCGGCATCCACCTGTACCTGGCCAACCAGTCGATGCACGACCGCTTCTTCTACAACGCCGACGGCGAGATGCTGATCGTGCCGCAGCAAGGGCGCCTGCTGATGGTGACCGAGCTGGGCCGCCTGGAAGTGGAACCGCAGGAAATCGTTGTGATCCCGCGCGGCGTGCGTTTCCGCGTCGAGCTGCCGGATGGCGAGGCGCGTGGCTATATCTGCGAGAACTACGGCGCGCTGTTCAAGCTGCCCGACCTGGGGGTGATCGGCTCCAACGGCCTGGCCAACCCGCGCGACTTCCTGTCGCCGGTGGCCAGCTATGAAGACCGCGAAGGCGATTTCGAGCTGGTGGCCAAGTTCCAGGGCAACCTGTGGCGCGCCGGGATCGGCCATTCGCCGCTGGACGTGGTGGCCTGGCACGGCAACTACGCGCCGTACAAGTACGACCTGCGCCGCTTCAACACCATCGGCTCGATCAGCTTCGACCACCCGGACCCGTCGATCTTCCTGGTGCTGCAGTCGCCGTCGGATACCCCGGGCGTGGACACCATCGACTTTGTCATCTTCGGGCCGCGCTGGCTGGCGATGCAGGACTCGTTCCGCCCGCCCTGGTTCCACCGCAATATCGCCAGCGAATTCATGGGCCTGATCACCGGCGTCTACGACGCCAAGGCCGAGGGCTTCGCACCGGGCGGGGCCAGCCTGCATAACTGCATGAGCGGGCACGGTCCCGACGCCGAGACCTTCGAGAAGGCCAGCGCCGCCGATACCTCGACGCCGCACCACATCGAGAACACCATGGCTTTCATGTTCGAGACCCCGGGCGTGATCCGCCCGACGCCTTACGCGGCGCAGTCGGCCTCGCTGCAGCAGGAGTACTACACCTGCTGGCAAGGCCTGAAGAAGCATTTCAACCCGAACGTCCGCTGAACCCGACAAATTCTGGAGTGAACCAATGACCGCCCCCCAAACCAGCTGGATCGACAGCGCCAACGACGGCCAGACCCATTTCCCGCTGCAGAACCTGCCTTACGGCGTGTTCTCCGTCAAAGGCCAGTCGCCGCGCGTCGGCGTTGCCATCGGCGACCAGATCCTTGACCTGGCCGCGCTCGATGACGCCGGCCTGCTGCCCGCCGCTGCCAAGGGCACGTTCGCCGCGGCGACGTTGAACCGCTTCATCGCCCTTGGCAAGTCCACCTGGGGCGAGACCCGCAAGCGCCTGACCGCGCTGCTGTCCGGCGAGGATGCAGCGCTGCGCGACAACGCAGCGTTGCGCGACAAGGCGCTGGTGCCGATGTCCGCCGCGGCGCTGCACCTGCCGGTCGACATCCCGGGCTACACCGACTTCTATTCGTCGAAGGAACACGCCACCAATGTCGGCCGCATGTTCCGCGATCCGGACAACGCGCTGCTGCCGAACTGGCTGGAAATCCCCATCGGCTATAACGGCCGCGCCAGCTCGGTGGTGGTGAGCGGCACGCCGCTGCATCGCCCGAACGGCCAGATCAAGCTGCCGAATGAAGCGCGCCCGGTGTTCAGCGCTTGCCGCAAGCTGGATTTCGAACTGGAGATGGGCTTTATCGTCGGCAAGGAATCGGCGCTGGGCGAGCCCGTCAGCACCGCCGATGCGCCGGCGCATATGTTCGGCATGGTGCTGCTCAACGACTGGAGCGCGCGCGATATCCAGCAGTGGGAATACGTGCCGCTGGGGCCGTTCAACAGCAAGGGCTTCGGCACTTCGATCTCGCCGTGGGTGGTGACGATGGACGCGCTGGAACCGTTCCGCCGCGACAATCCCGAGCAGTCGCCGCAGCCGCTGCCGTATCTGCAGCAGCAGGACAAGAACGCCTATGACATCGCGCTGGAAGTGTCGCTGCAGCCGGAAGGCGCGCCCGCGCCGAGCACGATCTGCCGCACCAACTTCAAGGCAATGTACTGGACCATGGCACAGCAGCTGGCGCACCACACGGTGTCGGGCTGCAATGTGCGCGTGGGCGACCTGATGGGCTCGGGCACGATCTCGGGCACCACGCCGGACTCCTACGGCAGCATGCTGGAGCTGACCCGCAACGGCGCCGAGCCGGTGACGCTTGCCGACGGCAGCCAGCGCGGCTTCCTGCAGGATGGCGACAGCGTGATCATGACCGGCTACTGCCAGGGCGAGGGCTACCGCGTCGGCTTCGGCACGGTCGCGGGCAAGATCCTGCCCGCGCGCTAAGGTGCGTCGGCCGGCGCTTCAGCCGGCTTTTCAGCCAGCGTGCGTGCCATGCCGGGCGGCATCGAGGATCACCGCTGCCCGGCCTGACAGCAGCGTCCGGCCCTCCGCGCTGACGGTGAAGGCGTACAGGACGCTGGCGCCTTCGCCGCTGACGCGCCGCGCTTCAATCAGCAGCGGCGCGTCGATATCGTCCAGCCTTTCCACCAGCAGTTCGAGCTTGCGTACCGACGCCAGGTAGCCGGAGCGCGGGGGCGAAGGGCTGTCTTCCTGCGCGGCCAGCAGCGCGCCGTGCACGGCCATCGCCTGTGCCGCGTATTCGATGCCGCAGACCGCCGCCAGCCGCCCCTGCGCGCGCAGCGGGTTGTCCGCCCGCGCATGCGTGCCGGACACGCAGCGCACCACGTCCTCGTCCCAGTCCAGCACGCCGTCGAGCAGGCACATCGTGCCCTGGTGCGGAATGCGCGCCGCGATCCAGTCGTGGTCGCGCACGGGTGCGGGCAGCTTCACGGTGTCAGGCCTTGGTGGCGGTGCCGAGGCTGGCCACATTGGCCCGGATCTGCAGCCGGCCAAGGTAATCGAGCACCACCGCGCCGGTGTCTCCGCGCGCGATGGCGGCCAGCAGCGGCAGCGCGCGCGCGGCCGGTGCCGACTTGCGCAGCGCCTCCAGCGCGGCATCCGGCATCGTGTCGGCGCCGGCCTGCGTCAGCGAGACCTCGAGCTGCGCCAGCGCCAGCGGTGTCGGCTGCGGCGTCATCAGCAGCGCCACGCCGAACGGGTCGGGGATGGGCCGATGGCTGTGCAGCGGCTCGGGGTAGCCGGTGTCGTAGGCAATCAGCAGGCAGGCCTCGGCATCGCCCGCCACCTGCAGCGCGCATTCGAGCAGCCCGGCGCCAAAGCTGCCGTCCATCGCGCACAGCACGTTGGACGTGCGCATCGCGCCAGCCGCGATCGCCCAGTAGCCGGCGGTGGCGTTGTGCACGGAGTTGTGGAAGCGCGTCGGCGACATCAGCGGGTCCGGCTCGGCCAGCGCTTCGCAGATCTCGTGGAAGTTCTGGCCGTCGGCGCTCGACGAGGTAAAGATCGTCGGCAGCTGCGCGGCATCGCGGCGGCTTGCGGCGACGGCCTGCTGGCCCACGCCCAGCGCCAGGCGCACGGTCGGGCCGCTGCGCCGGCGCTCAGCGGGCGGCAGGCCAGCGGGTGGCGGCAGTTCGGTCGGCGCGTGCGTGTAGGGCGCGCGGCCCGCGAGCATCTCGCGGGCCGCGTCCCAGCCATTCATGCCGGGGCCGAGCAGTCCGATGCTTTCGATATAGACGGGTGGCAAAGCGGGTTGCAAAGCGGGTCGCGGCATGGCGCTGGCTCAGTGGGACGCCGCGTCCGCGCGCGCGAACAGCAGGCTGCAGTTGGAGCCGCCGAAGCCGAACGCATTGCTCATGGCATAGCGCAGCGGCGCGTCGCGCTTAACGTCACGGTTAACGAGCAGGTAGTTCACGCCCAGCGCCGGGTCCGGCTGCGTGGTGTTGATGCCGGCCGGCAGCAGGCCATGGCGCAATGCCAGCGCGCAGATCACGGCCTCCAGTGCGCCGGCCGCGCCGAGCGCGTGGCCGGTGGCGCCCTTGGTCGAGCTGCACGGCGTACCCGGCAGCACCGCGGCCATGGCCAGCGCCTCCGCGGCGTCGTTGCTGCGCGTGGCGGTGCCGTGCAGGTTGACGTAGCCTACCTGCGCCGCGGCGATGCCGGCGCTGGCCAGCGCCTGTTCCATGGCCAGGCGAGCTCCGAGTCCTTCCGGGTGCGGGGTCGACATGTGGTGCGCGTCGCTCGACTCGCCGATGCCGGCCAGCAGGATGGCATCGGCATCCGGCGCGTCCGGCACGCGCTCGAGCAGCCCGAACGCCGCGCCTTCGCCGATCGAGATGCCGTCGCGCGCCACATCGTACGGGCGGCATGGCTGCGTCGACAGCAGCTCCAGCGAATTGAAGCCATACAGCGTGGTGTGGCACAGCGAATCAACGCCGCCCACGATGGCTGCGTCGATCCATCCTGCTTCGATCATGCGCCGGGCCGAGCTGAAGACCTTGGCGCCGGACGAGCACGCCGACGATATCGCCACCGCCGGGCCGCCAAGGCCGAGGTACTCGCGCACGAAGCCGGGCAGGGAATAGGGGTTGTGCGTGCCGCCATAGTGGAAGCCCGCCGGCAGCGCGCCGGTATCGGGATCGCGATGCCGATAGCCAAGTTCCGTCTGCAGCACGCCGGCGGTACTGGTGCCGAGAAAGACACCGATGCGGTCCGCGCCATGGCGCGCCGCGGCTTCGCGTACGCGCTCGGCGAAGTTGTCCGCTTCCAGTCCAAGCCATGCCAGCCGGTTATTGCGGCAGTCGAAGTGCGACAGGTGCGCTGGCAACGTCACCGCATCCAGTCCCGGCACTTCACCGACATAGGTGTCCAGGCGCACGTCGCCAAACCGGCAGGGCGCCAGGCCGCCATGCCGTTCGCGCAGTGCCGACAAGGTGGCGTCTGCGCCGGTACCGATGCAGCTGGTGGCCGTGAAGTGGGAAAACAGTAGCGGAGACAAGGCTTTGCGCGATTCCTGGGGATGGGCCAATTGTAACAAGCCGGGGCCGGTCAGTTTGTCGGCGACTGTCCTGTACGGCTGTCGGCATGCCCTGATTCCACCGCCGCGCGCAACGTCACGCAACGCAGCCCGGCCCGGTTGATGGCGGCAAGCAGGTCCGGCAGCACCGTCGTGCAGTGCGGATTGCCGGCCGGATCGACGCCGGGATTGCCGTCATGCAGCAGCAGGATGTCGCGGCCCGCGAGCTTGCCGGTCAGGCGCTGCGCCACGCGCGCCGCGATGTCGCCGGAGCGGGTATCGAAGCCGCGCCGCGTCCACGCCGCCAGGTGGAGCCCTAGGCGGCACAGCACCGGTTCCAGGAACGGGTTGCGCAGCCCGGCCGGCGCGCGGAAGAAGCGCGGCGCCTGCCCGGTGATGTCGCTCAGCACCTGCTGCGCCGCGCTGATGTCGCGCAGCATCCGGCCCGGTCCGAAAAGGGAGAAATTGAGCCGGTGATGCATGCTGTGGTTTTCCACCGCATGGCCGCGGCGCACGATCTCGCGCACCAGCGCCGGATGCGCCGCGGCGCGCTCGCCGACGCAGAAGAAGGTGGCGCGCGCGCCGTGCTGGTCGAGCAGGTCGAGCACGCGCGGCGTCAGCGCCGGATTGGGGCCATCGTCGAAGGTCAGCGCTACGCAATCCAGCGCGGACGGCGGCAGCCGCAGCAGGTTGGGCCCCAGCCACGTGCTGCGCGGCCACAAGCCGCCGGCGCACATGGCCGCATGGGTGGCGGCAATGCCTGCCAGTGCCGGGACCATGCTGCCGGGATGCGTGAACATGGCGCCGATGCCGGCCACGTGGACCGCGGCCGCGCCGTACAGCAGCGGGCTGGGGCGCCACCGGCGGCTTGGCGGTGTGTCGTGCCAGGCGCCGCCGGATGCGGAAAAGCGGTTCATATCGTACTCCGGTCCGGTCCGGTCGCGGCATTCCCGGCATTCGGGGCGGCCGCGGGCCGCGCCAGGATCGCAGAGAACCACAGCGCCAGGATGGCGCCGGGGCCGACCGTCAGGCCGAACGCCCGCAGCAATGGCAGGCTCGACAGCGCCAGCAGCCCGAAGGCGGCTACCGTCGTCAGGTTGGCGAGCAGCAGGGAGACCAGCGTGTGCGGGGAATTGGCCGCGCCGGGCTGGCCCGCTGCCGCGCCATTGAAGAATAACGCGTAGTTCGAGCCTACTGCCACCAGCAGCAACAGGCCCACCAGGTGCAGCAGCGTCAGCGGCTGTCCCAGGGCGGCCAGTCCGCCCAGCACGACCACCGCGGCGGCGGCCAGCGGCAGTACCGTGGCCGCCACGCGGCGCGGCGAGCGCAGCGTGATCGCCAGGAGCGCCACGATGGCCAGCAGGCCAGCCAGCGACAGCAGCAGCGCTTCGCGCAGGTAACCGGCATAGAGGCGGTCGGACTCGCCCTTGAGGTCGACGAAAAGCGTATCGGGCACATCGGCGCGGGCGACCGCGGCGCGCACCGCGGCGCTGTCGACGCCGTCGCCGGCATGCGCGGCGTTCGCTGTGGCAGGAGCCCGCAGCGGCAGCGTCGCGCTCCAGCGCCCGTCGCGCTGCGTCAGCAGCGCATCGACCGCCAGTGCCATCGAGGTCCCGCGCAGGTCTTCGCGCCGCAGCAGCGGGCCGGTGCGAGCCTGCTCGGCTTCGGCCAGGAACGGTGCGAACAGGTCGGCCCGCACCGGCTGGCTGGCGACGGCCGCGCGCAGCCGCTGCGCCAGCTCGGCGGGCGGCGGCAGGCTGGCCTGGCGCGCGCGCTGGGTGGCGTCGCTGGGCAGGTAGCGCGCGGGGCTTTCATAGCCACCGATGAAGTTCTGCGCCACCAGCGGGTCGAGTTCGTGGGCCACGCGCTCGGCGCCCTGCAGCACGCTCTCCTGATCGGGGCCGGACAGCACTACCAGGAAGCGCACGTCGGGCGCGCCAAGGTCCGCGCGCAGCGAGGCGTCGAGGTCCTGCTCGCTCGCGGGCACCGGGCTCAGCGCGGCCAGCTCGCGGCCCCACAGCGTGCCGCGATGCGTCGCCAGCACGGCGCTTGCGGCGACCACCAGCAACAGCACCAGCCAGCGCAGCCGGCGCGCGCGGTCGGCCAGCCACGCCAGTCGGCGTCCCAGCGGCGTTACGTCGCGCAGGTGCAGCGTGGCAGGCACCAGTTGCGGCAGCACGAAGCGCGTCACCAGCGCCGCCGTTGCCAGCCCGGCGATCGAGTACAAGCCGAGCTGCGCGAGCCCGGGAAAGCCCGACAGCAGCAGCGAGGCAAAACCGCAGACCGAGGTCAGCACGCCCAGCCGCACCGTGGGCCAGAACCCACCCAGCCAGGCGCGGTTGTCGCGCTGTCCGTTGCGCGTGTATTGCGCCGACTGCACGAACAGGTAGATCGAATAGTCGACCGCCTCGCCAATCAGCGTGGTGCCGAAACCCAGCGTCAGCCCGTGCACGGTGCCGCCGAAACCCAGGCTGACCGCAGCGATGCCGGCCAGCGCGCCGCTAATTACCGGCACCAGTCCCAGCACCAGCAGCGGCACCGAGCGGTAGACCACCAGCAGCAGCGTGACGATGATGGCCACGCCGATGGTCGACAAGCGCTCGACGTCGTGCCGGATGGTGTCGCGCGACTTGACGGAGAAGACGCCGGGCCCGGTCATGGCGAGCTGGTAGGGGCCGTTCGCCGCGGCACTGGCAAAGGCATCGCGGATTGCGCCGATGGCCTGCGCCTGCGCGTCGGTATCCGAACCCGCGGCCGCGCTCTGCGCCAGCAGCACCGCGCGCTTGCCGTCGCGCGAGGCCCAGGCGCCGGCATGCAGCGGGGGGCGCTGGCCGGCGTCGAGCTGCGTCAGCATCGCCGCGACTTCGCCGGTGGGGTCGCGTGGCAGCAGTGCCTTGGTGAAGAGGCCGGCCGACGAGGCCAGCAGCTCGAACGAGTCGTTCACGGCGCGCGCCAGTCCGTGCTCGCTGAAGCGCTCCGGCGTGACGGTGGGGCTGAGCAGGTAGCGGTGTCCGTAGACGTACTTACGGTCGGCGTCCTGGTTCAGCGGCTCGCCGTTCTGGATCGCGGTGAAGCGCGGATCGCGCCGCAACTGCGCCGCCATCGCGCGCGAGACCGCGGCGCGGCCATCGGCGTCGCCGCCTTCGATGCCGACCAGGATCAGCCGCGACACCAGCCCGTCGCGCAGCTGGCTGACCAGCAACTGCTGTTCGGCACTGGGCAGCCGCGGCAGGAAGGCGGACAGGTCGGCGGTGAAGCTGGTGCGGCTGATCACCGCCGCACACGCCAGCAGCGCGACCAGCCACAGCGCAAGCGCCAGGCGCGCGCCGGGCAGGGTAAAGCGCCGCGGCGCCGAGGGGGGCGAGGGGGGCGAGGGGGGCAAGGGGGGCGGCGTACGGGGGGCTGCGCTCATGGGTGGCCGGCGGGGCGGATCGTCATGACGGAGCGGTCGCCGTCGGCCTGGCGGATCTCGACGCGGTCCAGCGCATCCTGGCGGCCATCGATGCGCACCTGGCTGACCACCGCCGCCATGCGCGAGTCCGCCGGCGTCAGCGTCAGCGTCCAGCGGCTGGCGCGGCCTTCGAGGCCGAGCTTGTAGTAGCGCTCGAGCGTATGGCGGTTGCCGGCAAGCGTGCCGCGGATGCTCTCGATAAAGGCCGCCAGCTCGGGGTAGTTCTGCAGCGGCATGGTGAAGCGCTTGCCGTCGCGCTCCACCGTCATCATGTCGCCGTCGAGCACCATGCTCTCGGCCTTGGGCGATACGGTGCGCTTCTCCAGGTGGTCGGGCGCGGTAAAGACCAGTTCGCCGGAAGACTGCACCGGCCTGGCCAGCATCGCCAGGTACTTGGTCTCGGTGAAGCGGACCCGGCCAGATTTGCGCTGCGCCAGCGTGGACATCAGTTGGTCGACGCCGAAGGCGGGCGCGGCCTGGCGCGTGGCAGGCACGGACTGGGCGGCGGCGTTGCCCGCTATCGCGATGCCGAACGCGGCGCCTGCCAGCAGCCACGGCAGCAGCGCGCGGAGAATGAGCTGGGCGGGCCCGGCGCGCCTGGCGGAAAAGATCGGGTCAGGATCGAAGGCTTTCAAAACGCTCAAGACGCTCAATGGGCTCATGGCTCGTTGCCCGGCGGCGGCTGCTCCGACAGCGGCGGGCCGGCGTGCCAGAAGTCATAGAAATTAAACCAGTTGTATGGCGCCTTGCGGCTGAATTTCTCCAGCAGGCGCACATAGCCGTCGAGTGCCGACTGCACCGCGGCTTCGCGCTGGCCGCGCGCGGTTTGCGAGAAGTCCGCCAGCGGCACGAAGTGGACATCGTAGCGGTTGCCGCCGCGATACAGCCCGGTGATGAAGAACACCGGCCGGCGCAGCATGGCGGCCATGCGCAGTGGCCCGGTCGGGAAGCCGGTGGGCGCGCCGAGGAAGTCGCATTGCTGCACCGGATCGGTGGCGCGCTGCGACAAGGTGCGGTCGGCCAGCATGCCGATCATGTAGCCTCGGTCGAGGTAGTCGCGCACGCGCAGCATGGTGTCGAAGCGGCCCAGCGCGATCACGTCCTGGCGCATGGCGGGGTTGATCGACTGCAGCACGTCGTTGAGCTTGTGCGCGTTTTCCTCGTACATGGTGATGGCGACCTCCATGTCCGGATGCTGCCGGCCGAGCGCGCGCACGACCTCGAAGCTGCCAAGGTGCGCGCCCAGCAGGATCGCACCGCGGCCGCGCGCCATGGCGGCTTCGAGCAGGCCTTCGCCGTGGAGGCGGATGTCGAACAGGTCGAAGCGGCCGTTGAGCAGGTAGATGCGGTCGTGGATGGTCGAGGCAAAGGTGAATACATGCCGGTAGCCGTCGATCCAGTTGGCCTCGCGGCCCAGCGCGCGGTCCAGGTAGGCGCGCGAGGCATGGCGCGCCGCTGGCGAGAACAGCGTGAAATAGGCCGCGATCAGGCGCAGCACCACGCGCCCGGCCGGACGTCCCAGCGCCAGCGAGATCCACGTCATGACGCGCAGCAGCGGGATGTTGCTGCGCTCTTTGTGCCGGGACCAGTCGGCGGCCTCCACCGGCGCTTGCCGCTTCCACAGCCAGGTCAGCATGGCCCGCCCTCCGAAGTAGCGGCGCGCAGTTGCAGCGTGCCGCTGGCCACTTCGCGTCCCGCGCTGCGCAGCGTGATGCGCAAGCGTTCGCTGCCGTCCGTGGCCGGCTCGGCGTCGTGTTCGATTTCGACCCGTTCTCCGGGGCGCACGGGGCTGAGGAACTTGATCGTCCCGGCCTGCGTGGGCACCAGCGGCCGCCCAAGTGCGGACCCGAGCGCGAGCAAGGCGTGGTCGAGCAGCACTACGCCGGGCACGATCGGATTGCCGGGGAAATGGCCGGCCATGGCGGGGTGGCCGGCGTCGATGACAAAGGCGGGCAGGGCCGCTGCGACATCCCGCGCGCGGGACAACTGCGCCACCAGCGCCGCCAGCGTGTCGCGCGGCAGCTTGCCGGCGGCATTGCGCGGCAGGCGTTCGGCGAACAGCAGCGGGCGCGGCAGGAAGGCGGGGTCGATGCGCTCGCGCAGCGCCTGCAGGATCGCCGCCGGGGTCACGCCCGGCGCCACGACGACTGCCACCAGCCGCACCACGTGTCCCTGTGCATCGCCTTCGTGGCTGTCGCCGGGCATGAAGAAGGCGCCGTCCTGCACGCCGTCGATGGCATTGAGCTGGTGGTCAAGGTAGGCCAGCGAGGTGCGCTTGCCGGCGATATTGAGCAGGTCGCCCTTGCGGCCGTGCAGCAGGAAGTGCCCCGCATCCAGCGGTTCGATGGCATCGCCGAGCGCCACCGGTTGCTCGATATGCCCGCCCTCGGCCCAGGTCATGGTGTCTGCTGCGCCGTCCGCCGTACGCGGCTGCAGCCGGACGCCGGGCACCAGCGTCCAGATGTCTTCCTGCGCGGTGCGGCGGGTGGCAAGCTGGCCGGTCTCGGTGCTGCCGTAGATTTCACGCAACGGGCCGTGGAACAGCGCTTCCGCAGCGGCAGCCAGATCGCGGCCGAGCGGGGCAGTGGCGCACAACAGCAGGTCGGCGGCGGGCATGGCCATGTCCGCGTGCACCAGCGTGCGCAGGTGTACCGGCGAGCTGACCAGCGCGCGCGGCGCGGGCACTCCGGCCAGTGCGTCGCGGACGTCGGCCGGGTAGAACGCCGGTGCCGACGCCAGAGCGGCGCCGCCCTGCAGTGCCAGCATGACGGTGGCCTCCAGACCGAACATATGCTGCGGCGGCACCGTGCCGACCAGGGTCCATGCGCGCCCGTCGCACAGGCCCAGCCGTTGCGCAGCGGCACGCGCGCCGCGGGCCATCGCCCCCCAGGTCTTGCGGTGCGGCACCGGGGTGCCGGTCGAGCCGGAGGTGAAGACGTAGGCCAGGACGCGGTCGGCGGGAATCGAAGGCACATCGGAGCATGCGTTCTCATCCGCGGCGGCGACGACGCCCTGGTGATAGTCGAACACCGGCATTGCCATTGCCGGGGCCGGCTGGTCCCGCAGGCAAAACACGTCCGGGGCGAATGCACTGAGCTGGCGCACCGTCTCGGGGGTTTGCGACGACGGCAGCAGCGTGGCCTTGCCGCGCAGCAGCGCGGCACACAGGCCTACGGTGAAGTGGTAGCGGTCGGCGCAGGCGTTGAAGACGTGCCCCCCCGCCGGCATCGCGGCGGCCAGCAGCGCCACGTCGGCCAGGAACTCGCGCACGGTGACGGGCCGGCCCTGTACCCAGGCCAGGATGGCGCCGGGTGAGGTGCGCGCGATGAGCGGAATCTCAGTCATGGCAGAACCGCGGCGCGCCTCAGCGCGGCATCCCGGCGCGCGCCGGTGCCACGGCCCCGGTCGCCTTGGTCGCCCGGGCCGCCCGGGCCGCCCTCGCCGCCCTCGCCGCCATCACGGCGCGATAGCCGTGCACCGCATCGAGCAGGCCGCCGTGGCGCATGCCGGGGAAGGCGATGCGGCGGCATGCCGCTTCGGCAGCGAACATCGCGGCGATCAGCACGGGCGTGCCAAGGTTGGCGAAGTTCGACCATGTCGCCACCGGCGCCAGCACGAACAGCAGCGTCGAGACGCCCGCCATGGCCGCGAAGAACAGGGTCCAGGCCTGCGTTACGCGCCTGGCATAGCGGGCGTGCGACGGCGTCAGTTCGCCGTGCAGCGCGGCGGCGATCTGCGCGCACAGCGGCGTGCGGCCGGCACGCAGCGTCAGGCCGAACATCAGGCCGAGGGCAACGTTGACGCCGGCATGCTGCATCAGGTAAGTCCAGCCGAAATGGTGCGACAGCGGCGTACGCCAGAGCCAGAGCGCTGTGCATGCCGCAAGCAGTGCGAACAGCGCCGGTTTTCGGCCAGCCGTGCGCACCGCCGTCAGGAAACCGATCGCAACGAACGGCAGGGCGCCAAGAAACAATGCGGCGACTTCGGCTCCTGCCCGATGGGCGGCATAATGCAGCGCGCATTCATAGGCGACGAACCCGGCGACCCCGAACATCCATCCCCGGCCGGCCACCAAAGGGGTTGCCTGCGGCGTAGCGGCCCTGGCGATCGGCTGGTCCGGCGCGGACCGGCCGTGGGGGAAGGAAGATTGGCTCGAGGACATCGTTAGTCGTTATCATGTAGGGCAAACGGCACTTCAATCGGTGGCCCAAGATTGGCAAAACTCAAAAGCCGCACGAGTGTGCCAGGCTACCGAAGCGAACGCTTTATACCTTAAAAGACCTCCTACGCGGTGCCAGGATTCCCCAAAGCCCTGTTGATGTTGTTACCAAACTTCTCTCGGCTAGCCCGCCATCGGGGCCTTTGGTAGCATCGGCTGGCCCCCACGGCGCGCCGGGACGATCCGGACCGGCTGCGTGCCGCGGCGGCCCCTCTGTTGCAACATGACCGAACTCGAAACCGAACTCGCCCGCCTGATCATCGACGAACTCGACATCGCAGAGCTGCGACTGGAAGACGTCACCGCCGACACGCCGCTTTACGGCGAAGGCTTCGGGCTGGACTCCATCGACATCCTGGAGATCGCCCTGCTGGTGTCGCGCAAGTACGGGGTCGAACTGCGTTCGGACAATCCCGACAACAAGACCATCTTCGCGTCGCTCGGCAGCCTCGCTGCCTACGTCGCGGCGCAGCGCGCCAGCTGAGCCTGCCACCCGGGATCCGGAGCGCGACATGCCCCAGCATGCCACGCCACGCCTGGTGCCGGCGGCGGGCGCCGACGCGGCGCAGCGGTCCCACCTGGTGCTGATCCCCAGCTACAACCCCGGCATGCGCCTGCATGGCACGCTGCAGGCCGCGCGCGCAGCCTGGACGCCGGTATGGGTAGTGGTCGACGGCAGCACCGACGGCAGCGATCGCTGGTTGCAAGCCGAGGCCGAGGGTGCCGCCCCGGCGCTGCGCGTGCTGACGCTGCCCAGCAACCAGGGCAAGGGCGCGGCCGTGCTGCATGGCATCGAAGCCGCCGCGGCGGAGGGTTTCACCCATGTGCTGGTCATGGATGCGGACGGCCAGCACCCTGCCCACCTGATCGGCGAGTTCATGGCGATCTCGCAGCGCGAGCCGGACGCGATGGTGCTGGGCCAGCCGGTATTTGACGCCAGCGCGCCCCGCGAACGGGTCTACTGGCGGCGCATGTCCAATTTCTGGGCCGATGTCGAGACGCTATGGGCCGGGATCGGCGATTCTCTCTACGGCTTCCGCGTCTACCCGATCGCGCCCCTGCGCGCGGTGATGCACGAAACGCGCTGGATGCGGCGCTTCGATTTCGATCCCGAGGCAGCGGTCCGCCTGTGCTGGCGTGGTGTCCGCCCCATCAATGTGGCCGCACCGGTCCGCTACTTTGCACGGGGCGAAGGCGGCGTCTCGCACTTCCGCTACCTGCGTGACAACCTGCTGCTGACCGGGATGCACCTGCGGCTGCTGGCCGGATGCGTGGTGCGGCTGCCGGCGCTGCTGTGGCGGCGCTTGCGGCTTGCCGGCAAGGCTGCGCCCCGGCACCCGAGCTGAGCACGGGCCGTCCGGCAAAGCAAAGAAGGCCGCGCAATGCGGCCTTCCTGCCTTTCCGAAGCTGCCCGTGCCGAAGCGCGAAGCTGTCAGCTGTTACTTGCCCAGCTACTTGCCCAGCTCGTGCCCGATCACGCCGCCGACCACGGCACCGCCGATGGTACCGGCCGTGCTGCCGTCGGTCAGTTCATGGCCGGCCACACCGCCGGCGACTGCGCCCGCCGCGGTACAGCCAGCCAGCGCCATGCTCGCGCCTATCAGGAGCGCGCCCGCGAGTTTCCACATGATGATCTCCTGCATCGTTGCCGGGCCGGTCCCGGGGGATGGGCCCATGCGTCCAGCTTAGGCCCGTGCCGGCCGGCAGCCTTTCCGGCATGCGCCGAAATCGTTGTAGGAATCGGACGACGGCATGCGCCGCAGCCGCCACATCAGGCCTTCTTCCCATGCACGCGCAGGCGCTTGATCAGCGACGAGGTGTCGGCGCGGCCGCATCCCATCTGCTGCAGGTCGGCATAGAACTGGTCAACCAGTGCCGTCACCGGCAGCGCGGCGCCGTTGCGGCGCGATTCGTCCAGGCACAGGCCCAGGTCCTTGCGCATCCAGTCCACCGCGAAGCCGAAATCGAACTTGTTGTCGATCATGGTGGGGCCCCGGTTTTCCAGCTGCCAGGAGCCGGCGGCGCCCTTGCTGATGACATCCAGCACCAGCGGCATGTCCAGCCCGGCGCGCTCGCCGAAGGCAATGGCCTCGGACAGGCCCTGGATCAGGCCGGCAATGCTGATCTGATTGACCATCTTGGCCAGTTGCCCGGCGCCGGCCTCGCCGATGCGGGTGACGGCGCGGGCATAGGCGGCGATGACCGGCTCGGCGCGCACGTAGACGTCGGCATCGCCGCCGCACATGATGGTCAGGATGCCTTTTTCCGCGCCGACCTCGCCGCCCGAGACCGGGCCGTCGACAAAATGCAGGCCGCGCTCGCCGGCCGCGGCGTAGAGCTCGCGCGCGACATTGGCGCTGGCCGTGGTGTGGTCGACGAAAATGCAGCCGCTCGGCGCGCCGAAGAAGGCGCCGTCAGGGCCGGTCAGCACCGCGCGCAGGTCGTCGTCGTTGCCGACGCAGGAACACACCACCTGTGCGTCGCGCACCGCCAGTGCCGGGGTCGCTGCAGACTTGCCGCCGAACTGCTCGACCCAGGCCTGCGCCTTGGCGGCGGTGCGGTTGTAGACGGTGACCTCGTGCCCCTTGGCGGCGAGGTGGCCGGCCATGTGGAAACCCATGACGCCCAGGCCGAGAAATGCGACACGCATGCTGCTGCTCCGTTGCTTGATTTGTTGTGGAATCGGTGAGGGCGCAGGCTGGAGGCCCCCACAAAGTATACGGGCGGGTTCGAGGCAGCGACAGATACAGCGACGGGGAAACGGCTGCGCAACAGGTGACGCAGCCGTCATCATCAAGCATCAAGCATGGCAATTCGATGGGTTTGCCGCTCAATGGCCCAAAGGGCCGAAACGCCTACTCCGGCTTCACCCCCGCATCCCGGATCACGGTATTCCACTTGCCGACCTCCGCCTTGATCCGGGCGCTCGCCTGCGCCGGCGTCGTCCACGTGGCAATCGCCCCTTGCTTGAGCAGCGTGGCCTGGACCTCCGGCTCAGCCAGGATCTTCTTCAGGTCGCTGCTGAGCCGGTCGATCACCGGCGCCGGCGTGCCGGCCGGTGCAACGATGCCGAACATCGAGCTGACTTCGAAGTCCTTGAGCCCGGCCTCGGTGGCGGTGGGAACGTCGGGCAGCGCGTTGACGCGCTCGGGCGAGGCAACCGCCAGGGCGCGGATCTTGCCGGTCTTGACGTAGGCCTGGGCTGCGGGAACGGTCTCGACCATGCTCAGCACCTGCCCGCCGATCAGGTCGGTCATGGCCGGGCCGCTGCCTTTGTACGGTACGTGCAGCATCTCCACACCGGCCATGCGCTTGAACATCTCGCCGGCCAGGTGTTGCGGAGAACCGTTGCCTGCCGAGGCGAAAGTGATGGCGCCGGGCTTGGATTTCGCCAGCGAGACCAGTTGCGGCAGGCTGCTGGCGCTGACCGAAGGATTGACCACGAACACCAGCGGCACGGTGCCGACGATCGAAACCGGCGCAAAGCTCTTTTCCAGGTCGTAAGGCACGCGGCTCTTGTACAGCGCGGCATTGATGGCGTGGCTGGTGAGCGCGCCCATCAGCAGGGTATAGCCATCGGCGGGCGACTTGGCGACCAGCTCGGCGCCGATGTTGCCCGCGGCGCCGGCGCGGTTGTCGACCACGACCGGCTGGCCGAGCGTGGTGGACAGGCGCTGGGCCAGCGTGCGGCCGATCACGTCGGTGGCGCCGCCGGGCGGGTAAGGCACGACAAGCCGGACGGGCTTGGCGGGGTAGGCGTCCGCGGCCATGCCCGATACCGGGGCGAGAAGCATGCCGGCAAATGCGAGAGAAGCGACCAGGATGGAGCGGCGAGGGGTGCGGCGCGACGCAGTGGCGGCGCGGACGGCCGTGGGCGAAATGCCAGGCATGTGGGTCTCCTGTGCCGGGAAATCGTTGGAATGGGAATGGATCGGCGGGCGGCGGCTGGCCGCCGGCGGATGACGCCCGGCTCGTTATCGGGGCCAAGTGTAGGTCGCAGCGCTTGATTGATGAATTCGTATTTTTCTATCGACTGATCTCAAAATGAAATTAATAAATGCATTGCGATGCCGGACTTGCGCCACGCCTGCATTGGCCGCTAAGCTTCTGGCCATCGATTATCAATAATTTCATTGGAGGTAGCCCTCATGTCCGCCAACGACCCCGGCAAGCCCGACGACGCCCAACCGCAAGGCCTGGCCAAGGGCCTGACCAACTACGGCGACACGGGCTTCTCGCTGTTCCTGCGCAAGGCCTTAATCAAGGGCGCGGGCTATACCGACGACGCGCTTTCGCGGCCGGTGATCGGCATCGTCAACACCGGCAGCAGCTACAACCCTTGCCACGGCAACGCGCCGCAGCTGATCGAGGCGGTGCGGCGCGGCGTGATGCTCGCCGGTGGCCTGCCTGTCGACTTCCCGACCATCTCGGTGCATGAGAGCTTTTCCGCGCCGACCAGCATGTACCTGCGCAACCTGATGTCGATGGACACCGAGGAGATGATCCGCGCGCAGCCCATGGATGCCGTGGTCCTGATCGGCGGCTGCGACAAGACCGTGCCGGCGCAGCTGATGGGCGCGGCCTCGGCCGGGGTGCCGGCGATCCAGCTGGTGACCGGCTCGATGCTCACCGGCGCCCATCGCGGCGAGCGCGTGGGCGCCTGCACGGACTGCCGCCGTTACTGGGGCCGCTATCGTGCGGAAGAGATCGATGCCGCCGAGATCGCCGACGTCAACAATCAGCTGGTGGCCAGCGTCGGCACCTGCTCGGTGATGGGCACCGCCAGCACCATGGCGTGCGTAACCGAGGCGCTCGGGATGATGGTGGCCGGCGGTGCGTCGGCGCCGGCGGTGACGGCCGATCGCATCCGCGTGGCCGAGCGCACCGGCACCACGGCCGTGGCAATGGCCAAGGCGCGCCTGACGCCCGACCGCATCCTGACCGGCAAGGCTTTCGAGAACGCGCTGCGCGTGCTGCTGGCGATCGGCGGCTCGACCAACGGCATCGTGCACCTGACCGCGATCGCCGGCCGCCTCGGCATCGATATCGACCTGGCGGGCCTGGACCGCATGAGCCGCGAGACACCGGTGCTGGTCGACCTCAAGCCCTCGGGGCAGCATTACATGGAGGACTTCCACAAGGCTGGCGGCATGGCGACGCTGCTGCGCGAGCTGCGTCCGCTGCTGCACCTGGACACGCTGACCGTGTCCGGGCGCACACTCGGCGAAGAGCTTGACGCCGCGCCGCCGCCGTTCGCGCAGGACGTGATCCGCAGCGCCGCCGCCCCGATCTATCCGGCCGGCGGCCTGGCCGTGCTGCGCGGCAACCTCGCGCCGGGCGGCGCCATCATCAAGCAGTCCGCCGCCGATCCGGTGCTGATGGAGCACGAGGGGCGCGCCGTGGTATTCGAGAACGCCGAAGACATGGCGCTGCGCATCGACGACGAAGCGCTCGACGTCAGGGCCGACGATATTCTCGTGCTCAAGCGCATCGGGCCCACCGGCGCGCCCGGCATGCCGGAAGCCGGCTACATGCCGATCCCGCGCAAGCTGGCGCGTGCCGGGGTCAAGGACATGGTGCGCATCTCGGACGGCCGCATGAGCGGCACCGCGGCTGGCACCATCGTGCTGCACGTGACGCCCGAAGCGGCGATCGGCGGGCCGCTGGCGCTGGTGCAGAGCGGCGACCGCATCCGCCTGTCGGTGCGCGAGCGCGAAGTGACGCTGCTGGTCGATGACGCAGAACTGGCCCGCCGCGCCGCGGCGCAGCCGGTGGAGCGGCCGCGCGCCGGGCGCGGCTACCGCAAGCTGTTTCTGGAAACCGTGACGCAGGCCGACCAGGGTGTCGACTTCGACTTCCTGCGTGCGACGCAGACGGTGGATACCGTGCCGCATCAGCGCTGAGCCATGCACGACATCACCCTGCAGGCCGAAACCATGCAGCAGGCGGTCGATACGCTGGAGGAGGACATCGTCTTCGGCCGGCTGCACCCGCGTGAGCGGCTGACCGAGGACGACCTGATGGCGCGCTTCGGCCTCAAGCGGCATGTGGTGCGGCAGGTGCTGGCGGGACTGGAGGCGATCGGCGTGGTCGAGCGCAAGCGCAATGTCGGCGCGGTGGTGCGAGCGTTCTCCGCGCGCGAGGTGCTGGAACTGTACGCGCTGCGCGAAGTGCTGGAATGCCATGCGGCCGCGCAGATCGACCTGCCGGTGCCGCCAGCGCGGCTGGCGCCGCTGGTCGCCGTGCAGAAGCAGCACGACGCGGCCGTGGCCACCGGCGATGCGCGCGCGGTGTTCCGCATCAACCAGGCCTTCCACCGCGAGCTGTTCGCGCTGACCGGCAACGCCGTGCTGCAGCAGGCCATCGGCGACTATGCGCGCCGTACCCACCCGATCCGCTTCGGCACGCTGGCGGCCGCGGCCTACCGCGAGCGCGCGCGGCAGGAGCACTGGGCCATGATCGAGGCATTGCAGCAGGGCGAGCGCGAGGCACTGGTCGACCTGTGCCGGCGCCACCTGCTGCCGTCGCGCGATGCCTATCTCGCCGCGGAGCAGGCCCGGGGCGCTGCCTGAACGGATCCGGTCGAGCGTCGCCGCGACTGCCGCGTGACAGCGGCATCACAGCGAAGTCAGAACCCGCCTACGCCGCCGTCCGCCATCGTCCTATCCCTTGCGCGCATGGCGCTACCTACATTGGAAGCAGCGTCACCACCGCAAGGAGCCGGTTCATGTCATTCGCGCTATACATCATTGGCTTGCTGGTCCTGGTCGGCGGCATCGCCTGGGCGATGTCAACGGCCGGCCTCGCGACCGTCTATATCGGCATTGCCTGCCTGATCGTGCTCGGCATCGGCATCATGATGGCCGTCTCGCGCACGCGTACCAAAGACCCTTCCTGAAGCTGGCAGGCCCGCTGCGCGCCGGGCCTGTCCTGGCGCTGCTGCACGCCGCTCAGCGACGGACGCAACAGGCTGGCGAGCCACGCCGCTGTATCACCGGGGCGATCTGGTTGAACGCTGCTTGAAAATCACCAATTCCCTCGCGCGTCGTTTCCAGCGTCAGCTTGTCCTTGCGCAGCGCAAACAGCCGAACATCGGCGAGGTATCGCGCATTATCGCGTCAGGTCAGCGCCGTTCCCGCGCCGGCGGCGTCGGGGTGCGCCAGTTGCGCGCGCACCGCCGCGGCAAGTTCGGCGGCAGCGGGGGACAGCGTGCGGTTGCGCGAGGTCACCAGCCCGATCGAGCGCTCGGTCACGGGCGCGGTCAGCAGCCGTTCGACGATGCCCGGCTGGCGCACGGTGCCGGCCGCGATCTCGGGCAGCGCCGCCACGCCGAAGCCGCACTCGACCATGGCGGCGATGGTGGCAAGGTGCTCGGCCTCGAACACCGGCTGGAAACGGATCTTGTTCTGCAGGAAGGCCCATTCGGCGTACTGGCGCACGCTGCTGGGGTGCGTCATCGATACATGGGGCGCGGCGGCGGTATCGGCCCAGCGCAACGGGCCGCCGCTGCGCGCCAGCGGGTGCGCCGACGGGATCAGCAGCACGAAGCGGTCTGACAGCAGCGGCTCGTAGTGCAGATCGGCCTGCTGCGGATCGGCCGCGGTCAGCGCAAAGTCCACCTCGCCCGCGCGTACCAGGTCGAAGGCCGGGCCGGACAGCGTGTCGATCACCTTCAGCGCCACTTCCGGGCGCGCCCGGTGGTAGGCCATCAGCACGCGCGGCAGCATGCGGGCCGCCAGCGACGGCAGCGCCGCCACGGCCACCTGGCCACGCTCGGCGCTGGCAATCCCGGTGACGGCGTCGATGGCGCCGCGGAAGGCGGCCTGCAGCAGCGCGGCCTGCTGCATGAAGACCTGGCCCGCGGCGGTCAGGCGCACGCTGCGGGTGGTGCGGTCGAACAGCCGCACGCCGAGCGATTCCTCGATGCGCAGGATCTGCGTGGACAGGGCGGACTGCGACAGGTGCAACTGGCTGGCGGCCTGGCGGTAGTTGAGTGTGCGGCCGAGTACCAGTGTGGTTTCGATGTCCCGCATCGACAGGTTGAGTTTCATGGTCGGGCAGTGGCGGGCGCGGTGTGCGCCGCGGAAAACATGAGAGGCACGACAGGCCTGATCGTGCCATTGATCTGATTTGTGGATCATTTTATCCACAGAATCGACTTCATCAATCAAAGCGAGTTCTCTACACTGCCGGGAATCCGTTGTCCGGCGCGCTCTGGTGGCCGCCGGGGCAGCCCACCAATCCCGCAGGATTTCCCCGGAGAACCTATGCCGAACCTGACCGAGCCGGTCACCACCAGCCCGCTGGGCCCCCCTCGCGCCGCCCATGCGGTGGTGGTGGGCGGCGGCACCATGGGCGCCGACGTCGCCGTGGTGCTGACCCGCGCCCTGTGCCGCACCACCGTGATCGAGCCCGACGCCACGCGCGGTGCCGCGCTGCCCGGGCGGGTGCGCGACAACCTGGCCGCCATCGGCCGCGCCGAGGGCGACGCCTGCCTGTCCGTGGCAGCCTCGCTTGATGAAGTCGACTGGGCCACGGTCGACCTGGTGATCGAGTGCATCCCCGAGCGGCTCGAACTCAAGCAGCAGCTGTTCGCCGACCTGGTCCGGCGCGCGCGGCCCGACACGGTGCTCGCCAGCAACAGCTCGAGCTTCCCGATCAGCGCGATCGGAGCCGGGCTGGAGACGCGCGCGCGCATGCTGGGCCTGCATTTCTTCATGCCGGCGCACCTGGTGCCGCTGGTCGAAGTGGTGATGGGCGAGGACAGCGACGAGCGCGGCGCCGACGCCCTGATTGCGTTCATGCGCCGCTGCGCGATGGTGCCGGTGAAGGTGCGCAAGGACTTGCCGGGCTTCCTCGCCAACCGGCTGCAGCACGCGCTGTCGCGCGAGGCCTTCAGCCTGATCGACCGCGGCATTGCCTCGCCCGAGGACGTGGATGCGGCGGTGCGCTTCGGCTTCGGCTTCCGTTTCCTGGCGGCGGGCCCGGTGCTGCAGCGCGACCATGCCGGCATCGACGTGCATGCCGCCGCCGGCGCCACCATGTACCCGAGCTTCTGCAATGACGACCATCCCGCCCGTTGCCTGGCCGAGCGCGCCGCCGACGGCCGCCACGGCATGAAGCGCGGCGAGGGCTTCTATGTCTGGAGCCCCGAAGCCATTGACGCCGAGCGCGCGCGCTACGACCGCCTGCTGCGTGCCGGCCTCGACCTGATCGCCCCTGAATTGCCCGGGATCCAGCCATGACCCAAGCCAATCCGTCCGCCTCGGCACAATCCGCGGCCCCCCGCGCAGCGCTGGCCGATTCGCCGCTGATCGTCACGGTGGCGCCCAACGGCGCGTACAAGCAGTCTGCCGACCATCCCGCGGTGCCGCTGACCGCCGCGGCGCTGGCCCAGGAAGCGCGTGCCTGCGTCGATGCCGGCGCCGCCATGATGCATATGCACGTGCGCGACGCGCAGGGCCGCCATTCGCTCGACGTGCAGGCTTACCGCGACGCGCTGGCCGCGGTAAGGCAGGCGGTCGGCGACTCGTTGCTGGTGCAGGTGACCAGCGAAGCCGCCGGCGTGTACAAGGCCCCCGCGCAGATGGCGATGGTGCGCGAGCTGCGGCCAGAAGCCGTGTCTGTGGGGCTGCGCGAAGTGGCGGTGCCGGAGATCCCGGAAGACGAGCTGGCCGCGTTCTTCGCCTGGCTGGCGCGCGAACGCGTGATGACGCAGGTGATCCTGTACGACGCGGCCGACGTGCGCCGCTGGCATGGGCTGCGCGCGCGCGGGCTGGTGCCGGCTGGCGCGTGGTCGCTGCTTTATGTGCTGGGACGCTATTCGGCGGGGCAGGTCTCGTCGCCACACGACCTGCTGCCGTTCCTGCAGGTGGCCGCGGAAAGCGACGATACGCTGCCGTGGGCGATCTGCGCCTTTGGCCGCGAAGAGAATGCCTGCGTGACCGCGGCCGCCGCGTTCGGCGGCCATGTGCGGGTAGGGTTCGAGAACAACCTGCTGCTGCGCGACGGCAGCCGCGCGCCCGGCAACGCCGCGCTGGTGGCGCAGGCCGTGCAAGGCGGGCTCACGCTGGGCCGGCCCATCGCCGGCGCCGCGGATGCGCGCCGGATCTACGGCGCGGTGCGCTGATGCGGTCCCGCGTGCGCGGCGTGGCGGCTGCGTGGCGGGCGCATGGGCTGGGGAGGTCAGGCGCCGTCGCTAAAGCTGTCGCGCGGGCCGTTCGGGTTGTGCGCGCCGTCGGTGAACGTGCTGCGCGTGCCGGTGGCGGTGTGTGCGCCATCGGTAAAGCTGCTGCGGGTGCCGGTGGCCGTATGTGCGCCGTCGGTGAACGGGCTGCGCGTACCAGTGACGCTGCGCGCGCCATCGCTGAACGGATCGACGCTGCGCGGTGCGGCTTGCGCGGTGCCGGCCACGGCCGCAGTCAGCGCGGTGGCGACAAGGATTTGCCTGAGTGCTTGCATGGATGCTTCTCCGTAAGAGTGCAGCCCGGGACGGGCGGCGGTAGAGAGAAGTCTAGGCACTCGCCCTCCACGCCAGCATGACGCCCGCATGACATTGCCGTCATGCAGCATTGGCCAACGCGGCCAGCGCGGCCAGTGCATGGCAAGCGCAGGGCCAGCACATGGCAAATGCAAGGAAATGCGCTGCGCGGTCACGCGCAAACTCCGGCAGCGCAGGCAAAGGCTGTAGAATCATGGCTATCCGACCGGCCTGCGGTTCCATCGCCGGTCTTCATTGCCCGCGGGAATGCAGCGGGCCTCTCACGATAGTCATGTCCGAGTCTGATTCAGCCAAACTCGCTGCGGTGGCCTGGATCCACGAGCAAATGGATCGTCATGCGCTGACGCTTGACGACCTGGTCGCCGCGGGATGCTTTGACAAGGTCCCGGCGCCCGCTTTGGAATCTTCACGCAAGGCAGCCGCGCCCGAGGCTGGCGCCGATGTTGTCAGCGCCAAAGCCGCCAAAGCCAACGGCGCACCGCGTCCGCTCTACCGCAATGCCCTGGGGCAAAGCTGGGACGGCGAGGGCGAATACCCCGACTGGCTGCAGCGCGCAGTCAATGCGGGGCAATCGATCGAGTTCTTCCGCGTCGGATAAGCCGCATGCGCAGCGCCAGTGGCTGTGTGGCGGTCGAGGCGTAGCAGCCGGAAACCGTCTGAAAACAGTCTGAAAAAAACAGTCGGAAAAGCGGCCAGGCGCGGCGTGGCGCTTCAGCAGCGCGTGGCGAAAGGCAGCAGGCCGTTGAATACCGCCGGTGTCGCCATCGGCGCCACATGCGCCCAGTGGGCCATCACCTCGGGCGGCAGTTCCGGCAGTTCGCCCGCCGCGGCGGCGGGCTGCGCCGGCAGCGTAGCGGTGTCGTCGTCCGACGGCTGCGGCGATCCATCGTCCTGCAGTTGCAGCGGCACGCCTTGTCCGCCGGGTTCCGCCATGACCTGCACGGCGGCGCCGCGGCAGCTGCCTCCGCTACCGCCGCCCAGTGCGGCTTCGGCTACCATCTTGGCCGCGGCATGCCGTTCCGGCAGCGATAGTCCCGCGGCCTGCACCGCGCTGCACACGGTCGTCACGGCCGCGTCGGCGGCGGACACGGGCAGCGCGATCAGGGCAAGCGACAGCAGCAGGGAATTCGACAGGCGCGGCAGGCGTTTCATCAGGCGGGCGAAGGCTAAGCGGACAGGAAAGCGCGCGGCGCGCGGGGAACCATCGGCGAAGCCGGGCGGTCAGCGCGCATTTTACTGGCATTTACCCGCAAAAAGCCGTCTTTGCGATGACATTTCTGAAATCTTTGCCCATTTCCGGCTGTCCTCGGCTAGCGTTACGCATTGGCGGCACTGGCGCCGCCGGAAAGTGACTGACACATGCGTATCCTGATTGTCGAGGACGAACCCAAGGCGGGCGACTACCTGCTCAAGGGCCTCACCGAATCCGGCTTCGTGGTGGACCTGGCGCGCGACGGCGTCGACGGCCTGGCCCACGCGCGCGAGCACCCCTACGACCTGATCGTGCTGGACGTGATGCTGCCGAACCTGGACGGCTGGCAGGTGCTGCGCGAACTGCGCCGCGAGCGCGACACGCCGGTGCTGTTCCTGACCGCGCGCGACGAGTTGTCCGACCGCCTCAAGGGCCTGGAGCTGGGCGCCGACGACTACATGGTCAAGCCGTTCGCGTTCGCGGAGCTGGTGCTGCGCATCCGCACCATCCTGCGCCGCGGACCGATGCGCGAAAGCGAATTCATCGAAGTGGCCGACCTGCAGATCGACGCCATCCGGCGTCGCGTGGTGCGCGCCGGCCAGAAGATCGACCTGACCTCCAAGGAGTTTGCGCTGCTGTACCTGCTGGCGCGCCGCCGCGGCGAGGTGCTGTCGCGCTCGCTGATCGCGTCCCAGGTGTGGGACGTCAACTTCGACAGCAACACCAACGTGGTCGACGTGTCGATCCGGCGCCTGCGCGCCAAGGTCGACGACCCGTTCCCGCGCAAGCTGATCCATACCCGGCGCGGCATGGGCTACGTCCTGGACGATGGCGAAGACAGCGATGGCTGCGGCCCCGCCGCGGCATGATGCGGCTGCCGTCGTCCCTTACCACGCGGCTGGCGCTGGCGTACGGGCTGGCCACGGCCGCGATCCTGGTCAGCGTGGCCGCCTACCTGTCCAGCGCGCTGTCGGCGCAGCTGGAGGGCCGCGATGAGAGCGAGCTGGTCGGCGAAGTGCTGCTGGTGCGCCACCTGCTGCGCGAAGTGCGCAGCGAGGCGGAAATCCGCGCCGATACGCACCGGTTCGCCGATATCGCCATGGGTCATGAAGGGCTGATCCTGGTGGTGCGCACGCGCCAGGGCGAGCCGCTGGTCACCCTCAATCCGCGCAACGAGACCGTGCCGCCGCTGCGCGTGCTGCCGGCCGGCACACAGCCTGAAAAGGACATGCTGCAGACCTGGCGTCCGCGCAACGGCGTGCCCTCGCGCGGCATTGCGGCGCTCGGCCAGCTCGGCGATTCCGACAAGGCGGTCGAGATCGTGGTGCTGCGCGATGCCGGCTACCGCGTGGCGCTGATCCGCGAATACCGCTACCGCCTGCTGTGGGCGACGCTGTGCGGCGCGGCCGTGGCGGCCGGGCTCGGTTTCGTGCTGGCGCGGCGCGGGCTGCGGCCGCTGCGGCGCATGGCAACCGATGCGGCCGCGGTGACTACCAGCCGGCTCGCCACGCGGCTCGATGTGGGCAGTGCGCCCGCCGAGCTGCGCGAGCTGGCGGCCGCGCTCAACGACATGCTGGCGCGGCTGCAGGACAGCTTCTCGCGGCTGTCCGAGTTCTCGGCCGACCTCGCGCACGATTTCCGCACGCCGATCAGCAACCTGATCGGCCAGACCCAGGTGACGCTGGCGCAGAGCCGCGGCGCGGCGGAATACGAGGCGCTGCTCGAATCGAACCTGGAAGAGTACGAGCGGCTGGCGCGCATGATCGAGAACATGCTGTTCCTCGCGCGCGCCGACCATGCGCAGGTGGCGCTGGGCGTGCGCACGCTGGACGCGCGTGAAGAGCTCGACAAGATGGCCGAGTATTTCGAGGCGGTCGCGGCCGACCGCGATGTCACGCTGGCGGTTGGCGGACACGCGCTGGTGCAGGCCGACCAGACGCTGCTGCGGCGTGCGGTCACCAACCTGCTCGACAACGCGCTGCGCCACGCGCCCGCGGGCACCACGGTGCGGCTGGATGCCACGCGCGTGCCTGCGCCGGGCGGCGCCACTACCAGCATCCGCGTCAGCAACGCGGGACCGGCGATCCCGCCGGAAACGCTGCCGCATATCTTCGGACGCTTCTACCGCGCGGATCCGTCGCGCCGCAATTCCGCCACGTCGACCGGCCTCGGCCTGGCGATTGTCGACACCATCATGCGGCTGCATGGCGGCAGCGTGACCGTGCGCAGCCTGGATGGGGACACGGTGTTCTCGCTGCAATTCCCCGCCGAGGGCGCGGCCGCGACGGCGCAGGCGCCTGCCCCGGTGGCGTGAAACGCCCGCTGCACTTGCATGTGCCCGGCGCGCGCGCATAATGGCGCGCGTGCCGGCAACGGCAACTCCGGCCGGCGCATCCCTACGCAACCAGGATCACAACCCACAAGGAGAGTGACAATGCAGGTGCAACCCTATCTGGATTTTGGCGGCCGCTTCGACGAAGCCGTGGCGTTCTACGGCAAGGTGCTGGGGGCGCAGGTGACATTTGCGATGCGCTACAAGGAGGCGCCGCCGGACCAGGGCATGCAGATCCCGGAAGACTGGAAGGACAAGGTGATGCACGCCAATATCCAGTTCGGCGAGACCCAGCTGATGGCGTCCGATGGCCGCCCGGGCGAGCGCCCGGCCTTCAGCGGCTTCAGCCTGTCGGTCGGCGCGGTCAGCAAGGAAGAGGGCGAGCGCATCTTCAACGGGCTCGCCGACGGCGGGCAGGTGGTGGTGCCGTACCAGAAGACGTTCTGGGCCGAAGGCTTCGGCATGCTGGTTGACCGCTTCGGCATGTCGTGGATGGTCAATTGCGAGCACTGAGGGGCCTCTTGCGGCCTCTGGCCCGCTTGACTCTGTAGCCGCTACAGGGTCTTCAATGTCATCAGGTCAAACCACGCGAACAACAAGAGATGGCTCGCACGTCACCTGAAGACGCACTGCCCCGGGATCATGCAGGCCCGGGGCACGATCACTCCAAACACTGCCATGAACATGGCCACGATCACGCCCATGATCACGGGCGCGATCACTCCCATGATCACGATCATGGCGACAATCACGCCAACGATCACGATCACGGACCTTCGCAGGCCGCCCCGGCCGCCGCGGCGCCCGACTGCTGCGGAGGTGGCTGCTCGTCGACGATTGTCCTGACGCCGGCCGTGGCAGCCGCGCCTGTCGAGGTGCCGGCCGGCGCCCGCATGGCCGCCTATCGCATCGACGCGATGGACTGCCCCACCGAGGAAACGCTGATCCGCAACAAGCTGGGCAGTATGGCCGGCGTGGCGGCGCTGGAGTTCAACCTGATCCAGCGGGTGCTGACGGTCCACCATACGCTGCCGTCGCCGGAGCCGGTGGTCGCTGCTATCCGCAGCCTCGGCATGCAGGCGGTGCCGCTGGATGCCGAAGCCGCGCAGCAGGTGCTGCCCGAATCATCCACCGCGCACAAGCCCTGGTGGCCGCTGGCGCTGGCCGGCGTGGCCGCGGTCGGCGCGGAAGCGGCCGAATGGCTGGCGCTCGGCCTGCCGTGGCTGCCGGCCGCGCTGGCGCTGGCGGCGGTGGCGCTGGGCGGCCTGACCACTTACCGCAAGGGCTGGATCGCGCTGCGCAACGGCAACCTGAATATCAATGCGTTGATGAGCATCGCGGTCACGGGCGCGTTGCTTTTGCGCCAGTGGCCCGAAGCGGCGATGGTGATGGTGCTGTTCGCGCTGGCCGAGCGCATTGAGGCTGCCTCGCTGGACCGCGCGCGCAATGCGATCCGCGGGCTGATGGCGATGGCGCCGGAGCAGGCGACGGTGCGCCGCGACGACGGCAGCTGGGAAGCCGTGTCTGCGGCCAGCGTCGCCGTCGGCGCGCTGGTGCGGCTGCGCCCCGGCGAGCGCGTGGCGCTGGACGGCACGGTCGTGCGCGGCCAGTCGGCGCTAAACCAGGCGCCCATCACCGGCGAAAGCGTGCCGGTCGACAAGGCCGAGGGCGATCCGCTCTTCGCCGGCTCGATCAACCAGTCGGGCGAGCTGGAATACACCGTGACCGCGCCGGCCAGCGACTCCACGCTGGCGCGCATCATCCACGCGGTGGAAGCCGCGCAGGGCAGCCGCGCGCCGACGCAGCGCTTCGTCGACCAGTTCTCGCGCATCTATACCCCGACCGTGTTCGCGATTGCCGTGGCGGTGGCGGTGGTGCCGCCGCTGCTGGCCGGCGGCGGCTGGGCCGACTGGATCTACAAGGCGCTGGTGCTGCTGGTGATCGCGTGCCCGTGCGCGCTGGTGATCTCCACGCCGGTGACCATCGTCAGCGGCCTGGCCGCGGCCGCGCGCCGGGGCATCCTGGTCAAGGGCGGGGTCTACCTGGAGCAGGGCCGGCACCTGGCCTGGGTGGCGCTGGACAAGACCGGCACGATCACGCACGGCAAGCCGGTGCAGACCGGCCATGCGCTGCTGGCTGACGCGCCGCCGCAGGCGCGCGCCATTGCCGCCAGCCTGGCGGCGCGCTCGGACCACCCCGTGTCGCGCGCGGTGGCCGCCGCGGCGGCGGGCGAGGGCATCGCCACGCTGCCGGTGGACGATTTCGAGGCGCTCGCCGGACGCGGCACGCGCGGCAAGGTGCAGGGCGTTGAATACCAACTGGGCAACCACCGGCTGGTGCATGACCTGGGCGCATGCTCGCCGGCGCTGGAGGCGCGCCTGGAAGCGATCGAGCGCGAAGGCAAGACCGTGGTGCTGCTGGCGCGCGTCGAAGACAACGGCGCCGCCACCGCGCTGGCGCTCTTTGCGGTGGCCGACACGGTGCGCCAGACCAGCCGGCAGGCGCTTGCCGAATTGCATGCGCTGGGCGTGAAGACGCTGATGCTGTCGGGCGACAATCCGCATACCGCGCAGGCCATCGCGGCCGAGGTCGGCATTGACGAGGCGCGCGGCAACCAGTTGCCGCAGGACAAGGCCGACGGCATCGCCGCACTCACCGACGCCGCGCACGCGCGCGGCGGCCGCATCGGCATGGTTGGTGATGGCATCAACGACGCACCGGCGCTGGCGCGCGCCGATATCGGCTTCGCCATGGGCGCGGCCGGCACCGACACCGCCATCGAGACAGCCGACGTGGCGCTGATGGACGACGACCTGCGCAAGATCCCGGAGTTCGTCCGCCTGTCGCGCCGCACCTCGCGCATCCTGGCGCAGAACATCACGCTGGCGCTGGGCATCAAGGCGGTATTCCTGGCGCTGACGGTGATGGGGATGGGGATGGGAACGATGTGGATGGCGGTGTTCGCCGATATGGGGGCGAGCCTGCTGGTGGTGTTCAATGGGCTGCGGGTGGGGGCAGCCAGCCGCCGGGACTAGATGTCGCCACGGGTTTGCACCCCTCTCCCGCTCTCCCGCTTGCGGGAGAGGGGTGCCTGGTTCAAACGGTGTTGGCTGGGGCTCAGCGTGATACCACTCCGGGCTGCACGATCAATTCCCCACTCCGCCCCGGAATCTCCCCCCAGGTCACCGGCAGCTCCGGCAACCCGCTTCGATCCAGCCCGCGATACCACGCCGCCATCGACACCAGTTCGTGCCCCTGCGCTCGCCACCCCGCCAGCAGCCGCTCGAACACCGGCGCCAGCTTGCCGCCTTCCAGCTCGGTATGCAGCGTAAAGACATGGTCGCCCGGGCCTGCGGTCAGCTGCAGCAGCGCAGTATGGACGTTGTCTTCGGTCAGCCCGTCGGTGCCGATCAGTTCGTCCAGCGTCGGCAGCGTGGTCGGCATCTGCACGTGCCGGCATGGCACGCCGTCGATGGTGGGGATATAAGGCGCCGTGCCGCGCCCGTCCGATGCATAGGCCATGCCCCAGTCGTCGATCTGGCGGAACGCATCTTCGTTCATCTGCCAGCCTGCCGCACCATGCGTCGGCGGCGCTTCGCCGAAGATCTCGGTGTAGCGCGCAAACGCCTGCTGCATCTGGCGGCGGGTCCAGGCGGCATCGCGCTCGCGCACGTTGTCCTGCCAGTAGACGTGGTCCCAGGTGTGGATGCCGCACTCGTGGCCTGCGGCGCGGGCCGCGCGCATTTCCGCCGCGGCCTTGCGCCCGATGTCCGGCCCCGGCAGCAGTACGCCGTACATCAGCGTGCGCAAGCCGTAGTTGGATACCACCGAGGTGCGCGACACCTTCTTCAGGAAGCCGGGCCGGAATACGCGCCGCAGCGCCCAGCCGGTATGGTCTGGCCCGAGGCTGAACAGGAACGTGGCCTGCGCCTGTGCGGCGTCCAGCATCGACAGTAGCTTCGGCACGCCTTCGCGCGTGCCGCGCAGGGTGTCGACGTCGACCTTCAGGGCAATGCGTGCCATCTGCGGTGCGCGCTCAGTTGGCCGAGTCGACCAGCGTGCGGGCTTCGACCACCTTGCCGCGATACGCCTCGAAGATGCGGCGCAGCGACTGCTCCATCGTGACCTCGGGCTTCCAGCCCAGCTCTTCGATGGTGTTGTCGATCTTCGGCACGCGGTGCTGCACGTCCTGGTAGCCCTTGCCGTAGAAGTCGCCCGACGAGGTCTCGACGATCTGCGTCTTGCGCGCCTCCTCGGCGTACTCGGGGTAGTCCGCGGCCATCGTCAGCATCATCTCGGCCAGCTCGCGCACCGAATGGATATTGGCCGGGTTGCCGATATTGAAGATCTTGCCGCTGGCGATGCCGCCGGGGTTCTCGATGACGCGCATCAGCGCGCTGATGCCGTCCGAGATATCGGCGAAGGCGCGCTTCTGCGCGCCGCCATCGACCAGCTTGATCG
>NZ_JAGIQB010000213.1:0-917 GCF_017815025.1 Cupriavidus phytohabitans
TCAGCGGAAAGCTCCACCGCCCTCTACTCCGCGCCTCAAATTCCCCGCCTGTACACCAGTTTCGACTTTAGCTCCTTAACGGAATGACTCACAGCCTTCCGGCTGCGTATGAAAGAGCTACCCGCCGAAGTGGCTGAGTTTCTTGAGCGCCTGGGGCGCGTTGCTGAAGCCGAACCCCAAGGTTTTTAACGCTCCCCGGAATCGTTGACGACCTTCCTTCGTTCTACGGCAATACGCACTATTTGGTGCACACGTCAGTAACAACCCCTTACCTCGAAATTCCCAGGGTCTCAGGCTCCATGTCTCGCTGCGGAGACGGACCTACTTCCGTATAAGGGGATGGTCTAGAACTACCAACTCTTCAGCGGGAAAAAAGGACTTGAAGCCGCGCTAGCGGCTTCAAGACAAAGTGGCCGACGAGTGCACGGTTCATCAGCCACGACGGAATGCAGCGCCCCTTATGAAGGTAGATCTACGTAAGCGACAATTTCTATAAGCATTTCGGGATGTACGAAGTCTTTCACCACAACGCTTGACCGATTTGGATAGGGTGCAACGAAGTGCTCGCGATACACAGCGTCGACCGCTAGCATGTGTTCTGCTTCTTTTAGGTAGATCAGAACCTGCGCGACATCCCCGAGAGTTGCCCCCGCTGCAGCGCACGCAGTGGCCAGGTTACGGAACGTCAGTCTCGCCTGTTCTTCGACGCCACTTCCGGCAATGCCGCCCTTTCCATCCACCGGACCATGCGCGGTGAAAAGTAGATTTCCAGCTCGCGAAGCCCAGCTAAAAGGCTGCCGCATCGCGGGCAGGCCTGTTTCAACGAATTGCATTCTCACTCCTTAGCAGGCTGCTGAAGTACTAGCCGCGCAAAAAGCGAAGCTTGCCTCTACAAGGCTGAAGGGCTCGCTATTTTT
>NZ_JAGIQB010000214.1:0-916 GCF_017815025.1 Cupriavidus phytohabitans
GGACCTGTCCGTATTTTTGTGTGCGAGGCGGTTTTGAATTTTGTTAGCCTCGGGCCGCGGTAAATCTCTCCCCATACAGGATAGCAAACTGGTTCATGGCGGACTTCCAGTCATAAGTCGTGCGAACGGACTTCGTCAGTACGTTGCGCAGTGCCAGCCACAGCAACTTGATCGCCGCTTCATCCGAAGGGAAGTGGCCACGGGTCTTGATGATCTTGCGCAACTGCATGTTCAAGCTCTCAATGGCATTGGTTGTGTAGATCACCCGCCGGATATCGGGCGGGAACACAAAGAACGGCGTGACGTGCTCCCAGGCGCGTCGCCACGACTGCACGATCATCGGGTACTTGGCGCCCCACGGGCCGTCGGCGAAGTCCTGCAGTGCTTGTCCGGCCTCCTGTTCGCTGGCCGCGCTGTAGATCGGCCGCAGCGCCTGTGCCAGCACCTTGCGCTCCTTGTAGTTGGCGTAGTCCAGGCTGTTGCGGATCAAATGCACAATGCAGGTCTGTACCGTCGTGCGGGGATAGGCCGTGGCAACGGCCTCCGCCAACCCCTTGAGGCCATCGACGACCGCGATCAGGATGTCCTGACAGCCTCGGTTCTTGAGTTCATTGAAGACCTTGAGCCAGAATTTGGCGCCTTCGGTCTGCTCGACCCACAGGCCCAGCACATCGCGCTGGCCGTTTGCCTGGATCCCCAGGGCGAGGTACACGGCCTTGTTGCTGACGATACCGCCATCGCGGATCTTGACCCGCAAGGCGTCGAAGAACACGACCGGGTACATCGCTTCGAGCGGGCGGCTCTGCCAGGCGATGGTCTCCGCCATGACTTCGTCGGTGACCGAGCTGATGAAGTCCGGGGAGACTTCGGTTCCGTAGTTCTCGGCCAGAAACGCCTGGATCTCGCGCACGCTCAT
>NZ_JAGIQB010000215.1:0-844 GCF_017815025.1 Cupriavidus phytohabitans
CTCAGCGGAAAGCTCCACCGCCCTCTACTCCGCGCCTCAAATTCCCCGCCTGTACACCAGTTTCGACTTTAGCTCCTGAAGAAAGTCGATCAGATGTTTGTGCTGAGCATGGCCGCCTACAACCTCGTGCGCATGCGCTCGCTGGGACAAATCCGTCCGCAGTTGCAGTAATCGCGGTATTGAAGCCGAAAATGAGCGTCAAAACGCGGAAAAGTCGATGCAGTGACGCCCAGCTTCCGGATTGTGAAAAATAGCGAACCTACCAGCCTTGAAGGCGAAGACTCATCGTTTGCGCGATGAGTACTTCAGCAACCTGCTAAGGCTCTTCATGAACAGACGGTGCTGGGGCCACGCTTACTGGCTTCGTGACCGAGTGCCTGCAGTTCTCGCGCAAGGCAATGGGAGCCTGCGCAGGCCTCCATGACCAGCGTGCAGCGCGGAAAGTTGCTCATTAAAAGGAGCAACTGCTTGCGCGTCACCTTCTTGCGCCAGAGTTCATGCCCGCCGCGGTCCTGGGCATGCAAGTGAAAGACATGTTTGCCGAGATCAATACCGATCAATGCGACTTCACACATGGCAGTCTCCCTCCGAGAAGTGACGCCTACAGCCTAGGCGATGCATCGGGGGATCGGGCTGACCATTTCATTATGTCCGGTGAGCCTTCAACTTGCTTGGTCAGTTTTCTGGGTGTTCCGTAGGGCGGTGGTGATCCGAGCAGGGCTGTCAGGCAAGCGGAATGGATTTGAATTGCCAGCAGCCAGCCGCATTTCAGTTCTCAGTCCCATTTAGTGGCCACGGCTGCTCCTGTAGGCGTTTCAGCGCTTCCAGCATGTCGTTCTGATCC
>NZ_JAGIQB010000216.1:0-840 GCF_017815025.1 Cupriavidus phytohabitans
ACGTTCACATACTTTGCGGCGACGCGGGCCTATCTGGAGCGCCACGGCAAGCCGGTGGCGTTTTACAGCGACAAGGCGAGCGTGTTTCGGGTCAACAAGCAAGGGGCAACCAGCGGCGACGGCCACACCCAGTTTGCCCGGGCCTTGTTCGAGCTGAACATTGAGGGCATTTGCGCCAACAGCAGCCAAGCCAAGGGCCGCGTCGAACGGACCCACCTGACGTTGCAGGATCGCCTGGTCAAGGAACTGCGCCTGCGCGGCATCAGCTCCATGGAGGCCGCCAACGCCTTCATGTCGGAATTCATTGCGGATTACAACGCACGCTTTGCCAAGGTACCGCGCAACAGCCATGATGCCCATCGACCACTGCGATCGGATGAAAACCTGGACCTAGTCTTTACCTGGCGCGAGCCGCGGTGTGTGTCCAAGAGCCTGACGATCCAGTACGACAAGATGCTCTACCTGCTGGCCGATACGCCAGAGCATCGGAAGCTTGCTGGGCGCTATATCGACGTCTATCACTATCCGGACGGTAGGATTGAGCCACGGGCGAATGGCGCTGCCCTGCCCCCACCATCTACGACCGGTTATCTGAGATCGATCAGGGCGCGATTGTGGACAACAAGCGGCTCGGAGCTGTGTTGCAGATAGCGCAATATGTCCAGGAGAAACGCGACAACACGCGGTCGTTATCTGTGCCTGGCACGGAAGGAGCGCCCCGCAAGCGTGGGCGACCACCAGGAAAGAAGGCGCAGCGGTCGCTGGATCAGAACGACATGCTGGAAGCGCTGAAACGCCTACAGGAGCAGCCGTGGCCACTAAATGGGACTGAGAACTGAA
>NZ_JAGIQB010000217.1:0-825 GCF_017815025.1 Cupriavidus phytohabitans
TAATGGACTTCGCCGCCGGCATCAAGTACGCCAGAGAAATTGGTCACGAGTGACTTGTGTGTAATGCAATGGGTTAAAGGGCCGATGACGCCCAGCGAGGTTCAGGATCTGATGCTGGCGTTCAACAAAGCCATCATCGAGCGGGCGATGGGCGCCGAGATGAGCATGCACTTGGGCTATAAGCCAGGCGAGCCCAAGCCGGCCCCGCAGTCCAATGCGCGCAACGGCCTCACCGGCGAGACTGTCATCACCGACCGTGGGCCGGTGCGGGTCGAATTGCCAAGCGACAGCGATGGCAGCTTTGAGCCGGTCTTGAGACCCAAGCATGAACAGCGTTTTACCGGATTCGAAGAGCGCATTATTGCCATGTACGCGCGCGCGGCATGAGCGTGCGCGAGATCCAGGCATTCCTGGCTGAGAGCTACGGAACCGAAGTCTCCCCTGACTTCATCAACTCGGTCACCGATGAAGTCATGGCCGAGGCAATCGCGTGACAGAGCCGACCGCTCGAAGCCATGTACCCAGTGGTGTTCTTCGACGCGTTGCTGGTCAAGATCCGCACTGACGGCGTGGTCACCAATAAGGCCGTGTATCTGGCATTGGGCATCCAGGCAGACGGTCAACGCGATGTGCTGGGCCTGTGGGTCGAGCAGACCGAAGGTGCTAAGTTCTGGCTGAAGGTCTTCAATGAACTCAAGAACCGAGGCTGGGTAAGCGTGGCCCCAGCACCGTCTGTTCATGAAGAGCCTTAGGGAATCGCTGATTAAATCAGCGCGCGAGTCATCGAGGCGTTTGGTGAGCGCGTTGTCATAGGTGTGTCCATGA
>NZ_JAGIQB010000218.1:0-812 GCF_017815025.1 Cupriavidus phytohabitans
CGCTGGCCGGGCGGCGCGCGCGTCGCGCTGCAGTTCGTCCTCAACTACGAAGAAGGCGGCGAGAACTGCGTGCTGCACGGCGACGCCGCCTCCGAGCAGTTCCTCTCCGAGATCGTCGGCGCCGCGGCCTATCCCGACCGCCACATGAGCATGGAGGGCATCTATGAATACGGCTCGCGCGCCGGCGTCTGGCGCATCCTGCGCGAGTTCGAAAAGCGCGGCCTGCCGCTGACCATCTTCGGCGTGTCGATGGCGCTGCAGCGCCATCCGGAGCTGACCCGCGCCTTCGTCGAGCTGGGCCACGAGATCGCCTGCCACGGCTGGCGCTGGATCCACTACCAGAACATCGACGAGGCCACCGAGCGCGAGCACATGCGCATCGGCATGCAGATCATCAAGGACCTGACCGGCTCGATGCCGCTGGGCTGGTACACCGGGCGCGACAGCCCCAACACGCGCCGCCTGGTGGTCGAGCACGGCGGCTTCCTGTACGACTCCGACTACTACGGCGATGACCTGCCCTTCTGGACCGAAGTGGAAGTCACCGGCGGCGAGAAGAAGCCGCACCTGGTGGTGCCGTACACGCTGGACTCGAACGACATGCGCTTTGCCACGCCGCAGGGCTTCAACACCGGCGAGCAGTTCTTCCAGTACCTGAAGGATGCGTTCGACGTGCTGTATGAAGAAGGCGATCCCGCAGGGCAGGACAGCCCCAGGATGCTGTCGATCGGCATGCACTGCCGGCTGCTCGGCCGCCCCGGCCGCTTCCGCGCGCTGCAGCGCTTCCTCGACTACGTGCAGGGCCATGACAA
>NZ_JAGIQB010000219.1:0-810 GCF_017815025.1 Cupriavidus phytohabitans
GGGGCGACCTATCGGCCGCACCCCTCCCACGCCACCCGGCATGCGGGTCCGCACCGGGCGGTTGGAACAGTTGAGGTTCTCAGGCTTGTGATGCCCCGACCTGAGGCCTGGGATGGCTTAGGTTTGACTCGGCGAAGTCGGTTTCTCGCTGCCGGAAACCAGCCGGGCTTCACCCTGCTGGCCGTCTCGGCGAGCTTCGCTTGCGCGAACATCTGAGACAGTCCAACTTCGATAGCCAAAGGGCCTTCCCTCCTGTTCCTTCGGCCCTTCACCGGCGACTTTAGCCTTCCCGGCCACATCACCCAGCTACTACGGCTTCTGCTGCCTCCTCACTCCGGCTCGACGCCGTCGCCCTTTCAGGCATGAGGCGAGGCCTCCCCAGGTAAGAACGCACTCCTTCATCGCACAACCGCTGCATTTACGCCACCTCGCTTTGGTCATAAGAGCTTCGCGGTTCCTTGCCCGCTCGCCCTGCTCGGTACCGCCTTCTATGCAGTTCTTGTCCATCGGCTCGCGATTTATGCTCCACGCTTCCTTCCCACACTCGGTCACCCTCATGCAGTTGCGCTTCACTTCGTTCGCTATGACCAGCTTACGGCGGGACTTGCACCCGCAGGAGTACGCCCATGCTGGGCGCACAAAGAAAAGCGCCCGACGAGACGTCGGGCGCTATAAAGGACGCATTGTCGGGGGATACATACACCAACTCGAGGAGGGCCTGTCTAGCCCAATCCCTATACGGATACTAATCCCACCCTACAGAAGATGTTATCGGATTTTCTCTAATTTATACTAAGGATTTTCTGATAT
>NZ_JAGIQB010000220.1:0-807 GCF_017815025.1 Cupriavidus phytohabitans
ACCATGGACATGACTATGACAACGCACTCACCCAATCCCGCGATGACTCGCGCACTGATTTATTCAGCATTTCCCTAAATGCCAATAATAACCACATCCCTGGATGGCCGACATGACCAACACTATTGCTGATTGGCATAGCGATCATTTGTACTTCGCTCATTTACTAGACACACTCCAAAATCAAATCGGGTCTTTTTTCGAGGGAAAACAGCCTAATTATCAATTGATAACTAAAATCGTCGAGTACATGTGCGATTATGGCGATCGCATTCATCACCCTCGAGAGGATGTTGCTTTTTCTTTACTGGTGAAGCGAGATCCCGATATACAGCTTGTGGTGAGTCGACTTCTACAGGAACATCTAGTGATCGCGGAAACCAGTGCCCAACTACTTGACCACTTCAAGGGCGCCGAATGTGACGTTATAACGCCTAGAGACGTGTTAGTGGCACAAGCGGCAGTATATCTTGCTTACTATCGCAATCATCTATCTTCCGAGGAAAACCTAGTCATGCCACGAACAGTGGAGATGCTGACTGCAGAGGATTGGGCCAAAGTCGATGCCGTCGTTCCGGAGAGCGTTCATCCGTTATGTGGGATAAGTCTTCAGGAGCATTTCGCGACGTTGCGCAAGCAAATACATGATGAGGAGCAGTTGGATTCGTGAACTGGAAGCTGGCGACCCTTTTTCCCAGTCACAAGCGGCATACAGGTTGACACCTTTGACCGGCGTTGTTGCATAAATCGAGATTGAAAACAGGGGCTCCTCGGTGAGGCTGAACTCAGGCGATACGGACGGATTGC
>NZ_JAGIQB010000024.1:0-105072 GCF_017815025.1 Cupriavidus phytohabitans
CCGAACCGCCGTGTACGGACCCGTATGCACGGTGGTGTGGGAGGGGCCGGGCCGCGAGGTCCGCTCCTATCCCGATTGGCGTGGCACGCGGCCGCAATCGCTCCGGCAACTGGCGCGGGCACTGTGACATGCCCGCGCCGCCGGTCCTTCTCCCTTTACTACCCTTTACTGCCGCATTCCTGCTGCGTTCCTGCTGCGTTCCTGCTGCGTTCCTGCTGCGTTCCTGCCTTAGGCGCCCGGCGCAAGCGCCAACGCCTTACAGGCGTTCGACGATGGTAACGTTGGCCAGCCCGCCGCCTTCGCACATGGTCTGCAGCCCGTAGCGCTTGCCGTGCGTATGCAGCGCATGCACCAGCGTCGTCATCAGCTTTGCGCCCGAGCCGCCCAGCGGATGGCCCAGCGCGATTGCGCCGCCATGCACGTTGAGTCGCTCCGGATCGGCGCCGGTTGCCTGCAACCAGGCCAGGGGCACCGGTGCAAAGGCTTCGTTGACTTCAAACAGGTCGATGTCATTGATGCTCAGGCCGGCCTTCTTCAACGCGTGCATGGTGGCCGGCAGCGGCGCTTCGAGCATCACCACCGGATCGTGGCCGATCACGGTCATGTGGTGCACGCGCGCCAGCGGCTTGACGCCGAGCTTCTTCAGGCCAGCCTCGTTGACCACCAGAAGGCCGGCGGCGCCATCGCAGATCTGGCTGGAGGAGGCAGCGGTCACCCGGCCGCCGTCGGCGATCAGCTTGACCGAGCCGATGCTTTCCATCGATGCGTCATAGCGGATGCCTTCGTCGGAGGTATGTATCTCTCCGTTGGCGCCCTCGGCGATGCGCACCTCGACCGGGATAATCTCGGCGTTGAAGCGGCCCGCCTTGGTCGCTGCCGCGGCGCGCTGGTGGCTGAGCAGCGCGTAGGCATCGAGCTGTTCGCGCGACAGGTTGTACTTGCGCGCGATCATCTCGGCGCCGGTGAACTGGCTGAACTGCACGCCGGGGTAGCGCGCCTCGACACCCGCGCTCTTGGGCACGCCGAAGCCATTCTTGGCCGGCAACTGCGACGACAGGCCCATCGGCACGCGCGTCATGCTTTCCACGCCGGCCGCGATCACGATATCCATCGCGCCCGACATCACCGCCTGCGCGGCAAAGTGCAGCGCCTGCTGCGACGAGCCGCACTGGCGGTCCACCGACGTGCCCGGCACGCTTTCCGGCAGCCGCGAAGCGAGGATGGCGTTGCGCGCCACGTTGCCGGCCTGCTCGCCGACCTGGCTGACGCAGCCCATGATGACGTCTTCGACCAGCGCGGGATCGGCGCCGGTGCGCTCGACCAGCGCATCGAGCACCTGCGCGGCGAGGTCGGCCGGATGCCAGCCCGACAGCTTGCCGCCCTTGCGCCCGCCGGCGGTCCGTGCCGCGGCGACGATATATGCCTCTGCCATGTGATCTCCTTGTTCGGTGCCAGCCGTCCCGCGGCCGGCCTGTGCTAGATGCGGGTTGCCGGCGAGTGCCGGCACGCTTGGCCCGTATTGTTGTCCCGCGCCGTCCGGCCAGCGTCGTCGGAAGCGACGAAGTTAGCCGGCCGCCTCAGGGAGGTGTCAGCTGCGCGGGCCGAGCACCGCGAAGATCGCGGTGGCGCGCAGCAGGCAGCGCTCGCCGCTGACCAGCCGGCAGGTGCCGTAGCGCAGCCGCGAGCCGAGCTTGTCGAACTCCACGCGGGCCTCGACCCAGTCCCCCAGGCGCGCGGAGTCGAGGTAGTCCAGGCTCAGGTTGACGGTGACCGCGCTCTTCTCGCGTCCGGTCTCCAGCGACATCATCATGCCGATGGCGGTATCGGCCAGCGTCGCCAGCATGCCGCCGTGCGGAATGCCGAGGTTGTTGAGATGGCTCTCGTCGATGCGCACCGCCAGCGTGCGGCGTTCGCGGTTCAGGTAGAGCTGGCCGAAGTTGGCCATGTAGCCGCCCGGTTGCCGCAGCGGCACGAAGCCCTCCGGCACGGCACCGGTGCTGTCGGCCGCCTGCGGCATCGCCGCTTCGATTTCGGCTTCGGCCATGGCGTCAGGCGAAGTAGCGCGAGGCCGAGCCAAGGTACTCGCGGCATACGCGGACCATGCGCGCGAGCAGTTCCTCGCAGCTCGGCACGTCGTCGATCAGGCCCACGCACTGGCCTGCGCTGATGATGCCGCCATCGGTCTCGCCCGCCTTCAGCGCAGCCTTGCCGCGCACGCCGGCGACCAGGTGCTTGACGTCCTCGAACTGCGCGCCGCCGGGGCGGCGTTCGATGCTCACGACTTCGTCCGACACGGCGTTCTTCAGCACGCGCGCGGTGTTGTGCAGCGTGCGGAAGATCAGGTTGGTGTCGCGCTCGCTGGCCTGCACCAGCGCCTGCTTGACGTTGTCGTGGATCGGCGCTTCCTGGGTGGCGCAGAAGCGCGTGCCCATGTTCACGCCCTCGGCACCCAGCACCAGCGCCGCGGCCATGCCGCGGCCGTCGGCGATGCCGCCCGAGGCGATCACCGGCACCGACAGCTTGCGCGCCGCCAGCGGGATCAGCACCATGCCCGGGACATCGTCCTCGCCGGGGTGGCCGGCGCACTCGAAGCCGTCGATCGACACCGCGTCGACGCCCAGGCGCTCGGCCGACTGCGCATGGCGGATTGCCACGCACTTGTGGATCACCTTCAGGCCGGCGGCCTTGGCGCGCGCGATGTGATCCCTGGGGTTGTTGCCTGCAGTCTCCAGCACCTTGACGCCGCTCTCGATGATGACGTCGAGGTAGCGCGCGTACGGCGGCGGGTTGATCGAAGGCAGCAACGTCAGGTTCACGCCGAATGGCTTGTCGGTCATATCGCGGCAGCGGCGGATTTCCTCGCCCAGCGCCTCGGGGGTCGGCTGCGTCAGCGCGGTGAGGATGCCCAGCCCGCCGGCGTTGGAGACGGCCGACGCCATTTCCGCATAGCCGACCCATTGCATGCCGCCCTGAATGATGGGGTAGCGGATGCCAAGCAGTTCGGTGATTCGAGTCTTCATGATTGTCCTTGGTGCTGTCAGCTAGCGGCCTTTGCGGCGGTCGGGCCAGTCTACGGCGCGGGCCCGCGCCATGCTTCGTCGGAAGCGACGATTGCGGGCGGCGCATTCTGCACTAGTGTTGGCTGTCCCCGCGCTGTTCCGGGCTTTCGCCGCCCCCGGCCCGCAGCACCCCGCCCCTCTTTCCTCAGCAGGAGTCGCCATGACGCAAGCCACGCCTTCGTTCGAAACCCTGCGCTACGCCGTCGAAGACGGTGTCGCCACCATCACGCTGCATCGCCCGGACCAGCTCAACGCCTTCACCGCGCAGATGATGCAGGACCTGATCGGCGCCTTCGACGCCACCGATGCCGACGACAACGTCCGCGCGGTGATCGTCACCGGCGCGGGCCGCGCCTTCTGCGCCGGCGCCGACCTGTCCGGTGGCAGCTCGACCTTCGATTTCGAGAAGCGCTATGGCGCCAGCCCCGACACCGCGCACCGCGACGGCGGCGGCCGAGTGTCGCTGCGCATCTTCCGCAGCCTCAAGCCGGTGATTGCCGCGGTCAACGGCGCCGCCGTGGGCGTGGGCGTGACCATGCAGTTGCCGATGGATATCCGGCTGGCGTCGACCGACGCCAGGTTCGGCTTCGTGTTCGCGCGCCGCGGCATCACGCCGGAGGCAGCCTCGTCGTGGTTCCTGTCGCGCGTGGTCGGCGTTTCGACGGCGCTGGAATGGTGCTATACCGGCCGGGTCTTCTCGGCGCAAGAGGCGCATGAACGCGGGCTGGTGCGCTCGCTGCACGCGCCCGAAGACCTGCTGCCGGCGGCGCGGGCGATCGCGCGCGAAATCGCCGACAACGCCGCGCCGGTGTCGGTGGCGATCTCGCGCCAGCTGATCTGGCGCATGGCCGGCGCCAGCCACCCCATGGAGGCGCACAAGCTCGACAGCCGGGCGATCCAGTCGCGGGGGCGCTCGGCCGACGTCAAGGAAGGCGTCAGCGCCTTCCTTGAAAAGCGCCCGGCCGCATTCCCCGACACCGTCTCCAACGACCTGCCGGACTTCTTCGACTGGCGCGGCGAGCCGCCGTTCGCCTGAACAGCCTGAAGTGCTTGAGGCCAGCGCCCCAACGTTCCTATCGGAGTCAGCATGAAAGTCAGCCAAGCCGTCGCCAGCCGCAAGTCCGTCCGCGGCTTCCTGGACAAGCCCGTGCCCGCCGACACCATCCGCCGCGTGCTCGATGCCGCAGCGCGCGCGCCGTCGGGCGGCAACCTGCAGCCCTGGCACATCCACGTGATCGGCGGCGAGGCACTGGAGCGCCTGCGCGGCATCATGCGCGAGCGCATCGCGCACGCGCCCAAGGGCGAAGACCGCGAGTACCACGTCTACCCGCCCGAGCTGGTTGCGCCCTACCGCGACCGGCGCTTCGAGGTAGGCGAGGCGCTTTACCACTACCTCGGCATCCCGCGTGAAGACAAGGCGCGGCGGCTGGCGCAGTTCGCCAGCAACTTCACCTTCTTCGGTGCGCCGCTGGCGCTGTTCTGCACAGTGGACCGGCGCATGGGCCCGCCGCAGTGGTCGGACCTCGGCATGTACCTGCAGACCGTGATGCTGCTGCTGCGTGAGGAAGGGCTCGACAGCTGCGCGCAGGAATGCTGGGCGATGTATCCGGAGACCATCGGCGGCTTCCTGCAGTTGCCGGCCGAGCGCATGCTGTTCACCGGCATGGCGATCGGCTACGAGGATCCCGAGGCGCCGGCCAACCAGTTGCGCGCGGCGCGCGCGCCGCTGACGGAGTTTGCCGAGTTCATCGGCATCTGAGCCGGCATCCGGATCGGCATCCGGGCCCGGTCGCCGCGCGCAGCCACGCTCGCGGCGACCGGCTCAGAGCAGGCCCAGCTGCCGCGCGATCGCCACCGCCTGGGTGCGGTTGCTGGCGTGCAGCTTGGCGCTGATATTGCGCAGGTGCGTGCGCACCGTGGTCTCGGACACGAACAGGCGCTCGGCCATGGCGACGTTGGAGAAGCCTTCGGCCAGCAACTGCAGAACCTTCTGCTCCTTGGGCGTCAGCGGCTCCACCAGCGCCGGCGGCGCGGGACGGCCGCCCGTGCCGCCACGCGCTGCGCCGGCTTGCTGGCCGCATGCCTGCAGCAGCTTTTCCACGTAGGCGGATGGCAGGCTGGCGCCCTGGCGCGCGCAGGCATCGGCCGCCAGCCGGCGCACGTCGTCGCCTTCGTCGGCAAAGATCCGCACGAACCCCTCGGCCGCCCCGAAGCGCAACGCCTCGCCCATCACCACCAGCGCATGCGCACCGTCGCCGCTGCGCTGGCACGCTTGCGCCAGCAGGATGCGCAGCTTGAGCGCGCGGCGCATCAGCTGGTTGCTGGTGGCGGCCGCCAGTTCGCGCTCGATCGCGTCGCGCACCTGCGCACCGGGGCGGGCATGCACGTCCAGCCGCAGCCTGCCGACAAAGATGTCCTCGACGTCGCTGGCGAACGAGCTGACCCCCGGACGCGTGCGCCACAGCGCGGGGTCGGCGGCGCGCTCGATGGCCTCCCGCGCGGCGTGCACATTGCCCTGGCGCAGCGCCAGCCGCGCGCGCTCGAGCATCGCCGCCATCACCAGCCGGGTCAGGCCGCGGTGGTGGCCGAGCGCCTCCAGCTGCGCCAGCCATTCATGGGCCTGGTCGGTGTCGCCGCGATCGAAGGCGATGCGGGCCAGCACGGTGTGGGCGGTGATGATCTGGTCCGGCAGGCCAAGATCGCGCGACAGCGGCAGGTACACGTTGAGCAGCCGGCTGGCGCGTTCGGTATCGCCGCTCTCGTACAGCCCTTCGGCCAGCAGGATGCCTGCCATCGCGTTGCCATTGGTCGGGCCGAAGCGGTTCGGCAGCATCGTGCGCGCGGCAATGCGAAAGCGCGCGAGCGCCTGCTGCAGCCGCCCCTGGCGCAGGTCGATCAGGCCTTCGACCGATTCGGAGAAGATCTTGTTGAAGTTGCTGTCCGAGCCGCGCACGGCCTGGCGCGCGATCTGCAGCAGCCGGCGCGCCTCGGGGTAGTCGCCAATGACCGCGGCCAGCCGCGCCATCGACGTGCCCAGGATCGCGTCCGGGAAGGCGTAGCCCATCGGCAGCGGCGGCAGCTCGTCGCGGGCGAAGGCGCGCGCGTCGTCGAAGCGGTCCATCATGTTGAGCAGCACGTGGCGCAGGGCGCGGATATGCGCGAGCAGGTCGCCGGCCGCGCCTTCGGTCGGGATCGCCTGCAGCAGCGCGATCGCGTCGGCCGGGCCGCGCGTGAACGACACCGCCCACGCATGCGCGATCTGCAGCTTGGGCCAACGGGCCAGTTCTTGCGCCGGTACCGCCTCCAGCCAGCGCGTCAGCAGCCGCATGCGGCCCTGCCCCAGCAGGTCGTCGACGGCGCCGTCCAGCAATTCCAGCGCATGGCCCAGCGCACCGGCCGCGAGTGCGTGCTCGATGGCGGGCACCGGGCGGCCCTGCGCTTCATACCAGCGCGAGGCAGCCAGGTGCAATGGCGGCACGGCCGCCGGCATCGACTGCGCCAGCTGGCCGCGCAGAAAGCCGGAAAACAGGCTGTGATAGCGGTACCACTGCTCCGGCGCCGCGCCGGTGCCGCGCTCGCCGTAGCGTTCGCTCTCCAGCGGCAGCAGGAACAGGTTGGCACGCTCCAGCCAGGCCAGGATCTCGTCGCTGCTGCCGGCGCCGCCGGCTGAAGGCGGAGTGGCCTGGCAGACCGCGTCGCACAGCGGGCCGCAGAGCTGGTCGAGGATCGAGGTCCGCAACAGGAAGTCCCGCACCGCGTCGGGCAGGTGCAGGAAGACGTCTTCGACCAGGTAGTCGGCAATCGCCGCGTTGGAGCCGGAAAAGCCGGCGATGAAGCCCTCGGGCTGGCTGCGCCGCTCCATTGCCACCGAAGCCAGCCACAGTGCCGTGGCCCAGCCTTCGGTGCGCCGGTGCAGCGCACTGATCGCGGCTGGCTGCAATTTGAGCCCACGGGCGTGGCGCAGGAAGGATTCGGTCTCGCTGGCGCTGAAGCGCAATTGCGCGGGCTCGATCTCGAGCAGCTCGCCACGTGCGCGCAGCCGGCCCAGGCCGCTCTCCGGCACCCAGCGCGTGCCGATCACGACACGGCAGCCCGGCGGCAGGCTTTCGACCATCTGCCACACCAGGCCGCTGACGGCGGCGTTCTGGATCGATTCGAAATCGTCGAGGAACAGCGTGAAGGCGCCGCTGTGGCCGGCCAGCCGGTCGATCAGCGCCAGCGCCTGCTCGCCGGGGTCCTGCACCAGCCCCGAGCGGGGCGGCTGGGCCGCGGCCCCGAGCGCCTGCGCGATGGCGGCCTCGATCGAGCCCAGGAAGCGGGTGGCATCGTTGTCGGCGCGGTCAAGGGTGAGCCACGCGGTGCGCCCGCCGGCGGCTTCCAGGCGCGCACGGCACTGGAGCATGGCGGTGGTCTTGCCAAAGCCCGCGGGCGCGCGCACCAGCACGAGCTTGACGAAGTCGGCGGCGCACACGGCGTCGCAGATCGCCGTGCGCTCGACCTGGAACGGCGTCAGCAGCGGCGGGCGCAGCTTGGCCGACAGCGCAGCGGCGCCGGTGGCAGACGGCACGCGCCGCCCGGTCTCCTCGATACTTGCCATTGGCGATTTGTCGTCTTCCGCGCCGCACCGCCCTTGCGGCAATGCGAAGCGATGCGCGCGCCTGCGCAGCAGCGCGGGCGCGCGTGACTGTGATGGAACACGGAATTATGGCGTAAACGCGGGCGGCCGCGCGCCGCCGAGGGTTCCGGGTCTCTTCAGGCGGCCTTCCGGCTGGATTAAGGGGCGGCCCCGGCCCCCCCCCCACCGCCCCACCGCCCCGCTCGCCGGACGCCAGCCGGATGCCGGGGCTCGCCTTCACACCAGCTTGTTGCCGTGGCCTGCCCAATAACGGTCGCGCAGCAGCCGCTTGAGCAGCTTGCCGGTCGGCAGGCGCGGCAGTTCGGACTCGAAATCGACCGAGCGCGGGCATTTGATAGTGGAAAGGTTGGCGCGGCAGAATGCGATCAGCTCGGCCGCCAGCTCCGGACCAGCCTGCGCCATGTCGGCCGGCTGCACCACGGCCTTGACCTCCTCGCCGAAATCCTCGTTGGGCACGCCGATCACCGCCACGTCCAGCACCTTGGGGTGCGTCATCAGCAGGTTCTCGGCCTCCTGCGGATAGATGTTGACCCCGCCGGAGATGATCATGTTGGCCTTGCGGTCGGTCAGGAACAGGTACCCGTCGGCATCGGCATAGCCGACATCGCCGATGGTGCTCCAGTCCGGATGCTGCGGATGGCGCGATTCCGCCGTCTTGGCCGGGTCATTGTGGTATTCGAAGGGCCGGCCTTCGGCAAAATAGATCGTGCCCGGCTCGCCCGGCGGCTGCAGTTCGCCGTCGGGGCCGCAGATGCGCAGCTTGCCGACCATGGCCCGGCCCACGGTGCCCTTGCGCTGCAGCCATTCCTGCGTGCTGACCACGGTCACGCCATTGCCCTCGGTGCCGGCGTAGTATTCCCAGATCACCGGTCCCCACCACGCGATCATCGCCTCCTTGACCTGCACCGGGCACGGCGCCGCGGCATGGATCGCCACGCGCAGCGACGACACATCATAGGCCTCGCGCTGCGCCTGGGGCAGCTTGAGCATGCGCGAGAACATCGTCGGCACCAGCTGCGTATGGGTGATGCGGTGCTGCTGCACCAGCTGCAGGTACTGCTCCGCGTCGAAATGCTCCATCACCACCGTGGTACCGCCCAGCGCCTGCACCGCCATGTTGTAGCGCAGCGGCGCGGCATGATACAGCGGCGCCGGCGACAGGTAGCGGCTCTCGGCATCGAAGCCATAGAGCCGCTGGCACAGGCTGGTCAGCGTGGTGGGATCCTCGATGCGCGGGCTGGCCGGCGGCGCATACACGCCCTTGGGCCGGCCCGTGGTGCCCGAGGAATAGAGCATATCGCCGCCGGTCACTTCTTCGGCGATGCGCGTGGTGGGGCAGCGTGCCAACGCCGGTTCATAAGCATCGTAGCCGGGCACCGTGCCGTCGAGCATCAGCCGGCGCTTCAGCGCCGGCGTCTGCGCCACCAGCAAGGCCGCGATCTCCGCCAGCGCGTGCGTGGTCACCAGCACCTGCGCGGCGCTGTCATTGACGATATAGGCGGCGTCGGCCGCGTTCAGCTTTGTGCTCAGGCAGATATAGATGATTCCGCTGCGTTGCGCGCCCCAGCACAGCTCGAACAGGCGCGGATGGTTCTCCAGCATGAAGGCCACGCGGTCGCCCGGGCGCAGGCCCAGCGCGCGGAACAGGTGTGCCACCTGGTTCGAATGCTCGTCCAGCTCGCGGTAAGTGACGACTGCGCCGCTGCTGCCCATGATGACGGCCGGCTTTTCTGGCGTGCGCTGCGCGTGGATGGACGGATGCATGGCGTTGGGCTCCTTCGACAGCGGTTCGCTGGATTGGGATGGGTGATCCCGCATTCTGTGAACGACCCGCCGGTTCAACCATCGTCGGAAGCGACGAAGCGCGGCGTCGGCATTTTGATGCGGTGCCGCATGAAACGACGCGTGCGGGGCCCCGTGCAGCCCCTGCGCACCTTCGTCGAATGCGACGATGCGCTGCCCGGCGGCGTGCCCGGATCATGCTGTCGCGGGCTATCGCAAGCACGCCATCCCCCATTCCCGAAGGAGCCGAGGTGGATTTCAAGTTCAGCGAAGAACAATCGATGCTGCGCGACACGCTCGCGCGTTACCTGGCCGACCACTACGATTTTGAAGCGCGCCGCGCCGCGGTCCAGTCCGCGGCGGGCTGGCGGCCCGATTGCTGGCGTGCGTTCGCGCGCGACCTCGGTATCCTGGGCGCGGGCTTCAGCGAGGCGCTCGGCGGGCTGGGCGGCGGCGCTGCCGAGCACATGATCGTGATGGAGCAGTTCGGCCGCCACCTGGTGCTCGAGCCGTATCTTGGCACCGTGGTGCTGGCCGGCGGCGCGCTGGCGCAAGGCAGCCCGGAACTGGCGGCGCAGTGGCTGCCCGCCATCATCGGCGGCGAGGCCACCGCCGCCTGGGCGCATGCCGAGCCCGCCAGCCGTTATTGCCGGCACGACGTGCAGGCCAGCGCCACGCGCGCTGGCAACGGCTACAGGCTGAGCGGGCACAAGCACGTAGCGGTGGGGGCGCCGTTCGCCTCGCACCTGGTGGTCAGCGCCCGCACCGCGGGAGCGCGCCGCGACCGCGAGGGCATCAGCCTGTTCTGGATCGCACGCGACACGCCCGGCGTGACACTGCGCGAATATCCCACCTTCGACGGCATGCGCGCGGCCGAGGTGCTGCTCGACAACGTGCAGGTAGCCGCCAGCCAGCGCATCGGCGCCGAAGGCGAGGCCTTCGCGCTGATCGAGCGGCTGTGCGACCACGCCATGGTTGCGCTGGCCGCCGAAGCCAACGGCGCGATGGCGCGCATGCTGGCCGACACCATCGACTACGCGCGCCAGCGCAAGCAGTTCGGCGTGCCGATCGGCACGTTCCAGGTGCTGCAGCACCGCATGGCCGACATGTATATGCAGCTGGAGCAATCCGTGGCACTGACACAGGTCGCGGCGATGCAGGCCGGCGGTGCACCGGCAGCTTTCGCGCAGGCGGCGTGCGCGGCCAAGGTCCAGGCCGGCCAGGCCGGTGCCTTCATCGGCCAGGGCGCGGTGCAGATCCACGGCGGCATGGGCGTCACGGAGGAACTGGCGGTGGGCCACTACTTCAAGCGCGTCACGGCGATCGACCTGCAGTTCGGCTCGGCCGAGCACCACCTGCGCCGCTACGCCGACCTGCTCTATCCCGTCGCGGCCTGAACCGCCAATCCCTGACGACTACCCCAGCGAGGCCCGCCGATGCATCTCGATTTCTCCCCGCAAGACCGGCAGTTCCGTGAAGACGTGCGCGCCTGGATCGCCCAGGCCTATGACGACGAATTGCGTGCGATGATGGCGCAGTCCAAGAACGGCTATCTCGACAAGAGCGGCCAGGTGCGCTGGCAGAAGGCGCTGCATGCGCGCGGCTGGGCCGCGCCCAACTGGCCGCAGGAATATGGCGGCCCGGGCTGGACGCCGGCGCAGCGCTTTATCCTCCAGTCGGAGCTGGCCGCGGCCGGCTGCCCGCCGGTGTCGCCGATGGGGCTGAAGATGGTGGCGCCGGTGATCATGAAGTACGGCACGCCCGCGCAGAAGGCACGCTTCCTGCCGCCGATCCTGGCTTCGGACGTGTGGTGGTGCCAGGGCTACTCCGAGCCCAATTCCGGCTCCGACCTCGCGTCATTGCAGCTGCGCGCCGATCCCGGTACCGACAGCGACGGCGAGCACTACATCCTGAACGGTTCCAAGATCTGGACCACGCATGCGCAGTGGGCCGACTGGATGTTCTGCCTGGTGCGCACCAGCCGCGAGTCGAAGCGGCAGGAAGGCATCTCGTTCCTGCTGCTCGACATGCATACGCCCGGCATCACGGTGTCGCCGCTGCCGACGCTGGACGGCCCCCCGGCCGGGCAGCAGGAAGTGAACCAGGTCTTCTTCGAGAACGTGCGCGTGCCGGCGGAAAACCGCATCGGCGAGGAGGGCAAGGGCTGGACCTATGCCAAGTACCTGCTGGAGTTCGAGCGTGGCGGGACCTACAGCCCGACGCTGCGCAAGCAGCTGGCCAAGGTTGCGCAGATCGCTGCGGAGCAGGCCGCCGACGATGGCCGGCAGCTGCTCGACGACCCCGCCTTCCGGCGCAAGCTGGCCGCGCTGCACGTGCGCGCCGCCGCGCTGGAGGCGGTCGAGCTGCGCGTGTTCTCGGGCGTGGAATCGGGCACGTCGATCGGGGCGGCGTCCAGCATGCTGAAGCTCACCGGCACGGAGACGTTGCAGGCGGTCAGCGAGCTGGCGGTCGAGGCCGCCGGTCCCGCCGCGCTGCCGTTCGTGCAGGACACCTGGGCCGCGATCCAGGGCCGCGAGGCCGCGCCGCGCGTCGGACCGGACTATGCTGCCGTGCTGGCGCCGCGCTATTTCAACTACCGCAAGGCGTCGATCTACGGCGGGTCGAACGAGATCCAGCGCAATATCATCGCCAAGCTGGTGCTGGGGCTTTGACGGCGCATGCCGGCAGGTTCGCCCTGCCGGCAGCCCTTAGACAAATTCTTTCATGAACGCCAGCCTGGCATCAGCCGATGCCTGGGCTTGAACCGCCACCTGCAGCGTCTGCGACGGCAGCCACGGGTACGGCAGCGCAGCCTGCAAGGCAGCCAGCATGGCCGCGCCGGCATCCGGCACCACGTCCATCCGCGCGATATGGATGTGCAGGCTGCCGATGCGGAACGTCCCATCCGGCTGCCGGGCAAAGCCCCAGCGGTAGACGCCCTTCCCCGCGCGCAAGGTGTGCGCCGCCGTCTCGCGCATCAGTACCAGCCACGGGACCGTCAGTGTGGTTCCATCCGCCGCCGGCGACAGGTCGCCAACGTAGTAGGTCCGGCAGCGGTCGAAGGTCTTGGCGAAGTCAGTCACCAGCGTCGCCGCGATCGCCGCGGCGCCTTCCGTCTGTGCCGGAAAGCTGATGGTGTCCGTATCGATGGAGAAGGTCAGCGTGGCATCCGTTGCGAATGCCTCGTGGATCAGCGCGGGACGGTTGTTGTCCTTGGCCTCGACATAGCGGGCCAGCAGCGCCTGGGCTTCGGGTAGGGGGATCGGATTCATGGAGTCAGCGCGTTGGCGCAAAAGGAGAGGCCGGACAGCACGGCAGGCCGTCCGGCGAGTTTGGTAGAATTTGGCACAAAGCTTGCGTTACAAGCTAATCGAACAATCCGCCGATGGCTACGACTCCTGCAAACAAGACCCTGACCATCACGCATCCGGCTTGCCTGATCGATGGCTCGGACCGCGAATTCCGGCACCTCGTCAATGGCCTGCTGCCGTTTGCGGCGCGGCTGCTGTCGGTGCGGGACGGCTTTGGCAACCTGGTCGGGCTGACCGGCGTGCAATATTCGCTGATCCGCTCGATCGCCCACCTGTCGCAGCAGGGCGAGGTGACGGTGAACCAGCTGGCCGACCACCTGCACCTGAGCGGGCCGTTCATCACCATCGAGACCGGAAAGCTGAAGAAGCTCGGCCTGATCGACAAGAAGGCGCATCCCGACGACAAGCGCAAGATGCGCCTGACCATCACCACGGCGGGCAGCAAGCTGCTCAATGAACTGCTGCCGGTGCAGCAGCAGATCAACGACGTGCTGTTCGACGGCGTCACCCGCACCGAATTCAAGGTGCTGTGCTCGGTGGTCGACCGCCTCGTCGCCAACGGCGACCGTGCCGCGCTCGACCTGGAGCACCTGCAGGCGCGCCGCCTGAAAGGCTAGCGGCACGCCGCCGTCAATGCGCGGCCCATTGCACCGTGCCGACATCGATGCCCTCCTGATGCATCTCCCACAAAGGGCTGAGTTCGCGCAGTTTTGACACCGTCGCACTGACCTGCCGGATGACTTCATCGACTTCCGTCTCGGTGGTGTAGCGGCCCAGCGTAAAGCGGATCGAGCTGTGCGCGAGTTCGTCGCTGCGGCCCAGCGCGCGCAGCACGAACGACGGCTCCAGCGATGCCGAGGTGCAGGCCGATCCCGAAGACACCGCCACGTCCTTGATGCCCATGATCAGCGACTCGCCCTCGACATAGTTGAAGCTGATGTTCAGGTTGTGCGGGATGCGGTGTTCGAGGCTGCCGTTGACGTAGACCTCGTCCAGCCGCGACAGGCCCGCAAGCAGCCGGTCGCGCAGCGCCCCGACACGGCCCCCCTCCTCTTCCAGTTCCAGCCGCGCCAGCCGGAAGGCTTCGCCCATGCCCACGATCTGGTGCGTCGGCAGCGTGCCGGAACGCATGCCGCGCTCGTGGCCGCCGCCATGGATCTGCGCCTCCAGCCGGATGCGCGGCTTGCGGCGCACGTACAGGGCGCCGATGCCCTTGGGCCCGTAGACCTTGTGCGCGGTCACGGTCAGCAGGTCGATCTTCAGCGCCGCCAGGTCAATCGGGATCTTGCCCGCGGCCTGCACCGCATCACAGTGGAACACGATGCCCGCCGCGCGACAGATCTCGCCGATCCGCGCAACCGGCTGGATCACGCCGATCTCGTTGTTGACCATCATCACCGACACCAGGATGGTGTCCGGCCGCACCGCCGCGCGCAGGACATCGAGGTCGATCAGGCCGTCGGGTCCCACATCGAGATACGTCACCTCGAAGCCCTGGCGCTCCAGTTCGCGGCAGGTATCGAGCACGGCCTTGTGCTCGGTCTTGACCGTGATGATGTGATTGCCCTTGCCGCGATAGAAGTGCGCCGCGCCCTTGATCGCGAGGTTGTTCCCCTCGGTGGCGCCGGAGGTCCAGACGATCTCGCGCGGGTCGGCATTGAGCAGCGCCGCGACGTGCGCACGCGCCGTTTCCACGGCCGCTTCCGCCTGCCAGCCGTAGCTGTGGCTGCGCGACGCCGGGTTGCCGAACTGCTGGTGCAGGAACGGCACCATCTTGTCGACGACGCGGAGGTCCACCGGCGTCGTCGCGCTGTAGTCCATGTAGATGGGGAGGTTGTCTTGCTGGTTTTGCATGGGGCGCATTCCTGGCTGCGGAGGGAGTACGACCGGGGGGAAAGCGAACCCGCGCAAACCCGCTGGTCAGGGAAAGTGCGGCCGAGTCTAGCACCGGGCAGCGCGCCGACGCGCAGGCGCCATGCTGGCAATAGGGTTGCTTCGTGCTGTCGAACGGGCCTGCGCAACGCCCGCCTCGTTTCCCACGTCTCCCGCAAACCGTTGTACCACAAGGCTTTCCGGCATTCACGCAACGACGCTGCGAACCTGAGAAACCTGCTTCCTAGGGTTTCCACCAACTTGAATACCGCAATTTGTTAGCATTCAATAAAACCTAACTTACAAAGTTAACTACCAAAACAAACTGCGGCAGCCGGATCGGTTGCCCAAACATGCGTAGGAGTCGTGATGGCTGAGTCATCTGTCGATCGGGGCGTCGTACTGGACGCCGACGCGCAGCGCCGTTTCCGCAACGCGCTGGCCATGTTCGCAACGGGCGTCGCCGTGATCACGGCGCCGCGTGCCGGCGAGGTCCCGGTCGGCATCACGGTGGCGTCGTTCAACTCGGTATCGCTGGATCCGCCGCTGGTGCTGTTCTCGGTCGATCGCCGCTGCCTGAGCCTGGACGACCTGCGCAGCGCGCCGCGCTATGCGGTCAACGTGCTGGCCGAGGCGCAACAGGATATCTCGAACCGCTTCGCCCGTGCGAACTCCGGCAAGTGGGAGGGCATCGACTTCGGCGGCCAGGGCAACCGCGGCGACAGCCACGTGCTGCTGCCGGACACGCTGGCGACGTTCGAGTGCGAGCCCTTCGCGATGCATGACGGCGGCGACCACGTGATCTTCATCGGGCGGGTGGTTCGTCACCAGGCCCGCCACGACGGCCGGCCGCTGATCTTCTTTGGCGGCAAGTACCGGGCGCTGGAAGACAGCCCTGCCGCCGCCTGAATCCAACAACACAAGCAGTCAGCACAGGAGAACGACATGATCAAGACCGGCACCCAGCACATCGCCATGCTGCGCGATGGGCGCGAAGTGTACCTGGATGGCAAGCGCGTCACCGACGTCACGGTGCACCCCGCCTTCCGCAACTCGATCCGCAGCTACGCCAATCTGTACGACTTCCAGGCGCGTCCCGAGAACGCCGACAGGATGACGTTCCGGCCGGAAGGCAGCGACCGGCGCGTCAGCCGCATCTGGCAGCTGCCCGGCAGCTACAACGAACTGGTCGAGCGCCGCGAGATGCTGGAAGCCTGGACCGCGCTGCACTACGGCTTCATGGGCCGCTCGCCCGACCATGTCGCGTCGTGCATCTCCGGCATGTACATGGGCATCGACGTGCTCGAGCAGGCCGATCCGGCGCGCGCCGGCGCGTTGCGCGACTACTACCGCTACGCCCGCGACAACGACCTGTTCCTCACCTATGTGATCGTCAACCCGCAGGCCAACCAGGCCAAGGCGGCGCATGAGCAGGAAGACAAGTACCTGGCGGTGGGCATCGTCGACCAGGACGCGGAAGGCATCACGGTGCGCGGCGCCAAGATGCTCGCCACCAGCGGCATTATGGCCAACGAGGTCTTCTGCAGCTGCATCCAGCCGCTGCGCGAGGGCGACGAGATGTATGCGCTGTCCTTCGCGGTGCCCATGAACAGCAAGGGCCTGAAGGTGATGTCGCGCAAGTCGTACGAAGCCAGCGCCACCTCGGTCTTCGACAATCCGCTGGCCAGCCGCTTCGACGAGAACGATGCGGTGCTCTACTTCGACGACGTCAAGGTGCCCTGGGACCGGATCTTCGTCGCGGGCGACGTCGCCATGTGCGCGAAGCAATTCCATGCCACGCCGGCGCACGTCTACCAGAACTACCAGTGCCAGGTGCGGCTGATGGTCAAGCTGCGCTTCCTGGTCGGCCTGGCGCATCGCATCACCGAGATCAACGGCACCGCGGGCTTCCCGCAGGTCAAGGAACTGCTGGGCCAGCTCGCCGCCGAGGCGGGCATGGTCGAGGCCTGGGTCTACGGCATGGAAGCCAAGGGCCAGGTCAACCAGAACGGCTATTTCATCCCCGACCGCGGCATGCTGTACGGCTCGCAGGTGGTGACGCAGCAGCTCTACGCCAAGGTGCTGAACACGCTGCGCGAGCTGGCCGGCGGCGGCATGATCATGCTGCCCTCCAGCATCGAGGATTTCGCCAACCCCACGCTGGCCGACATCATCGCCAGGACGCAGAAGTCGCCGGTCTGCAGCCCGGAGGAGCGCGTCAAGTTCTTCAAGCTCGCGTGGGACGCAGTCGGCTCCGAGTTTGCCTCGCGGCACAACCAGTACGAGATGTTCTACGCCGGCGCGAGCTTCGTCACCAAGGGCCACGCCTACCGCACCTACGACTGGAAACGCGCGTCGGGCCTGGTCGACAACATGCTCGGTAGCTATTCCCTGCAAGACGAACTGGCCCGTCTGCCGCAGGCCGCCTGAGCGCAGCGAGACCCGCCCCGCTCCCCATCATTGCCTCGATAACGGAGATCAGCATGGCAATCAACAAACTTCACGACGAGTTCCATACCCTGGACCTCTCCTCCGGCTGGGAAGTGCCGGAAGGCTATCCCGCCGGCATCCAGCAGAAGATCCTGTCCGGCGCGCTGGATGAAAGCGGCCGCCGCGGCAGCCGGACCCGCCTGCTGCGCTTCGATGCGGGCATCTTCACCAAGGCGCCGTTCGTCCACGAGTACTGGGAGGAGGTGTACCTGCTCAGCGGCGACCTGACGGTCGGCAACGATGCGAACGGCAACGGCGGCGAAGCCTTCGAGCCCAACACGTACGCCTGCCGGCCGCCCGGCGCCTTCCACGGTCCGTTCCGCTCCGACGGCGGCTGCATGCTGCTGGAAATCCACTACTACGACCCGGCTTGATCATGGAAGCCACCCTAGCCGCCGCAAAGCGCCAGCTCGCCGACGGCAGCGCCAATGCGCTGTCCCTGCTGGCCTCGTGTGTCGAACGCATCTGCAATCCGGGCGGCGAAGGCGCGCGCGTCTTCCCGCACGGCGTCAGCATGGCCGCGCGCAAGCAGGCGCAAGCCAGCGACATGCTGCGCGAACAGGGCGTGGCCGGCGCCCTGGCCGGGGTGCCGGTGTCTGTGAAGGACCTGTTCGACGTGCAGGGCGATGTCACCCGCGCCGGCGCAAAGGTGCTGCCCGAGCGCGCCGCCAGCGCCGATGCCCCGGCCATTGCGCGGCTGCGCGCCGCGGGCGCCGTCTCCGTCGGCCGGACCAACATGACCGAGTTCGCCTATTCCGGCGTCGGCATCAACCCACACTACGGCACGCCGCGCAACCCGTTCGACCGGCAGGCCGGGCGCATTCCGGGCGGCTCGTCGTCCGGCGCGGCGGTCTCGGTGAGCGACGGCATGGCGCTCGCCGCGATCGGTTCGGACACCGGCGGCTCGTGCCGCATCCCGGCGGCGCTGTGCGGCATCGTCGGCTTCAAGCCCACCGCGAGCCGGGTGCCGCTTCAGGGCGCCGTGCCGCTGTCGCCCAGCTACGATTCGGTCGGCTGCCTCGCCAATACCGTCGCGTGCTGCGCCGCGGTCGACGCGGTGATGGCCGGCGAAGTGCCGCCCGCGGCGCCGGCCAGCCTCGCCGGCCTGCGCCTGGCCGTGCCCGGCGGAATGGTGCTGGACGGGATCGACTATGTGGTCGCGCAGGCGTTCAGCGATGCCCTGCGCCGGCTTTCCGCCGCCGGCGCGCTGCTGCAGGACGTGGACTTCGACAGCTGGGGCCAGCTCGGCGAACTCGGTCACGGCGGCGGGCTGGTGGCCGCCGAGGCCAGCGCCTGGCACGGCAAGCTGATGGCGGCATACGCGGACCGCTACGACCCGCGCGTGCTGTCGCGCATCCGGCTGGCCGACGGGCAGCTCGCGGCCGACTACCTGCGCATGCGCGAGCGCCGTGCCGCGCTGTGCCGGCAGGCAGATGCCGAACTGGCGGGCTTCGACGCCGTGGTGCTGCCGACCGTGCCGATCGTGGCGCCGCTCATTGCCGACCTCGCCGACCTCGATAACGACGACGCCTTCTTCGCCACCAATCGCCTGCTGCTGCGCAATCCGGCCATCGCCAACATGCTCGACCTGTGCGCGCTGTCGGTTCCCTGCCACCGCCCCGGCGAAGCGCCGGTGGGATTGATGCTGTTCAGCCGGCACGGCGCCGACCGCAGGCTGCTGGCGATCGGTATGAGCGTGGAAACGGCGCTACGGCAGGCGCACAGGTAACCGCGACCAGAGCAGTACTCACTATTCCTAGAAAGACCCAAGGAGACAACATGCCTGATATCCGTATCGGCGCGACCGCGCTCGCCTGTGCCACCCTCATCTCGGGAACCGCCGTGGCGGCCGACCCTGTCCCTATCAGCGACGGCGTCGTCAAGATCGGCGTGCTCACCGACATGTCGTCCATCTTTTCCGACATCGGCGGCAAGGGCTCGGTGATCGCCGCGCAGATGGCTGTCGACGACTTCGGCGGCAAGGTGCTCGGCGCGCCCGTGCAGGTGGTCAGCGCCGACCACCAGAACAAGACCGACGTGGCCGCCACGCTGGCGCGAGGGTGGTTCGACAACCAGAAGGTCGATGTCATCCAGGATGCGCTGCCGTCGTCGGTGGCGCTGGCCGTGTCCAACCTGGGCAAGCTCAAGCACAAGATCGTCATCGCCAGCGGCGCCGGCACCACGCGGCTCAGCAACGAGGACTGCTCTCCCTACACCATCCAGTACTCTTACGACACCTACGCCTTCGCCGCCAACACGGTCAAGGCGCTGACCCGCCGCGGCGACAACAGCTGGTACTTCCTGACCGTCGACTACGCCCTGGGCGCCTCGCTGGAGAAGGACGGCACCGCGGCGCTGTCGAGCGTCGGCGGCACGCTCAAGGGCAAGGCGAAGCATCCGATCAACTCCCCCGACCTGTCATCGTACCTGCTGCAGGGGCAGGCCTCCGGCGCCCGCGTGATCGGGCTCGCAAATGCCGGCGCCGATACCGTCAACGCGATCAAGACCGCGGCGGACTTCGGCATCAACGGCAGCGGCAAGCAGCGGCTGGCGGGCCTGCACATGTTTATCAGCGACATCCACAGCCTCGGGCTGCAAGCCGCGCAGGGCATGACGCTGACGACTTCGTTCTACTGGGACCGCGACGACGCCACGCGCGCATGGTCGCAGCGCTTCTTCGCCAAGACCGGCAAGATGCCGACGCTGGTCCATGCCGGCGTGTATTCGTCGACCATGCACTACCTGAAGGCGATCCAAACCGCGCGCACCGACGACAGCGACGCGGTGCTCGCCAAAATGCGCGCCACGCCGGTCAACGACTTCTTCGCGACCAACGGCACCATTCGCGCCGACGGCCTGATGGTGCACGACATGTACCTGGTCGAGGTCAAGCGGCCGCAGGAATCGAAGCGTCCGTGGGACTACTACAAGATCAAGAGCGTGATCCCGGCCAGCGAAGCATTCCGCCCGCTCAGCGCCAGCGCCTGCCCGCTGGTCAGGAAGTAGGCCTGCCCCACCATGCGGCCGGCGCTGACGCCGGCCGCCCCTTCCCCGCACAGAGAGCCCCCGAACATGAAGACCCTTACCTTCAATATCGACAGCCGCCAGGGCAAGTCGCAACGCGCCGTCGCCATCCGCCAGCTGGTGGTGGCGGGATGGACCGGCCGCGACGTCGAGGCCATGGAAGCCCATATCCGCGAACTGGAAGAGCTTGGCGTGAAGCGGCCGCCCTACACGCCAGTGTTCTACCGCGTTGCCGCCGAACGGCTGGGCGCCGCGCCGGAGATCCAGGTCAGCGGCGAGGCCAGCAGCGGCGAAGCGGAATTCCTGCTCGTCAACGACGGCGGCGAGATCCTGGTGGGCATCGCCTCGGACCACACCGACCGCGAGGCGGAGACCTACGGCATCACCGTGTCCAAGCAGATGTGCGAGAAGCCCTGCGCGCAGACGCTGTGGAAGCTGGCTGAGGTGGAGGGCCACTGGGACCAGCTCGTGCTGCGCTCGTACGCCACCATCGACGGCGAGCGCGTGCTGTACCAGCAAGGCGCGGTGACGGCGATGCGCTCGCCGGCCGACCTGCTCGACCGCTTTGCCGGGCACGGCGGCAGCTTCGGCGAGGGCTCGGCGATGCTGTGCGGCACGCTGCCGGCCATCGGCGGCATCCGCCCGGCGCAGCGTTTCGAGATAGAGCTGGAAGACCCGGTGCTGGGCCGCACGCTGCGCCACGCGTATGCGATCGCGACGCTGCCGGTGGAGGGTTGAGCATGGCGCGCCATCCGTTCCGCCGCGGCAAGGTGGCGGCCAACGACAGGGAGCCACGGCCATGCCGCAGGCCTTCGGACGACCGGAATAGCTCCCCACTACGCGTTAACCCTTGGTTGACGCCTGATCCCTCGCACGCATAGACTTTTTATGAACATATCGTTCATTTATGAACATAACAAGTCAGCGCGCGCCCCACCGTTCCGGAACGCCTCGCTGGCGTTACCGGAACGGCAACATGACTTTGAAGATCGGCATCAACGGCGCCGGCATTGGCGGACTGGCCGCGGCCATCGCGCTGCGCAAGCTCGGCCTCGACGCAGTGGTTTATGAGCAGGCGCCGCGTTTTGCCCGCGTCGGCGCGGACATCAACCTGACACCCAACGCGGTGCGCGCGCTGGGTGGCCTGGGCGTCGGCGACGCGCTGCGCGAGACCGCGGCACGGCCTTCGCACCGGATCAGCCGCACATGGGATACCGGCGCGGAAACCTCGCGCCTGCCGATGCAGGAAGACGCCGAGCGCCGCTACGGCGCCCCGCAGCTCACCATGCATCGCGCCGACCTGATGACCGCGCTCGAGGCCGCGGTGCCCGCCACGAACGTGCGCCTGGGTCACAAGGCCGTGGCCATCGCGCCGGACGCTGGCGGCGCCACGCTGCGCTTTGCCAATGGCACGGAGGAGCGCGTCGACGTGCTGGTCGGCGCCGACGGCATCCATTCCACGGTGCGCACCGCGCTGCTCGGCCAGGAAAGCCCGATCTTTACCGGCGTGGTGGCGTACCGCGCCGTGGTGCCCGCCGAAAAGCTGGCCGGCGTGCCAAACCTTGGCGCCTTCACCAAGTGGTGGGGTCCGGATGCCGCCACGCAGATCGTCACCTTCCCGCTCAACCGCGGCCGCGACATCTTTACCTTTGCCACCGTGGCGCAGGAAACATGGCGGCACGAGTCGTGGACCACGCCGGGCCGCGTGGAGGAATTGCGCAGCGCTTATGCCGGCTTCCATCCGGAGGCGCGCGCGCTGCTCGATGCCTGCGACGAGGTGCTGATTTCCGCGCTGTACGTGCGCGACCCGCTGCCGCAATGGTCGCGCGGGCCGGTCACGCTGCTGGGCGATGCCTGCCATCCGATGATGCCGTTCATGGCGCAGGGCGCCGGCATGGCGATCGAGGATGGCGTGGTGCTGGCGCGCTGCCTGGCTGATGCGGCGAAGGATGGCGCTGCCGCCGTGCCCGCGGCGCTGGCCCGCTACCAGTCCGCGCGCCACGAGCGCACCAGCCGCATCCAGATCGGCTCGCGCAGCAATGCTTGGCTCAAGGAAGGCGGCAATGCCGACTGGGTGTACGATTACGACGCCTGGAACGTGGCGCTGGGCTAGCGCCCCGCTTCGTTCCCCCGGCACGGCCGCCTGCGCGGCCGTTTTCATTGCCAGCCCCATCCGAAGATGCCCAAGTCCCGCCCGCCGACCGAAACCGACCCCGACGACAGCGCCGAAACCGAAGACGCCCGCGAAGCCCAGCTGGTCTCGCCGGTGATCCGCGGCCTGCGCCTGCTGCGCTATATCGCCGAAGGCGGCTCAACAGCCAACCTGAGCGAGGTCGGTCGCCGCATCGACGTGAACCGCGTCACCGTGATGCGGCTGCTGGACACGCTTGAGCATGAAGGCATGGTCGAACGCCTGCCGCATGGCGGCCACCAGGTCGGCTTCAATTTCCTCAAGCTCGCGTCGCGCGTGCTGGCATCGAACGACCTGACCAGCCTGGCCGCGCGCGTGCTGGCAAGGCTGAGCGGTTCGCTGCAGCTGTCCGCATACCTGGTGGTGCGCGACGGCGGCCATGCGCTCTACCTGCTGCGCCACATGCCGGCGGCCACGCTGGTCAGCAATATCCAGGTCGGCAGCCGCGTACCGGCGCATCTGACCACGCCTGGCCGCATGCTGATTGCCGGCCTGCCGCCGGAAACACTGAGGGAGTTGCTGGGCCCGGACCCGCTGCCGACCGTGACCGGCCAGAGCCCGGCTACCCATGCACGCCTGGCAGATATCCTTGCCGCCGACCGCGAGCGCGACTGCGCCTGGAGTTTTTCGGCCTACGAACCCGGGATCGATTCGTGCGCGGCACCGGTGCGCGGCGCCGATGGCGAAGTCGTCGCCGCCCTGAGCGTGGCGGGGCCGCAGCAGCGTTTCGAGCACGACGGCACGCTGCGAGAACACGTGGAGAAGGAAGTCAGGGCGGCGGCGCGCGACCTGTCGGCGCTGCTGGGTTACCGCCCTGAGCGCCAGCGCTGAGTGCCAACGGCTCGCGCCGAGCGCCAACGTTTGCCGCCGTCCGCCCCCGCTGTCTGCCCCCGCTGTCTGCCCCCGCTGTCTCCTCTATTCCGCGGTAATCCCGTACTCGCGGATCAGCTTCGCCCATGACGCGGTTTCCTGGCGGATGCGCGCATCGAGCGCCTGCGGCGTGCTGCCGGCCGGTTCCATGCCCTGGCGCTGCAGTTCCGCGCGCACTGCCGGCGTAGCCAGCAAGGCGCGTACGTCAGCGCTTAGCGCATCCGCCGCCTGCTGCGGCGTGGCCCTGGGCACCAGCAGCGCATACCACGAACTGACATCGATGCCGGGCACGCCCTGCTCCGCCAGCGACGGCACGCCCGGTGCCGCCGGCGAGCGCCTGGCCTGCGTCACGGCCAGCGCGCGCAACTGGCCCGACTGGATGAACGGCGCCAGTGTCGGCCAGGTGCCGAACAGCATCGGCACCTGGCCACCGACCACGTCGTTGAGCGCTTGCGTGGTGCCCTTGTATGGCACGTGCAGCAGCGCAATGCCGGCCTTGTGGCGGAACAGCTCGCCAGCCAGGTGCAGCCCGCTGCCGACACCGGGGCTGGCGTAGCCCAGCGGCTTGCCGCGCTTGTCGGCCTGCTGCGCCAGTTTCACCAGTTCCTGCACGCTGTTCGCCCTGACCGACGGATGCACCGCGAGCACGTTGGGCGAGCCCGCCAGCAGCGACACCGCGCGAAAATCGCGTTCGACGTTGTACGTCAGCGCCGGCATCAGCGTGGGATTGATGGTGAGGTTGCCGGCCGGCGCGACCAGCAGCGTGCAGCCGTCGCCAGGCGCGCGCCGCACGGTGTCGATGCCGATATTGCCGTTGGCGCCAGGCTTGTTGTCGACCACGAAGGGCGTGCCGCGCTTCTGCTGCAGGCCGTGCGCAAGCGTGCGCGCCAGCTGGTCGGCCGGGCCACCGGCGGGAAACGGCACCACGATGCGCACGCTGGCGCAGCTGGCCGCCTGCGCTGTCTGCCCGGACATGGCTGCGGCCAGGACCATGGCCGCACCCAGCCATTGGCGCCAGCGCGCCGAACGCTTCGATAGCCTGAGTTGCTGCATGTTGCTGCCTCATACAAACGGTTTCGGCATGACCGGACGGTAGTCGAGCAGACGCGACAGCTCCGCCGCCGCCTGCCTGACTTTCTCGACCATGCCATCCAGCTGGTCGGGTTCGATGCGCGCGGCGGGAATGGTGGCACCGAGCGCCGCCACCACCTTGCCGGTGCGGTCGCGCACCGGCGCCGCGATGGTCGAGATGCTGGCCTCGAAGAAGCCTTCCTGCAGCACGTAGCCACGCTCGCGGTCGCGCTGGACCATTTCGTACAGCTCCTGGACCGTGCGCGGGGTACTCTCGGAATACACTTCGAGCCGGTCTTCCGGATACAGCGCGCGCAGTTCTTCCAGCGTCAGGTCTTCCAGCAGCACCCGGCCCAGCACGGTTGCATGCGCCGGCAGCCGCGTGCCGACGTTGACCGTGCTGGCGAACGGCCGCGCCGGCACCGACTTGGCCACGTAGACGATCGAGCGCCCGTCGCGCACCACCAGGTTGCACGGGTAGTGGATCTCGTCTCGCAGCCGGTCGAGCAGCGGCCGGCCCAGTTCGGTCAGTTCCAGCGAGGCCAGGTAATCAAAACCGAGCCGCAGCACCGCCATGCCCAGGCGGAATTCGCGCCCGCCATCGGTGCGCTCGACAAAGCCCATCATTTCCAGCGTGGCCAGCAGCCGGAACACGGTCGAGCGCGGCACCTTGAGGCGGCGCGCCAGGTCGGCGGCGGACAGGGTGCGCTCGCGGCTGCTGAACTCGCCCAGCAGCCGCAGGCCGCGCTCCAGGCCGGGCACGATGTATTTGTCCTGGCCGCTGTCCTTGTCGTCCTCTTGCGGCGTATCGGTGGTCATGGTCTGTCTCTGCAGGTTTCGGTCTTGGCGTGACGCTTTCATATATCACGCCTGAAAGCGATAGGGTACCTGTTCTGCGGACGAAGACCCTTCTTTGGGGGGGCGGGCTTGTGGAATTGACGTGCAACCCTTCGTTGAGGCGCCGGCCCTCTCCCCCGGCCCTCTCCCGCAAGCGGGAGAGGGGAGCAAACAAGCGGGAAGGGACAGGCCTGCGGGCTCGTCAGCGATAGCACCAAGCGAGCGCAGCGACGCATTCCGTGCCCGGGCCCCCGACCTGAGATGCTGCCGGCGCGCAGCGCAGCCGTAGGCGTTCCTGCGTTGCCGTCAACAGCAGGGGCCCCCAAACCTTCTGGGCTCGTTCAACCAGCATGTCAATTTCGCCGCCGTGGTGCACCCTTGCGGCAGGCAGTCGCGCTATGTGAGGAAGCCCAGCCCCGTACGTGAGCCCTCGCACGCTACGATAAGAGTGGCCGCCCGCAGGGCAGTAAACGCGCTTTCTGGTGACTCTTTGTCGCTCGGACAAAGAGTTACCCGCCCTTTAGGGCGGAACCGGGCATATCAAATATCCACCAGATGCCAGCCGCAGCCCCAGCAAACCAAACAAACAAGCTTCACCGCAAATACTCCCGCAACCAAGCCGCACACTGCTCCCCCTGCGCCGCAGGCCATCGCACCACGATCGTCTCGTCGCGACGCCGCAACTCCACACAAATATCGCTCAGCGGCCCGCGTGCGGCACCGCCACGCCCGAGCAGCCGCGCAACCAGGCCGGGCGCCGGCGACGGCAGCACCGCATGGCCATTTGCGGCAGGCGCGGTGCAGGATTGCGAGCGCACTGGCGAGGACGGCTGCGGCTTGGCTACCGCTTGCGGTTGTGATTGCGTTTGTGATTGCCCCTGCGGCGACAGCCGCGCCAACAGGTTGGCCCCAAACTCATCCCACATCCGATCCGCCTTGGTCTTCATCACGCTCAGCCCGAACGTGCCAAGCCGCCCCAGCACATCCACCTGCACCCTGATGCGCAACTGCGTCGAGCCATCTTCCTGTCCGGTCAGGAAGATCTCGCTGGACTGGCGCAGCGAACTCGCCACCGATGCGTCCTCGCCGGTACCCTCGGTGCGCAGGTAATGCGGCGCACGGGTCTCCACAATCTTCGTATGCAGCCGGAAGCGCGCGTTGATGAAGGCGATCTTCACCGCCATATGCGCGATGTACTCGACATCGCTCAGGACCTCGATCGATTCCATGCCGGGCACGCAGGCGCCCATCACGTTGGGATCGAGCAGCAGCTCCCACACGCGCGCCGGCGGCGCCGCGGTCACAAGGGTCTTTTCAATTTCCACGCATTTTCTCCGCGGCGGACAGCACGGATTCGACGATGCCCACATAGCCGGTGCAGCGGCACAGGTTGCCGTTCAGGCCGTGGCGGACTTCGTCTTCCGTCGGGTTGGGATTGTTGGCAAGCAGCGCGCACGACGCCATCAGGAAGCCGGGCGTGCAATAGCCGCACTGCAGCCCGCCGTTGTCCATGAAGCACTGCTGCAGCGAATGCAGCTGGCCGTCGGCGGCCAGCCCCTCCACTGTCATCACGTGGCGCCCGCGCACCTGCACGGCAAGCATCAGGCAGGACTTGACCACCTCGCCGTCGACCAGCACGGAGCAGGCGCCGCAGATGCCGGTCTCGCAGCCGCGCTTGGTGCCGGTCAGGTTGAGGTCGTCGCGCAGCAGGTCGGAAAGCAGGCGCCGGGCCGGCACCTCGACCTGGTGTTCTTCACCATTGACGGTGAGTTCGATACTGACTTTGTTCATGGCGATTCCTTACTCCGGGGCCACGCCGAACAGCCCGGCAATGGTGCGGCGCGCGACCACGCGCACCATCTCGCGGCGGTACGCATCCGAGCCGCGCATGTCCGAGACCGCATTGATATCCATGGCGACGATGGCGGCCGCCTCGGCGGCCAGTTCAGACGTCACGGTCTTGCCCGCGAGCAACGCTTCGGCGCGGCGCAGGCGTGCCGGGACCGGCGTCGACGCGCCCACTGCCAGACGGGCCTCCACGCAGAACGCGCCTTCGCGGCGCACCGCCAGCGCCACGCTGGCCAGCGGCCGGTGCTCGGCGGCGGTGCGCAGGAAGCGCGCGTAGCGGCCGTCGGCGCCCGCGCCCGGCGCGGGCAGGCGGATCTGCGTGACCACCTCGTCGGGCGCCAGCGCGGTCACGTAGTAGTCGACCAGGAAGTCTTCAATGGGGATCACTCGCTCGCCGCCGCTGCCGCTGACCACGACCTGCGCCCCCAGCGCCATCAGGCAGCCCGGCGGATCGGTCGCCGGATCGGCGTAGCAGAGATTGCCGCCGATGGTGCCCTGGTTGCGCACCTGCGGGTTGGCGACGCGCGCGGCCATGCTGGCCAGCATCGGGTAATGCGCCTGCACCAGCGGTGAACGCGCCACCTCGGCATGCAGCGTCAGCGCGCCGATGCGCAGTCCGTCGCGGGCATCGAAGCCGATGCCGCGCAGGGCGTCCAGCCGGCCCAGCGACACCAGGTGGCTGGGCGTCAGCATGCGCTGCCGCATGCCGAGCATCAGCGCGGTGCCGCCGGCAAAGACGCGGCAGCTGTCGCCAAGGTCGGCCAGCATGCGGCTGGCTTCGGCCAACGACGCCGGCTCCAGAAACTCGAAATCACGCATGGGCGACCTCCGCGTCCCGCTGCTGCAATGCACGCAACCCCGCCAGCACCTTCTCCGGCGTGATCGGCAGCGACTGGATGCGCACGCCCACCGCATCGAACACGGCATTGGCGATCGCAGCCGCGCCCGGCAGGATCGCAGTCTCGCTGGCACCCTTGGCGCCATACGGCCCGTTGGGATCGTTCGATTCGACCACATCGGTGCGCAGCATCGGCACCGCGTCGGCAGTGGGCATGGTGTAGTCGGCAAAGTTGCCGTTCATCAGGCGGCCTTCCTCGTAGTGCAGGTTTTCATACAGGGCCCAGCCGATCGCCTGCACGGTGGCGCCATGGGTCTGGCCATGCACCGCGAGCGGGTTGATGGCCTTGCCGCAGTCGTCGGCGACAAAGCTGTCGATCACGGTGACCTGGCCGGTGCAGGTGTCGACTTCCACCTCGACTGCCTGCGCCGCGAACGAGTGCGACGGCGCGACGTTGCCGTAGTAGCTGGCGTCATGCATCACGGTAGGCGCGTCATAGGTGGCGCGCACATGGATGCCTTCGCCGCCGTGGCGGAAGATATGCAGCCGCGCGATCTCGGCCAGCGTGGCGGACTTGTCAGGCTGCCCGGTTGCAACGATGCGGCCATCGGCAATCGTCAGATGCTCGGCCGCGACGCCCAGCTTCTCCGCGGCCAGCGCCAGCAGCTTGTGCCGCGCCTCGCGCGCGGCGCGCAGCGCCGCGTTGCCCGCAATGATGGTCACGCGCGACGCCAGCGAGCCCAGGCAGAACGGGGCGGTATCGGTATCTGGCACCATCACCGTCACGTGCGACAACGGAATGCCCAGTTCCTGCGCGCAGATCTGGCTGAGCATGGTGTTGGCGCCCTGCCCCATGTCGCATTCGCTGGTCTGCAGCATCACGCGGCCGTCTTCGTTGAGCTTGAGCAGGATGGTCGAGCCGTCCCAGTTGCCCAGCGTGCGGTTGCCGCTGACGTGCATCGCCGCCGCGATGCCAACGCCACGCCGGCGCGTGCCGGTGCCGCGCGCAGCGGAGTTCCGGGTGGAGCGCTTCTGGTCCCAGCCGATCGCCTTGCGCGTCATTTCCAGGCATTCGAGCATGCCGGTGCTGCTGATCTTCCAGCCATGCAGGCTGGTCGCGCCGGCGGGAATCGCATTGCGCTTGTGCACTTCGATCGGGTCGATGCCGAGCATGTCGGCGAGCACGGTCAGGTGGCAGTTCAGCGGGAACTGCATCTGCTGCCCGCCGAAGCCGCGGAACGCGCCGCGCGGTGGATTGCTGGTATAGGCCATCACCGCGTGCGAGCGCACGTTCTGCACCTGGTGCATGTTGTCGCTGCGCATGGCGGTGACGTGCATCACGTCGCCGGCGAGGCCGGCATACGCGCCGCACTCGGCGGTGATGCGCACATCCTTGGCCACGATCATGCCGTCCGCGGACAGGCCCATGCGCAACCACACCGTCATCGGCACGCTGGCGCGCGCGCCCTGGAAGTCCTCCAGCCGGTTGTTCACGAGCCGCACCGGCCGGTCCAGCTTGCTGGCCAGGAAGGCACAGATCAGGCTGTTGTTCTCCTCGACGATCTTGGCGCCAAAGCCACCGCCGGTGGTGGCCTGCACCACGCGGATGGTCGACACCGGCCGCTCCAGCGCCTCGGCCAGCCGCATGCGCGCCAGGAACACGGATTGGGTGGAGGCCCACAGCGTCAGCCGGCCATTGCCGTCCTGCGCGGCGACCGAGGCCATCGGCTCCAGGTAGCCCGGGTACTGCGAATGCATTTCGTAGGTGGCCTCATACACGGCGGCGGCCACGGCAAAGCCCGCTTCCACGTCGCCACGCTCGATCCGCATTTCGTGGCCGATATTGCGCGTGCCGGCGTGCAGTTCCGGCGCGCCCTCGGCCAGCGCCGCCGCCGGCGTCAGCAATGCCGGCAGCGGTTCGTAATCGACGCGGATCAGGTCCAGCGCATCGCGCGCCACCTCGTCGCTGACGGCCACCACCGCCGCCACTTCCTCGCCCACGTGGCGCACCACGCCGCAGGCCAGGATGCGCTGCTCCTTGCGGTGCGGTCCCCAGTTGCGGGCGGGCACGTCGTGCCCGGTCACCACCAGCCTTACGCCGGGCAGCGCGCGCGCCGCCGAGGTGTCGATGCCGACGATGCGCGCATGCGGGTGCGGGCTGCGCAATACCTTGGCGTGCAGCATGCCGGGCAGCTTGATGTCGCCGGCATACTGCGCGCGCCCCATGACCTTTTCCCGCGCGGTCACCTGCGGCGTGGACGTTCCCACGATGGCCTTGCTCATGCCGGCCTCCTGCGTGTCGTGTGGCAAATTACGTGTTGCATGAATGCGCTGGCTGCCCTCACTCCGCGGTGATGCCGAGATCGCGGATCACCTTGCCCAGGCGCTCGTAGTCGCCCGCGTTGACCTTGTCGAGCGCGGCTGGCGCGCCGCCCACCGGGATGGCGCCGAAGGTGGCCATCTTCTCGGCCACGTCGGGCAGGCGGATGACTTCATTGAGCTGCTGGTTCAGCACCTTGACCACTTCCGGCGGCGTGCCCCTGGGCGCCATCACGCCATGCCAGGCGCCGACCACCACGTCCTTGTAGCCAAGCTCGGCCAGCGTCGGCACGTTGGGCAGGAGCGGCGAGCGCTTCGCGTCCGTGATCGCCAGCGGGATCAGCCGGCCGGTGTTGATGTACTGCGCCACCGGCCCCAGCGTGACGTAGGCGAAGTTCACATGCCCTGCCACCACGTCATTGACCGCCGGCGCCACGCCCTTGTACGGCACGTGCTGGATCTTCACGCCGGCGGCGCGGTTCAGCATTTCGCCGGCGATGTGCATCGGCGACCCGGCACCCGGGCTGCCATAGGTAAAGGCCTTGCCCGCCCTGGCCGCCGCGATCATCTCCGGCACGGTCTTGACGCCCGCGGCCGGGTTGGCCACCAGCAGCACCGCCTGCACCGCGGTCTGGATCACCGGCGTGAAGCCGTGCAGCGGGTCGTAGCTGGCCGCCGGCGCCAGTTTGAGGACCATCGGTGCCAGCGTGAACGGGTTCGGCGTGTAGAGCAGCGTGTAGCCGTCGGCAGGCGCCCGGCTGACAAAGCTGGCACCGACCACGCCGCCTGCGCCCGGTCGGTTCTCGACGATCACCGGCTGCTTCAGGCGCGCGGACAGCTTGTCGGCGTACAGCCGCGCCATGGCGTCGGTATCGCCGCCCGGCGGATAGGCCACGACCATGGTCACGGTCTTTGCCGGATAGGGCGCGGCCACCGCGCTGCCCGCGGCAAGTGTGAGCGCTGCCATGGCAGTGGCGGCAAGGAAAAGGCGGCGGGGGCGATCATGTCTCATCAACGGTTCCTGTGGGGCGCATTCGCGGCGTTGGAGTGGGCTGTCGTGCGCACCGCGAAAACAGGGTTGGCTCGGGGATCACATCTCTGCGGATGTTTTATTAGCAAAACGTATGTTCACATCAGGAACGTGACTACTGTAGGCCGCCAATTTTGACAACTCAACTTACTGAAATCACCAATTGACTTTTGATACGTGCCGATGGATTTTCCACCGGTGGTAATGACGAGACATTGGTGCCGGACTCGCTGCCGCCTGTGAGACAATCTGGCCGCCCACCGGCCCGGACAAGCCTGGCCGGCAGACACCAGAGAAGAGGACCGCATGCCCCGTGACGCCGCGCCCGCCCAGGGCCAGCCCGCGCCAGACCTGACCGCCAGCCCGTGGACCGACCTCGACGAGGCCGGCAACGGCCTGACCGTCGACAATTTCCTCACTACGATGCTGAGCCAGCTGGTAACGGTGCTGCGCAGCACCGTTACCAAGCCCTACGCGGAGCAGTTCGGCCTGACCGTGCCGGAGTGGCGCATCCTGGCGCTGCTGGCGCATGCGAAAGAACTGCCCTTCTCCGAGCTGGTCACGCAATCGACCTCGGACAAGGCACTGGTCAGCCGCACGCTGCGGCTGCTGGAAGACCGCGGGCTGGTACGGCTGACTTCGGCCGGCAACACGCCGCGCAAGAAGCTGATCTGCGCCATCACCGAAGCCGGGGCGGCGCTGCACGACCAGGTGATGCCGCTGGCTCGCAAGGGCCAGGCGGAAGTGATCCGGATGCTGTCGCCGGAGGAAAGGGAGGCGGTCTACCTGGGGCTGCGCAAGTTGCTGCGGGCGCAAGGCTAACGCAGCGCCAGGTCGCACAGCAAAAGAAAAAGGCCGCCCCGGATCCCGGCGCAGCCTTCAAAAGATGAACGGGACGAGCACGCGCCCGTTCAGACCTCCAGCTCCTCCAGCACCTGCCCTTTGGTCTCGATGCCGAAGAAGTGAACGGTGAGCGCCGCCAATGCGGGGACCACGGCCAGCGCGAAGAACGCCACGTTGAGCGTGCCGTTGCCGATGGTGCCGGCGATCAGCGTCGGCGCGAAGATTGCGGCCAGCTTCAGCCAGGCGCCACCAAGCCCGCAGCCCATCGCGCGCACGCTGGTCGGATACAGCTCGGGCGTATAGACGTACGCGGTGATAAAGCCGCTCGCCAGGAAGCCCATCGCCAGCGCGCAGAAGGTCGCCACCACGTACACCGACGAGGCGTGGAACACGCCGGCCAGCACCAGCGACAGCGCGCACAGCAGGAAGGACACGTTGATCACCGGCTTGCGGCCGACCTTGTCGACGATCATCGCGCACACCAGCGAGCCGACCACGCCCAGCACCGAAGCGCCCGCGGCGAGGTTCAGCGCCAGTTGCAGCGGCGCGTGGTAGACGGTCTTGTAGACCGTGGGCAGCCACGTCGACAGGCCGTACTGGATAAAGCCGCAGGTCGCCCACAGCATCCACACCGCGATGGTGCGCCCCAGATAGGCCTTGCTGACCAGGTCGCGCACGCGGCGGCGCGGGTGCTGGGTCATGCGGTCGTAGGCGCTGGCGTTCTGCGGCGGCGGCAGCGGGGCCCTGGCGCGCGCCTCGAACGCGCGCAGCGCGGCGTCGGCTTCTTCCAGGCGGCCTTTCTCCGCCAGCCAGCGCGGCGATTCGGGAATCACGCGCTTCAGGATGAAGAACAGCACCAGCGGCACGCCGCCGATGAAGTACATCACCTCCCAGCCGTAGTGCGGCACCAGCCAGGCGCCGACGCCGTTGGACACCATCAGGCCGATCGGGAACACCACCTCGTACAGCAGCACGAAGCGCCCGCGGCCATGCGCGCGCGTGACTTCGTTGATATAGGTGGCGGCAACCGGCAGTTCGCCGCCGAGGCCCAGGCCCTGCACGATGCGCAGCAGCAAGAAGATCTCGAACGACGGCGCCAGGCCGCAGGCAATGCTCATCAGGCCGATGATGCCCGCGCTCCAGCCGATCGAGCGCAGCCGGCCGAAGCGCTCGGCCAGCCCCGGGAACAGCAGCGCCCCGACCAGCTGGCCGACCGACGGTGCCGCGATCAGGACACCAATCTGCATCGGCGTCAGCGACCACTGCGCGATCAGCAGCGGCAGCGTGGCGGCAATGGCGATGACGTCGAAGCCGTCGAAGAAGGTGGCCAGGCCGATCAGCAGCCGGGCGCGGACATGCATGGCGTTGCCCGGCATGCGTTCGATGCGGGCGACGATATTGCCGCGCGTGACCGGGCCGCTGCGGGCGGTGGCCGTGGCGGCGCCCTGGCCGGCACTGTCGGCCGTGGTCACGATACCTGCGGTGGCGGCCACCGGTGCGCCGGGGGACGCTGCGTCTTGTCTCTGGGTGAACACGGTACTTCTCGGTTGATTCTGGGGACGGCCCGCTTGCGGGAGGTTTGCTCCCCTCTCCCGCTTGCGGGAGAGGGGCCGGGGGTGAGGGGCGGCGGCTCTAACGGCGTGGTGCCTTGCCAAACCACCCCTCACCCTGCCCTCTCCCCATGAGGGGAGAGGGGAACACCGTCGGTGTTCAGTGAGTGTGCGGCAGGATTACAAATCCAGCACCAGCTTGCTGCCCTTGCACCCGGATACGCACACCATCATGGTCTTGTTGCTGGCGCGCTCGCTGTTGCTCAGCACGCTGTCGCGGTGGTCCGGGCAGCCTTCCAGCACGGCGGTCTCGCACGAGCCGCACACGCCTTCGCGGCAGCTGTACTCGACTTCCACGCCGGAATCGAGCAGCGCATCGAGCAGCGACTTGCCCGACGGCACCTTGACCAGCGAGCCGGTGCGCGACAACTGCACCACGAACTCACCTTCCTGCACCGCCTCGGTCGACGGGTCGGCGGCAAAGCGCTCGATATGGACGTTGGGATAGGCATGCGCCTCGCACGCGGCCTCGAACGCATTCAGCATCGGGCCGGGGCCGCAGCAGTAGAAATGCGTCTGCGCGTCCTGACCGCCCAGCATGGCCTTCAGGTCCGGCGGCGCGCCCGCTTCGTCGTCGAAATGGAAGCGCACCGCGTCGCCGTAGGCCGACAGCGTTTCGACGAACGCCGCCTCGGCGCGCGAACGCGCGCAGTAGACCAGCGTGAACGACTTGCCCAGTTCCGCCAGCCGGCGCGCCATGCAGACGATCGGCGTGACGCCGATGCCGCCGGCCACGAGCACGGTGTGCGCCGCGCTCTCGTCCAGCTCGAAGTTGTTGCGCGGCGCGCCTACCGTCAGCGTGGCGCCGACGCGCAGCTGCTCGTGCACGTAGCGCGAGCCGCCGCGGCTGCCGCGGTCAAGCAGCACGCCCACGGTGTAGCGGTTGCGCGCTTCCGGCGCGCCGCACAGCGAGTAGCTGCGCACCAGGCCGTTGCCCAGGTGCAGGTCGATGTGGGCGCCCGGGCTGTACTCGGGCAGGGTCTTCCCTTCGGGATCTTGCAGTTCGATGCTGACCACGCCGCGCGCTTCGTAGCGCATGGCCTGGACGCGCAGGGTCAGGGACTGGTGGGCACTCATTGCTGCTTCCTTCTGTTGCGCTTCTCTGCTTACCGCTTCTCGGTCAGGAACTTGCCTGCCGGGCCGCCCGCGTTCTTCTGGCGGCGGGTGTTGCCGTCGATGCCGCCCTCGATCGCCCATTCGGCGAACATGGTCGGGCCCGGTTCGAAGGCACGCGGCTCCCAGTGTTCGTCGAGCTGGTCTTCATCGGCGTAGTACTCAATCAGGCCGCCGGCGGGATTCTTGAAGTACCAGAAATAGGCCGAGGAAATCGGATGCCGGCCCGGGCCGAGCTGCGTGTCCCAGCCCTTGCGCGAGACGTGCATGCCGCCGCCGAACACTTCATGGATATCGCGCACGGTGAAGGCGACATGGTTCAGGCCGCTTTTCGGTTCCGGCAGCTGCAGCAGGAACAGGTCATGGTGGCCGCCGTCCGCCGTGCAGCGCAGGAACGCGCCACGGTCCGGGTAGCGGTCAGAGGGCACGAAACCGAACTTCTCCACATAGAACTGCTCGGTGGCCTTGACGTCCTTCACAAAGAACACCACGTGGCCGACTTCGATCGGCGTGGCGTGGTCGTAGATCGGGCTGCGCTGGTTCATGCGCGGCTTGTCGTTCCACGTGTTCATCAGCGCGCATTCGACCTGCACGTCATGCTTGTGCGTGACCTGGAAGCGCACGGCCAGGCCGTTCGGGTCCGTGCAGCCGATGCGCAGCGTGTCGCCCTCGCCTTGCCTGATGAAGCCCGGCGCATCGGCGATCGCGCCGGCCAGATGATCGAGCGATGCCTGCGATTCGACGCCCCACACCACTTCGCGCAGCGTCGGGCCGGCCTCGATCGCGGGCGGCAACGAAGGATCGTCGATGCGGCGCACCAGCACGCGGCAGCCGTTCAGCGTTTCGAAGTCCAGGCCCTGCGCGTCATCGCGCTTGATGGCCAGGCCCCAGTCCGAGAAAAAGCCCCGGCAGGCGTCAAAGTCATCCGCGCCGTAGACGATCTCGTCGATTCCCAATACCTTGATCATTGCTTCTCTCCAGCCTGCCGGGTTCAGTGGTTGGCCCACGGCAGCGGTTGTTCGTTCAGGCCCCAGTACACGCTTTTCTGCTCCATGTACTGCAGGATGCCCAGCCGTCCCTTCTCGCGGCCGAGGCCGCTGTCGCGCCAGCCGCCGAACGGCGTCGCAATCGAGAACTGCTTGTAGGTGTTGATCCACACGTTGCCCGCTTGCACGGCACGTGCCACGCGCCAGGCGCGCTTGTAGTCGCGCGTCCAGATGCCGGCGGCCAGCGCGTAGACGCTGTCGTTGGCCTGTTCGATCAGGTCGTCCTCGTCGTCGAACGGGATCGCCACCAGCACCGGGCCAAAGATCTCTTCCTGGCAGATGCGGGCGTTGTTATCCAGGCCTTCGATGATGGTCGGCGTATAGAAGTAGCCATTGGGCAGGCCGGCCACGTCGGGACGCAAACCGCCGGTGCGAAGCTGGCCGCCTTCGTGCACGCCGGTCGCGACATACGATTCGATGCTGTCGCGGTGGCGGTCGGTGATCAGCGGCCCCATCTGCGTGCGCTCGTCGGCGGGATCACCCACGCGCAACTGCGCGGCCCCGTGCGCCAGGCGGTCCATGAAGGCCTCGTATTGCGAACGCGCCACGAACAGGCGCGAGCCCGCGATGCACGATTCGCCCGACGAGCTGAAGATGCCGTACAGCACGCCGTTGACCGCGTGGTCGAGTTCGGCGTCGTCGAACACCATGGTCGGCGACTTGCCGCCGAGCTCCAGCGACACCGGCATCATCTTGTCGGCGGCGATATGCGCGATGTGCTTGCCGGTGGTGGTGCCGCCGGTGAACGACACGCGGCGCACCAGCGGATGCTTGGTGATGGCGTCACCGATCACCGAACCCTTGCCGGGCAGCACGCTGATCAGGCCCTTGGGCACGCCGGCTTCTTCGCAGATGCGCGCCAGTTCCAGTGCCATCAGCGGCGTGACTTCGGCGGGCTTGACCACCACGGCGTTGCCGGCGGCCAGCGCGGGCGCCATCTTCTGCGCCTCGCTGGCGATCGGCGAGTTCCACGGCGTGATCGCCGCGACCACGCCCATCGGCTCGTACACGCTCATGGTCAGGCAGTCGCCGCGCTGCGGCGTGATGGTTTCTTCCAGCGTTTCGCAGGCAGCGGCAAAGAACTGGAAGGTGCCGGCGGCACTGGCGACCAGCGCGCGCGTCTCGCTGATGGGCTTGCCGTTGTCGAGGCGCTGGCGCTGGGCCAGCGGCTCGGCTTGTGCGCGGATCAGCTCGGCCACGCGGTACAGCACGGCGGCGCGCTCGTGGGGCTTGCGCTGGGCCCAGCCGCTGGTCTCGAACGCGCGCTGCGCGCCCTGCACTGCTTCTTCGACGTCGGCAAGGCTGGCGGCATTGAGTTCGGCGACGACTTCGCCAGTCGCGGGATAGCGCGTGGCGTAGCGGTCGCCGGTGCCGAGGCGCCATTCGCCTGCGATGCAGATGGGAAGTACTTCTTGTGGGTTCATGTCGTTGCCTGCTATGTCTGTCGTTGCCTGCGGTGCTGTGCTGCCGGCCTTACTGCGTTGTTTCGCTGCGATGCCCCCACCCATGCTGCGGCGGGACTCCCCTCTCCCGCAAGCGAGAGAGGGGAGCAAACACGCAGCGGTCGTTGGCGCCTCAGTCCCTTAAATCGAAACCGCGTGCGCCCGATTCCCCAGCGCCCGCACCACGCTGAACACCGTCAGCGCCGAAGTCTTCGGATTCGCCGCCAGCGGCTTGCCGCGCATCGTCAGCTCAAACCCGCCGAACGCCCCACGCGCTTCCACATGATGCACGTTCTCCACCGCATGCGGATCGGCCAGCAGCTTCACCGACGTGCGGTCCAGCCCGAGGCCGGCCAGCGACACGGTGGCGGCGACGTTGGCGTTCTTCGGGTACAGGCGCGCGGCATCGCGCGCCGTGCCTTCGAAGATCACCGTCGTCTCGGTCAGCGCATCCAGGTCGAACAGCTTCTCGGCCGGCGTGCCAACCCACGCACGCGCCGGCTTGCGGCCCGTGTAGATGACTTCGTCCAGCCCGCCGACGCGGGCCGCGGCCAGCGCGTCGATCGCGCCGATCGCGCCGGACAGCAGCTGCACCTGCGTGCCGCCGCGGCGCGCCGCCGCCTCCAGCCGCTCGGCCATGCCGGGCTCGGACAGCGCGCCCACCGACACCACCATGCACGGGATGCCGCGCTCCAGCGCCGGCACGATGTGCTCTTCCAGCGCATGGTGGCCAGCGCACTCGACCAGCAGGTCGGGACGCTGGTCGTCCAGGTGCGTGGCCACGCGGGCGCTGGGCGCCAGCGCGGAGAGCGCGCCGCGGGCCTCGTCCATCGCGCTCTCGGGCACGATCACCACGTCGAAGGCGACGTCGGGATCGCTCTTGAGCAGCTCAAGCACGCCGCGGCCGATCGCACCGCACCCAATCATGGACACATGCAGCATTTTTCTGCTCTCCTCAGGCGCTGACGGTGGCCTGTTCCGAAGCCGGGGTTTCCTTGTTCACCGGCGGGCCGGCAAACACGGTCTTGAAGCTGCCGATCGACAGCATGTCGATTTCCAGCAGGAACGGGCCGGGCTCGACCGTGGCCTGCTCCAGCGCGGCACCGACTTCGGCCAGGCTGCTGACGCGCGCATGGCGCAGCGACAGTGACTTCGCCAGCGCGGCGTAGTCGGGCGTATGCAGGTCCACGTAGTGGCGGCGGCCGCCGTACTGTGCGTCCTGGATGTTCTTGATCACGCCGTAGCCCTTGTCGTTCATCAGCACGATGACCATGTCGGCGCGTTCCTGCACGGCAGTGGCCAGCTCACCCAGGTTCAGGATGAAGCCGCCGTCGCCGGCCAGAGTGAAGGTCTTCTTGCCCGATGCGGTAGCCGCCGCGCCGATCGCGGCGCCGATGCCCATCGCCAGGCCCTGGCCGATGCCGCCGCCCAGCGCATGCACGCCGGCGCGCGAGTCGAAGATGCGCAGTTCGCGGTTGCCCCAGGTGCTGTTCGACACGGTCACGTCGCGCACCCAGTTGAAGTTGCGGCCCACAGCACCTTGCAATGCCTGCACCAGTGCCGAGTACGGGCCCAGGCCATCGACCAGGCTGTTGACGGCGGTGTCGTGCGCGCGGCGCAGGTCGGCGGCGAAGGCCGGGTCGACCTTCATACGCTTTTCGAGTCGATCTGCGAGGGCGTCCAGCGCCAGCGCGGCGTCACCGCTGACAAAGTAGTCGCTCAGGTAGCAGCGGCCTTCGGCGGCGGGATCGGCGTCGATGCGCAGCAGCGGGCGCGGCAGCTTCAGTTCGTACTTCAGCGTTTCGTTGCCGCGCAGGCGCGAACCCACCACCAGCATCGCGTCGCAGGTCTGGTAGAAGGCCTCGACCGGCTTGTGCAGGTTGTAGGCGCCCAGCGAGCGCGGATCGTCCTCCGCCACGATGCCGCGGCCTTGCGTGCTGGTGACCACGCCGAAGCCCAGGTCGAGCAGGCGCTGCACCTGCTTGCTGGCGTGGCGCGCACCGCCGCCCAGCCACAGCAGCGGGCGCCGGGCGTTGACCAGGCGCTCGGCCAGCGCATCGAGCGCGTGCGCCGACGGCACGTGCTGCGGCACCGGCAGCGGCTGCAGGTCAACCGGCATGTCGATCAGCGCGGCCTGGATGTCGATGGGGATTTCCACGCTGACCGGGCCGGTCGGCGCCGTCAGCGCGGTCTGCACCGCCAGCTTGATGGTGCTGATCGCGGTGTCGGCGCTGCGGATGCGGAAAGCGGCCTTCGACACGGCCTTCAGCATGGTGAGCTGGTCCGGCGCTTCGTGGATGTAGGCCAGGCTCTGGTCCAGGTACGGCGTCTCGATCTGGCCGGTGATATGCAGCATCGGCGTGCCGGCGGTCAGCGCTTCGACCATGGCGCCGGCGGCGTTGCCCGCGGCGGTGCCGGTGCTGGTCAGGCACACGCCCAGGCCGCCGGTGGTGCGGGCACAGGCGTCGGCCATGTTGGTGCCGCCCGCTTCGCCGCGCGCCGGCACGAAGCGGATCTTGCCGCGCTCGCCCATGGCGTCGAGGATCGGCATGTTGTGGATCGAGATCACGCCGAACGCGGCCTTGACCCCGCACTGCTCAAGGAACGCCGTGATGGCGCAGCCGACGGTGACCTGCTGTTGTTCGTACTGGTGTTGATTAGGCATGACGGGAGTGTCCTCCGGAGATATCGATATGGCTGCCCGTGGTGTACGAAGACAACGGCGAGGCAAGGAACAGGATGGCGCGGGCTGCCTCGACAGGCAGTCCCAGACGTCCAAGGGGAATATGTTTCTGCTGGGCCAGGCGCGCGGTCCACGCGCCCCAGTCCAGGTGGCGGTCTTCTTCGGGGCGCGCCTCGAAGCGGCGGCGCCACTGGCCCGACTCGACCAGCCCGATCAGGATGCCGTTGACGCGGACACCTTTGGGCGCGAACTCGGTGGCCATCGAGCGCACCAGGTTCAGCACGCCGGCGCGCGCGGCGGAAGTCGCCACCATGTGCGGCTCGGGCTGCTGCGCCAGCAGCGAGTTGACGCAGACGATGGCGCCCTGGCCCGACTTCTCCAGCTGCGGCAAGAACGCGCGCGTCGGGTGGATCACGGAGAAGAACTTGAGCTGCAGTTCGTCCATCCAGGCCGCGTCTTCGGTGTTGGCGAAGGTGGACACGCGGCCCTGGCCGGCGTTGTTGACCAGCATGTCGACGTTGCCCAGCGTGGCCTGCACGTCGGCGGCGAAGGCGGCGACCTGTTCCGGCCTGAGCACGTCGCAGGTGGCGGCATGGAGCCGGCACCCGGGGAATGTCTCGCGCAGCTGCGCTTCGGCGCTGCGCAGGCGGGCTTCGTCGCGGCCGCACACTGCGACTGCGGCGCCCGCTTCGAGCAGCAGTTCGACGGTCGCCAGCCCGATGCCGGAGGACCCGCCGGTAACGACGGCAACCTTGCCGCCGAGTTCAATCATGGACATTGTCCTCACTCCCGATACAGATTCACGACCTTGCCGGCGCTGTGCAGCGACGGCCGGTAGTCGAGCAGGCGCGACAGCTCGCCCGCGGTGTTCCTCACCTTCTCCACCATCGCGTCCAGCTGTTCCGGATCGATATGCGCGGCGGGGATGGTGGCGCCGAGCGCCGCCACCACCTTGCCGGTGCGGTCGCGCACCGGCGCGGCGATGGTCGAGATGCTGGCCTCGAAGAAGCCTTCCTGCAGCACATAGCCGCGCTCGCGGTCGCGCTGCACGATGGCAAAGAGCGCATCGGCCGTGCGCGGCGTGCTGTCGGAGAACACTTCCAGCTGCGCCTCCGGATACAGCGCGCGCAGTTCCGCCAGCGACAGGTCTTCGAGCAACACCCGGCCCAGCACCGTGGCATGCGCCGGCAAACGCGTGCCGACGTTGACCGAGCTGGCGAAGGGCCGCGGCGACACCGCCTTGGCCACATACACGATCGAACGCCCGTCGCGCACCACCAGGTTGGTCGGATAGCCGATCTCGTCGCGCAGCCGCTCCAGCAGCGGGCGGCCCAGCTCGGTCAGCTCCAGCGACGCCAGGTACTCGAACCCGAGGCGCAGCACCGCCATGCCCAGCCGGAAATCGCGGCCGCCGTCGGCGCGCTCGACAAAGCCCAGCATTTCCAGCGTGGCCAGCAGGCGGAACACGGTGGAGCGCGGCACCTTCAGGCGGCGCGCCAGTTCCGCGGCCGACATGGTGCGGTCCTTGCTGCTGAACTCGCCGAGCAGGCGCAGCCCGCGCTCCAGGCCCGGGACGATGTACTTGTCCGGGGTCTCGTTGGCGGCTGGCGTCGTCGGGAAGGCGTTGGTGTTCATGGTCAGTGCGTGCGGACGGGCCGGTGGCGCATCAGCGCTTGATCTTCGACAGCGGGTGCTCGGGCGGGTAGGTTGGCGTGATCGGCTTTTGGGCGCCGAGCATCACGCACATCAGCGCGTCTTCCTCGCCGATATTGATTTCCTCGCGGTACACGCCCGGCGGCACCGAGACCAGGTCGCGGTCGGTCAGGATGGTCTCGAAGCGCTCGCCGTCCTTTTCCAGGATCAGCTTGATCTTGCCGCGCATAACGAAGAACACCTCTTCCACGTCGGTGTGGATATGCGACGGGCCTTCATGACCGGCCGGGATGATCATCGTCGAGAAGGTGAAGTGTTCGCTCGGCACCGTGTTGGTGTCAGCGGCCACGCCGGTGCCGCCGGTGCCCAGGTAGCGCATCTGCGCGCGGCGGTACTTGGGGTCGTAGTCGGCCTGGAACTTCAGCGCGTCCCAGTCGTACTTACGCGTGGAGAAGCGCGCGACGCGGCTTTCCATCCACTGGTCGAACGAGGCGCCGTCCGGCTGGTCCCAGGAACGCTTGATGTTTTGCTGTTGGGAAAGATCGCTCATTTGGATTCCTTCTGCTTTTGATGTGGCTTTCGGTGGATCGGTTGGATCAATGCATGACAAAGCCGCCGTTGACCGCCAGCGTCTGGCCGGTCACGAAACGGGCGAGGTCGGACAGTGCGAACAGCACCGCGCCGCAGACGTCGTCGGGCAGTTGCTCGCGCGAGATCGCGCGCTGCTCGCGGTACAGGTCGTGGCGGTGCTGGGGCACGTATTCGGTGGCTTCCACCAGCGTCAGGCCCGGGGCCACCGCGTTGACGGTGATCTGGTCCTTGCCCAGCTCGCGCGCCAGCGAACGGGTCATGCCGATGATGGCGCTCTTGCTGGCCACATAGGCGAGCAGGTTGGGCGCGCCCCACAGCGGCGTATCCGAGGCCAGGTTGACCACCGCGCCACGGCCGCTGGCGCGCAGCGCCGGCAGGCAGGCGGCGGTCATCAGCCAGGTGCCGCGCACGTTGACGTTCATCACGCGGTCCCAGGTTGCGATGTCGATGGCGCTGGCGTCGCGGCCGCCCGAATCGGTCACGGCGGCGTTGTTGACCAGGCCGTCGAGGCCGCCCAGGGCCTTCACCGCCGCGTCGGCGCAGGCCTGCACCGAGGCGGGGTCCGACAGGTCCAGCGTGACCGGCACCACTTTCAGTCCGGCAGCCCGCAGCGCGTCAGCTTCCTGCTGCAGGCGCTCGGCCAGGATGTCGGCCATCGCCACGCTGGCGCCGGCTTCGGCGAGCGACTTGACGAAGGCCAGGCCCAGGCCGCGCGCGGCGCCGGTGACCAGCACCTTGCGGCCTGCCAGCAGCGTGTTGTTCTTGATGGCCTCAGGCATGGCTGGCGGCTCCGGAGGCTTGCGCCGGCTTCAGCATGGCAACCGGCTCGTCGGCGACTTCCTGCTCGGCGCGGCGCTTCAGCAGACGGCGCACGCGCGTGATGCCGGCATCGTGCTGGTACAGCATCTCGTGGTCGCGCGCGTTGGGGGCCATCATTTCCAGCACCACGCGGTCCTGCTCCAGCACGTCCCAGTGCAGCTGCTCCAGGCGATTGCGATACAGAAAGCGCCACACGTCGCGCTCCCAGCCCTGCACGTGGCGGGTACGCCAGAAGAACACCATGCAGTGGTCTTCATCCACCGGCGTTGCCATGCCGACGATGCCGAACGGACCGCCGGGGCCGACGCTGGCGCGGTACGGGATCGCCAGGCGCAGCCACAGCGTGCCGGTCTCGCCGAATTCCACCCAGTCGAAGTTGACGCCGCGCTGGCCGGTCTTCTCGAACACCAGGCCGTGCTCGGTTTCGCGGATCTGCATCACGGCGGACTTTTCGCCACAGGCCATCGAGTGCGACACCGCGTGCAGGTAGGCGCCGTGCATCGGGTCCATCACGTTGTCGATGGCGTAGCGGTAGTTGCAGTCCCAGTGCGCCACGCACAGGAAGTTGCTGTGTTCCTCGCTGACCAGTTCTTCCGGCAGGCGCAGCTCGTCGGGGCTGCCTTCGCCTTGCGGCGCCTGGTCGCCGAACCACAGGAAGATCGCGCCGGCCTTTTCCTGCACCGGGTAGCTGCGCACGCAGGTGCGGCCTTCCAGCGGGCAGCTCTCGACCGCCGGCACGCTCTTGACCTGGCCGTCGCCGCCGACTTCCACGCCGTGGTACCAGCAGGCGACGCGGTCGCCGAGGTTCCAGCCCATCGACAGGCGCGCGCCGCGGTGCGGGCAGCGGTCTTCCAGCGCGTGGACCTGGCCGGCGCCGTCGCGCCACAGCACGATGTTCTGGCTCAGGCGGGTGATGCCGATCGGGGCGTGGGACACCGCCCACGAGGCGGCGACCGGATACCAGTAATTGCGCAGGCCGGTGTTCAGGCGGGCTTCGGCGCGGGCTTGCTTGTTCGATTCCATGTGGTTCTCGCTAAAACGCTGTTCCGGGGCGGCTTGGTTCAGGCACCCAGACGGCGCATTTCCGACAGGAAACGCTCTTCGGTCCAGGGCTGGCTGTCGACGGTCAGGAAGCCGGCGGCGTTGAACGCGCGCACGATGTCCTGCGGGTTCTGCGCACCGCCTTCGAAGGCGGCCTCGAGCGCATCGCCAAGCGCGTTCTCATAGGCGCTCGGGGCGCTGGCGCGGGTCTGCCACACGATGTTGGCAACCTTGCCGGGCTGTTCGATATGGCCCTTGCCTGCGACGTTGTTCGGCGCCGGACGCTCCCAGGGCACCAGGTTCGGGTTGTACGAGAGGCTTTCCATTGCGCTTTGCTCCATGTCTTGCAGCTTGGGGGACCGTGTTCCGAACCGCCCGGACGCGCCCTGCTTTTGCGTCCGTCGTGTTTTACTAATGAAACACTGGTTTAGATATTGAACACAGGTACGACTATAGACAACGCGACCGCAAAAATTGACTGGGGTAAACCCGTGAGTCCGGGTCAGGTGGCGCAAGCGGCGCGCCAAGGCAGCGGCGCCGCGCTGCTGGCGGCGCCGGTGGGATCAGGCGGTGCCTTCAGGCAGCGCCGAGCGGATCAGCCGTGCAGTGGCGGCGGCCTGCTCGATGTAGCACGCATGGCCGGCGTCGGGGATCAGGGCCAGCGGCAGGTCGAAGCGTTCGGCCAGCGTGCCGCAGGCCACCGGCGTGGTCACCACGTCGTGGCTCCCGCAGGCGATGCGCGTGGGCAGCAATGGCGGACGGCGCGACAGGTAACGGTCGATATCGTCGCCGCACAGCATCGCCACGGCCTGGCGATAGCCGTCCGGGTTGAGCCGCTGCATGTTCCAGCGCACCCACGACTGTGCCCCGGCATCGGCCAGCTCGCTCAGCAGCCGGGCGGGCCCGCGTTGCGCCAGCCCTTCCACGCCGAGCGTGTCCAATGCCGCCAGCCGCTGCTGTGCCACCTGCTGCGCCTGCGCCTCCTTGCCCGCGGCGCCGTATCCCTGGGCCACGCTCAGCAGCAGCAGCCGCGCGGGCAGGTTGCGTGCATTGGCGACATAGGCCGCGGCCATCAGTGCGCCCAGCGAATGGCCGACGATCAGGGCAGGCTGGATCGCCAGCGCCTGCAGCATGCCGTCCAGCCGTTGCGCGTAGTCGGATGCCAGCGGGCGCTGCTGCGCCAGCGGCGTCGAATTGCCGTAGCCCGGCGCGTCCCAGGCGATCACGCGCGCCTGCGCGGCCAGCAGGCTGGCGCAAGGCAGCCATGAAGCTGCGCCTGAGCTGATGCCATGCAGCAGCACGATCGAGGGCCCGCTGGTGCCGCCGCTGCGGTAAGCCACCTGTGCGCCGCCGTCCACCGTTACCTCGCGTTCCGCAAACCCGTTGCTCAGGGCCTCCAGGAGCCGCCGGTCCGGCTGCGAAAAAGTGGGGGGCTGATTTTGTTTCATATATAAAACTTAGGTTTGCAAATAAAACCTCTGAAGCATAGGCGTGCGTATCGGGAAACTGGATCAGGGTAAACGATAGGTCTATCCGGCTAGAAAAGCCCAACGCACCGGGGCTGGTGCACGCACCGTTTGCGCGGCGTGGCCGGCCGTTGGCCTTTGCATCGGGCGCAATGCCTTTGGCGGTGCGGCAAAACGCGTGAAAGGACGGGCCTTGGATGGCCGCGCAGAGGCGTGACGACGCACCGTGCCGCGCGCACGCCAGGCTTCCCGCGAGTGCAGTCGGCGGCTGCCCAGCATGTCATCGCCGTACCGCACTAGGGATAACCCTCCTCACCGCTTTTCGAAACTCGAAGCTATATTTCGCTCAACGTTTCTTATGTTGTTTGATGTTCCATATATAAAACACGAAAGCGGCTATGACGGCATTTTTCGCCAGGCATCACCGCTTCTGACGGCTCACACGGGCCAACAAGAGGAGACACCCCTGCCAACAACGAGCCTGCCCTGAATCCGCCCGCCATCGCAGCGGCCCGGACCACAAAGACGAATACAAGACAGAAAAACGGAAGGAAACTGGTAGATGAAACTTGCACGAACCGCCGCGGCGCTGCTCGCGGCTTCCCCCCTGCTGGCCTCGGCCCAATCTTCGGTGACGCTTTATGGCGTCATCGATACCGGTGTCGAGTATGTGAGCAATGTCGGCGCCAACGGCGACAGCCTGGTGCGCGTGCCCAACAACACCGCCACGGTGCCGTCGCGCTGGGGCATCCGCGGCACGGAAGACCTGGGCGGCGGGCTGAAGGGCCTGTTCGTGCTGGAATCGGGCTTTTCCCCCGACACGGGCAACGCCAACCAGGGCGGCCGCCTGTTCGGGCGCCAGGCGCTGGTCGGGCTGAGCAACCAGTATGGCCAGCTGTCGTTCGGCCGCCAGTACACGATGCTGTTCTGGGCCATCCTCGACAGCGATATCCTGGGCCCGAACGTGTACGGTTCGGGCTCGCTCGACAGCTACCTGCCCAACACGCGCGCCGATAACGCGGTGGCGTACAAGGCCAACTTCAATGGCTTCGTGGTTGGCGCGACGTACAGCTTCGGCCGCGACGCGGTCAACGCCGGCCCCAGCCCGGCCGGCACCAATTGCGCCGGCGAGAACCCCGCCGACAAGAAGGCCTGCCGCGAGTGGTCGGCCATGATCGGCTATGACAGCAAGACCTGGGGCCTGATCGCGGCCTACGATTCGCAGCGCGGCGGCCCCGGCGCCTTCGGCGGCCTGACCAACAGCAACCTGACCGACGACCGCCTGTCGCTGGGCGGCTACATGCTGCTGAAGAACACCAAGCTTGGCGCCGGCTGGATCCGCCGCGACAACGAAGGCAGCCCCACGCCGGTCAGCGACCTGTACTACGCCGGCGTGTCCTATGACATCACCCCCGCGGTCAACCTGGCCGGCCAGGTCTACTTCCTGAACTACCACGGCAGCGACAACGAGGCCATGCTCTACGCGCTGCGCGCGACATACAGTTTCAGCAAGCGCACCTCGGTTTATGCCACCGCGGGCTACATCAACAACGACGGCCAGCTCGCCATGTCGGTGAGCGGTGGTTCGCCCGGCTCCAACCCCCGCCCTGGCGCAAACCAGTGGGGCTCGATGCTCGGCATCAAGCACATCTTCTGAGTCGGCCGAGTTGGCCACCACGCCCCGGCGCCGCGCGCCGGGCTTCACCAGCCGCTTCACCGGCCATGTTGGCCCCGGCCCCCGCCGGGCGCCAGGTTTTACCGAGGTCTGAACATCATGAAGTCTGCACGCCGCAAAGTCCTGGCCACGCTGGCCGCCGCCGCCTCCGTACTCTGCACCGGCACCTCCCTGGCGCAGGGCGCGTACCCGAGCAAACCCATTACCATCGTCGTCGCCTATCCGGCCGGCGGCGATGTCGACGTCCTGGCCCGCATGTTCGCGGAAAAGCTGGCCCCACGGCTGAAGCAGTCGGTGGTGGTGGAAAACCGCACCGGCGCCGCCGGCACCATCGGCAGCGCCTATGTCGCGCGCGCCAACCCGGACGGCTACACGCTGCTGCTGGCGCCCAACACCGTGGCCATCGCACCGCTGGTGCTGAAGGCCGGCACCGGCGCCACCTACGACGTGCAGCATGACTTCACGCCGATCTCGCAGATCGGCACGCAGTCGCTGTTCGTGGTGGTCAACAAGGGCACCGGCATCACCAAGGTCAGCGACCTGGTGGCGCGCGCCAAGTCCGGCAAGGTAGAAACCTATGCCACGCCGGGCAACGGCTCGCCGATGCACATCATGGGCGAACTGTTCAACAAGTCCGCCGGCATCAAGATCAGCCAGGTGCCATACCGAGGCCTGGCGCCCGCCATTGTCGACGTGATCGGCGGCCAGGTGCCGGTGACCTACGTCACGTACGGAGCGGTGGCGCAGTACGTGGGCAACGGCAGCCTGGTGCCGCTGGCGGTGGCGGACCTGAAGCGCTCGCCGTTCGCACCCAGCGTGCCGACGCTGGCGGAGCTGGGCTACAAGGATGTCGAGATCGGCGCCTGGCAGGCGCTGCTGGGTCCGAAGAACATGCCCGCCGACGTGGTGCGCACGCTCAACACGCACGTCAACGACATCCTGAAGATGCCCGACGTGGTGTCGCGCATGGCCACCATCGCGGTCACGCCGGCGGGTGGCGAGCCAGCCTCGCTGTCGAAGCTGATCGCGGCGGATACCACGCGCTATACGAAGATCGTGAAGGAATTCGGCATCCAGGCCGACTGACCTCGCACCGGCTGCCTCCTGCACAAGCGGCAGCCCGCCGGCTGCGCTACGGCAATCCGTACGCAGCCGCTGCAAGAATTACTGTCGGCGCGGCGGCGTGGCGTGCACAAGTGCCCTCCCTGCAAAGTGGCCCGGAAGTTGCTGCGTTCCGGGCATGGACTTCTCGTTCGACTGGCGCGAAGCGTTCTTCTTCACCATCTCGCCGCTCGAGACCGTCATTCGCGGCACGGTGATGTACTGGGCGCTGTTCCTGATGTTCCGGTTCGTGGTGCGGCGCGATATCGGCTCGATGGGCATTGCCGACCTGCTGCTGGTGGTGATCGTCGCCGACGCGGCGCAGAACGGCATGGCCGGCAAGGGTGAAGGCATTGCCGACGCCATGCTGCTGGTCGCCACGCTGATCGCGTGGAACCGGCTGATCGACCTGCTGGCCTACCATTTCCCCACGTTCCAGCGCTTTGCCGAAGCGAAGAAAATCCTGCTCGTGCGCAACGGCACCAGGCTGCGCGAAAACATGCGGCGCGAATCGATCACCGACGAAGAGCTGGAAGCCAAATACCGTGAACAGGGAGTCGAGAAGCTCGAGGAGATCAAGTCGCTGTACCTGGAGGCGGACGGCAAGGTCAGCGTGATCAAGAAGAAGTAGATGCTGCTCCCTGCCCCGCTCGCGGAACAGGGAGCCAGACTTAGTTCACCTGCCGGCTCATCCCCTCCCAGAACGGCTCGCGCAGCTTGCGCCGCAGCAGCTTGCCGGACGGATTGCGCGGCAGTGCGTCGACGAACTCGATGCTCTTCGGCACCTTGTAGCCGGCCAGCCGCTGGCGCGTCCACGCAATGATGCCGTCGCGGTCGGGCGACTGCCCCGGCTTGAGCACGACGATGGCCTTGACCGCCTCGCCCCACTTCTCGTCCGGCACGCCGATCACCGCCACGTCGGCCACCTGCGGGTGGCCGTAGATCGCGCTTTCGACCTCGGCCGGATAGACGTTCTCGCCACCGCTGATGATCATGTCCTTGACGCGGTCGTGGATGTACAGGTAGCCCTGCGCATCCATGTAGCCCGCGTCGCCGGTGCGCAGCCAGCCATCGGCGTCGATGGTGCGCGCGGTCTCCTCGGGCTGCTTCCAGTAGCCGGCCATGTTGTGCTGCGAGCGCACCACGATCTCGCCGACTTCATCCGGCCCGAGCGCGCGCCCTTCATAGTCCACTATCTTGATTTCCACGCCCGGCAGCGGCTTGCCTGCGGCACGCATGCGCGGCACCTCTTCGGTGGTGTGGTCCTCGGGCGGCAGTGCGACGATGGTGCCGGTGGTCTCGGTCATGCCGTACTGCTGCACGAAGCCGCAGCCGAACACCTCGATACCCTCGCGCAACAGCGCCGCCGGAATCGGCGCGGCACCGTACAGCAGGTACTTCAGCCGCGAGTAGTCCACCTGGTGCGCGCGCGGGTCGCGCAGCACGATCTGCATGGCCGCCGGCACCATGAACAGCTTGCTGACGCGCTCGTGCTCGATGAAATCCAGCACCGCGCTCGGGTCAAATTCGCGCGCGACCACGCCCTTGGCGCCCGAGAGCAGATTGCGCAGTCCCCAGCCCGAGCCGCCGATATGCGCCACCGGCATCGCCACCAGCGAGATATCGTCGGCAGTCCAGTGCGACCAGGGAATGCCTTCGCGCTCGCTGACCTCGGTGCCGATGGTCAGGTTGCGGTGCGTCAGCATCGCGCCCTTGGGCCGCCCGGTGGTGCCCGAGGTGTACAGCTGCAGCACCACATCATGCGGCGCCGGCCGGTGTGCCGGCGGGGTGGCCGGCTGCGCGTCGCGCCAGTCGGTGTAGCAAGGGGCATCGCCGCCGTCGGCGCACGGTTCCATCAGCACCACCTTGCGCACCATCGGCAACGCCGGCAGCAGCGACTTCGCCATCGCCGCCGATTCCGGCCCGACGAACAGCACCACCGCATCGCAATGGCCGACGATGAATTCGATCTCCGGCGGCGCCAGGCGCCAGCTGGCCGGCGTGGTGACGACGCCGGCCTTGGCCGCGCCGAGCAGCAGTTCGAAGTAGTGGTCGCTGTTCTTGCCGATATAGGCAATGCGGTCGCCCGCGTGGATACCCTCGGCCAGCAGCGCCTGCGCGACCCGGTCGGTATTGCGCTCGAAGCCGGCGTAGGTGGTCTGGCGGCCCTCGAACGCATACGCCACCGCGTCGGGCCGCAGCCCGGCGAAATGGCGCACGGCATCAGGCAGCGTGCTCAGGTAGCTGAAATCCATCCGCGTCTCCGTGTTGATTGGATCCAGGCCGCTTCGCTCAGCGCGGCGCCATCCGGATGGCGCCGTCCAGCCGCACGGATTCGCCGTTGAAATAGCCGTTGCGGCACATCTCGACGGCCAGCGAGGCGAACTCTTCCGGCTGGCCCAGGCGCTTGGGGAACGGCACCGAAGCAGCCAGCGCGGCCTTGACGTTCTCGGCGGCGCCCTGCAGCAGCGGCGTATTGAAGATGCCTGGCAGGATGGTATTGACGCGGATGCCCTCGCCCGCCAGGTCGCGCGCGATCGGCAGCGTCATGCCGACCACGCCGGCCTTGGACGCCGAGTACGCGGCCTGCCCCATCTGGCCATCCTGCGCCGCCACCGATGCGGTGTTGATGATCACGCCGCGCTCGCCGCCCGCGGTGTCCAGCGTCAGCATGCCTGCCGCCGAGCGCGCGATGCAGCGGAAGGTGCCGATCAGGTTGATCTGGACGATGCGCTCGAAGGCATCGGACGGGAAGAACTTGATCTGGTCCGGCGCCTCCTTGGAACGCGACGCGGTCTTGATGGCGTTGCCGGTGCCGGCGCAGTTGACCAGGATGCGCTCCTGGCCGATAGCGGCGCGCGCCTTGGCGAAGCCGGCTTCGACCTCGGCCTCGGAAGTCACGTTGACCTGGCAGAACACACCGCCCAGCTCGCGCGCCAGCGCTTCGCCCTTCTCGACGTTGAGGTCGAACAGCGCCACGCGCACGCCTTGCGCCGCCAGCGCCCGCGCCGTCGCCGCGCCCAGGCCCGAGGCGCCGCCCGTTACCACTGCCGATACCGATGCATTGAGTTCCATGCCGTCTTTCCTTTGTGCTTTGTGTCTTGTGTCTGGCCGGGCGGGCCACCGGCTCCGGTGCGCGCGCCCGTGATCTGTCCGCGATCCGTGAAGGCCGGCGGGTGCGGAAATGCCCACGCCGGAGTGGGTTCGAGATTCGTGGATCGGCGCAAGCCACGCATCGTCCGAAGCGACGAATGGTGCGGCGGGGCCCGGCAGGCCGGATGCCGCGGTGCGGCACCCGGCACCGCCGATGCGCTACAGTGGCGCGATCGACGGTCATTTCCGCGCGCCCCCGCCGGCAACGTCACGCCGGACCGGACACGGACATCCAGCCATGTGCAAACCCGATCGCAACGCCCACTCCCGATCGATGTGGCCACGCCGGCTCGCACCATGTGCCAGCCTGACCGCGCATGTCGTGCCGCTTATGCCGGCGCCGCTTATGCCGGCGCTGCTGGTGCTGGCGCTGTGGTTTGCGCTGCTGGCGCCGGCCACGGCTGCAGGCCCGCTTGCCACGCTGCTGGCGCCAGCCAAGCCCGCGCCCGCGAGCGCGCCGGCGGCCCCGGCCAGCGTGCCGCTGGCGCAGTCGCTCGACCAGGTCATCGCCACGCTGCAGGACGACCGCGAGCGGCGCGCGCTGGTCGGCCAGCTGCAGGCCCTGCGGCGCGGCCTGGACGCTTCCGGCGCGGTGCCGGCGCCGGCGTCCGCCGCGGCGGCCGGCGCTTCGGCACCGGGGCTGATCGGCGCCGTGGCCGAGGTGCTCGACGAAGTCGACACGCACCTGCGCGAGGACCGCGGGCCGTGGCAATACTGGGGCTGGCGCTCGCGCTTTGCCGGCGACGAATGGCGCGCCGCGCTGACCCATCACGGCACCCGCCCGGCACTGGACTCGCTGCGCGAATTCGCGCTGGTGCTGGCGGTATGGGCCGCAAGCGGCTGGGGCCTGTGGGAGATCGGCCACCGCATCCGGCGCCGCCGCGCGCCGCCCCGTCCGCGTACCGAGCGCTCCAGGCTGCCCGAGGTGCCATCCTGGGTGGATGTCGGCATTTTCATGCTGCGCCATATCGGGCCCTGGGTGGTCGCCTTCGGCATCACGCTGCTGATGGCGACGCGCACCTTCACGCATTCGCCAGCCGCCCTGGCGGCGGTACTGGTCGCATACGCCATCGTGGCGGGTGCCATCGCCGCCGCGATGTGCCAGGTCATCTTCGTCCTGTTCCGCACCGCCCACCGCCAGCTTGCGGTGCGACAGCTACTGGCGCGCTCGCCGTGGCTGCTATTCGCCATCGGCGCACTGGCGGCCCTGGGCGACAGCGCCACGGACAGCCGCGTCATCGCCGTGATCGGCACCAACCTCGCCGCGCTGGTGTCGACCACGGCAAATATCGCCGCGGCGCTGGGCATCGGCGTGTTCGCCCTTTGCTTCCGGCGCCAGATCGGCCAGCTGATCAGCCAGCGGCCGCTGGCCTTCCGCCAGTCGCACCCGGGCATGACCGACCTGCTGCGGCTGATCGGACAGGCCTGGCATTTGCCGGTGCTGGCGGTGGTGGTCACCTCGGTGATCGGCACGCTGCTCGCCGCCGGCCACGCCGATGTGTTCCTACGCCGCACCGTCGCCTCGGTCGCACTGTTCGTCGCGGCGCTGCTGCTGACCATGGTCGCCAGGCGCTCGCCCAAGGCAACGTCGCAGCCGCCGCGCTTCCGCGACCGCCGCCGCTCGGCCTACGTGCAGCGCTTCGGCCGCTTCGGGATCGCGCTGGTGCGGGTGCTGGTCTGGATGGTCTTTGTCGCCATGGTGATGCGCGTGTGGGGCACGTCGCCGGTGCGGCTTGCGGAGTCGTCGGCGGCCGGCCGCCATATCACCGAGACGGTGTTCAGCGTGACCAGCACCGTGCTGCTCGCCTGGCTGGTCTGGCTGCTGATCGACACCGCCGTCACGCAGTCGCTGTCGCCGGCGCATGGACGCGGCGCTCAGCCCAGCCTGCGTGCCAAGACCATCCTGCCGCTGGTGCGCAATGCCTCGTTCATCGCCCTGCTGGTGATCGCAGTGATTGCCGTGCTGGCCAACCTGGGCGTCAACGTGACACCGCTGCTGGCGGGCGCGGGGGTGGTCGGGCTGGCGATCGGCTTCGGGGCGCAGAGCCTGGTGCAGGACCTGATCACGGGGCTGTTCATCGTGGTCGAGGATTCGATTGCCATTGGCGACTCGATCGAGCTGCCTGACCATGCCGGCGTGGTCGAAGGCATGACCATCCGCACGGTCAAGCTGCGCGACGGCCGCGGTGCGCTGCATACGCTGCCGTACAGCCAGATCAAGGCAGTCAAGAACCTGTCGCGCGGCTATGGCTATGCCGTGTTCAGCATCGGCATCAGCTACCACAGCGACCTCGACCGGGCGCTCGAGCTGATCCGCACCACCGGCACGGAAATCGCGCGCGATCACCGCTACGCACGCAACCTGATGTCGGGGCTGGACATCCTCGGGCTGGACCGCTTCGACCCCAGCGGGCCGGTCGTGATGGCACAGTTCAAGACCCGGCCGCTGACGCAGTCGGAAATCACGCGCGCGTTCAATGCATGTCTGAAACGTAACTTCGACGCCAACGGCATCCACATGGCTTCGCCCAGCCTGACCATCCAGGTCGATGGCAAGGGGTTGCAGCTGGCGGGCGACGAGCAAGGGAACCCGGCGGCACCATAGCAGCCGGGTTCTTCACCCCGTTCGCAGAAACGGGTACGAGTACGGCAACCCGATTGTCCGTATTGCCATCGTGGTCTTTATGTCCCAAGAATTTCGGACACATGTGGCGTCTGTGAAACGCCCGGGACTAATTCCGTGCTGAAAATTTGACGCTCTCGTCACGTGCATTCCCATACGCCCGCCATATCGAGGCTGTGATTGCCCCGCTTTCGCTGCAAAGCAGCAATTGGCGCGGCCTCCAGCCATGCGCTACGTCTGCAATCCGTGTTTTCCCTCCCGACACGGGGGACAAAACAAACAACATTGTTTGGCATGATTGCCTTAGCGCAGCCATGAGACATCGCGGGACAGCTGCAACAGCCGCATCAGCGCATGTACAGAACGCCAGAGCGGCACCGATAACACAAAAGGAAGTGGCCATTTGCCGTGGCACGAAGCAAGAGGCGTTTGCCACCGGGGGAAATGTGAACATGGGCGAACACCCGACTGCGGACGAGGATTTCCATCGTCTGGTCGACTCGATCTACGAGTCCGCGCTGGACGTTGCGGCAATGCCCGCGGCCCTGGACCTCTTTTCCCGATACACCTCCACCGGCAGCCCGCGCTACCTGATCTGGGACAAGCTCGCCCGCCATGCGCGCCTGGGCGTCACGCCCCACGGCTGCTTCACCAACGGCGCCAGCGTTCCCGAATGGCTGCCCAGTCCGCTCGACCTGCCCCACGCCGGCGCCCCCTGCTGCGCGCAGGCCGACACGCCTGACAGTGCCGGCTGCACGCCCATGCATGCCGCCTCGCACGATGGCGCCGTGGCCGCGAGTCCGGCGGCCACGCTGGCCTGCAGCGGACTCGAACAAGGCATCCGCCTGATCGAGAACGCCGAAGTCTGCGTGCTGATGAGCGGCACCAGCGCGGGCACCATCAGCGCCGGCCAGCGCGAGCGGCGCCTGGCCCACGTCATGCCGCATTGGGTGCGCGCCGCGCGCATGCAGCAACGCAATTTCGAGCTGAGCGGGCTGGCCAGCCTTGGCCTGGCCGGCCTCGATACCCTGGACTTTGGCGTGATGGTGCTGCAGGCCGATCTGCGCGTGCGCTACGCCAACAGCTGGGCCGAGGCGCTGGTTCAGGCTGACAGCCACCTCTCGCTGCAGGACGGCGTGCTGCGCGCCCACAGCGACACGCTGCAGGCAGTGCTGCGCAAGCTGCTCGACGGCGCGGTGCGCGGCCGCGGCGCCGAAGCCGCCTCGGGCTCCTGGATGCACATCACCTCCGGCGGGCAGCCGGTGCCGATCATCGTCACGCCGCTGGTTTCGCGCCAGCCGGTGGAAGGCCCGTGGCAATTGCCGGCCGCGATGATGCTGTTCGGCAATTCGGAATCGCGTTCGGTGCTCGATGCGGGCGTGCTGACCTCGCTGTTCGGGCTGTCGCGCAAGGAAAGCATCATCGCCATCCGGCTCGCGGCCGGCGAGACGCTGAATGAAATCGCCGAGCGCGAGTTCCTGTCGCCACATACAGTGCGCGTGCATATTCGCGATACGCTGCGCAAGACCGGCACGCATCGCCAGTCCGAGCTGGTGCGCCTGCTGCACCTGCTGCCGGGTGTCAATCTCGACCGCGGCGGCGTGACCTCGGCGGCCCGGCCGCGTGCGCCGCGATCGGGAACGGCCTGAAGCCCTGGCAGCGATCCCGGGCGCCCCGGGCGGCGGCACCTCCATATCGAATCGGTATCGCTTCCCAATAAATCAATATTGGACTGGCGCTCGACGCGTGAACTACGCTGTGGCCCACCCTGAGCCATCCGGAATGCAAGGCAGCAGCAGCCGCGTTCCGCCGGGGCTCGCGTGCCACAGCTACCGGACTTCACCGTGACCGCCTTGCTTTCCACCTTCGACCTGACGCCCCTGCCGCCGCACGCGCTCGCGTTCCGCGCCGAGGTACGCGCCTTTCTTGACGAGCACCTGCCCGCCCTGCCGCCGGAAACCCGCGCGCGCTCGTGGATGGGGTTCGATGCGGCGTTCAGCCGCGCACTGGCGGCGCGCGGCTGGGTCGGCATCACGCTGCCGGCGCAATATGGCGGCGCCGGCCTCGATCCTTACTCACGCTTCGTGCTGGTGGAGGAGCTGCTGGCCCGCGGGGCGCCGGTGTCGGCGCACTGGATCGCCGACCGCCAGAGCGGCCCGCTGATCCTGCGCTACGGCAACGACGCGCAGAAAGCGCGCTACCTGCCCGCAATTTGCCGGGGCGAGGCGTTCTTCTGCATCGGCATGAGCGAGCCGAACTCCGGCTCCGACCTCGCCAGCGTGACGACACGCGCCATGCGTCAGCCTGATGGCACCTGGCGCCTGGGCGGCCGCAAGATCTGGACGACCAACGCCGACCGCTGCCATTTCATGATCGCGCTGGTGCGCACCTCCGGCACGCCGCAGGACCGCCAGTCGGGCCTGTCGCAGTTCATCGTCGACCTGCACGCGCCCGGCGTCTCGGTGCGGCCGATCCACGACCTGGCGGGCGACGCGCACTTCTCCGAGGTCACCTTCGACGACGTCGTGCTGGCCCAGGATGCGCTGGTTGGGCAGGAAGGCAGCGGCTGGGAGCAGGTCAACGCCGAACTCGCGTTCGAGCGCAGCGGCCCCGAGCGGCTGTACTCCAGCGTGGTGCTGCTCGACACCTGGCTTGACGCCATGCGCCGCCTGCCGCCGGCACGGCGCGACACGGTGACCGCGGGCCGCCTCGCGGGGCACCTGGCGGTGCTGCGCGCGATGTCGCTGGCGGTGACCGCGCGCCTGGCGGCCGGTGAAAGCCCGGTGGTCGAGGCCGCGCTGGTCAAGGACCTGGGCACGACCTTCGAGCAATTGGTGCCGGCGCTGGTGGAAGCGGCGCTGGGCGACGAACCGGCACTGGCCGCCGACGGCGCGCTGTACCGCACGCTGGCCTACGTCACGCAGATCGCCCCGTCGTATTCGCTGCGCGGCGGCACGCGCGAGATCCTGCGCGGCATGATCGCGCGCGGCCTCGGCCTGCGCTGAAGCGCTGCCGCACCGCCCCGACGCCCTGCACCCCGACGAGACCCATCATGCATAACGCTTACTCCGACGCCCTCGACGCGCTGCTGCGCGATTGCTGCACGCCCGCCACGGTCCGCGCGCTGGAACGGCAGGCCGATCCCTGTCCTTTGTGGCAAACGCTGCGCGGCAGCGGCTTTGCCGACTGCCTGCTGCCCGAGGCCGCCGGGGGCGCCGCGCTGCCGCTGCCTGAACTGGCCCCGGTGCTGTTCGTCACCGGCCGCCATGTCCTGCCGCTGCCGCTGGCGCAAACCATCTTCGCCCGCGCCGTGCTGCACGCGCATGGTATCGACCTGCCCGACGGACCCATCGCCCTGGCGGGATTCGACGAGGGCGCGCCCGCGGCGCTCGTCGCCGACGCGCGCCATGCCCAGTGGTTCCTGGTGCAGGACGGCGAGCGTTGCCTGCTACTGCCGGCGGCCGACGCGCGCGCCGAGCCCACCGGCGCGCACGCCGACCTGACTTTGCGGGTGCCGCGCCCGGACGCGGACACGCCGGCTGCGTTCCGCCTGGCGCCGGGCACGCTGCGCTCCCTCGGCGCCTGCCTGCACGCGGTGCAGCTGGCCGGGGCGCTGTCGCGGGTGCTCGACCTGACGCTGCAGTACGCCAACGACCGCCAGCAGTTCGGCCGCGCCATCGGCAAGTTCCAGGCGATCCAGCACCAGGTCAGCGAGATGGCCGAGCACGTGGCGGCAGCGCGCGTGGCGGCGCAGCTCGCCTGCGACAGCAGCACCGGGCAGCCCGGCCGCCTGCGCGCCGCGATCGGCAAGCTGCGCGCCAGCGATGCCGTCACGCCGGTGGCGGCCATCGCCCATGCGGTGCACGGCGCGATCGGGATCACGGAGGAATACGACCTGCAGCTCTACACGCGCCGGCTGCATGCCTGGCGCGTGGCGGACGGGTCGGAGCGCTGGTGGAGCCGCGTGCTGGGCGAGGCGGCGTTCGCCGACACGGACAGCCGCGCAGTCGAACTGGTGCGCGGATGGTGCGAGTGCGAGTAAAAGTGCAAGCGCGCGCGTTGCCTGACTCAGGCAACGCGCGCGCTTGCTCGGCGGATGAGGCGCTCAGGCGGCCAGGCTCAGGCCGCCGTGCGGCTTGCGATGCCGGCGCTCCGGCTTGCACTCGTACTTGAGTTCGGTGCGCCCGTCCTCATAGGCTACTTCCAGCCGCACGGTAAAGCCCCACAGCCGCGTCAGGTGCCGCACCACTTCGTCGAAGTTGTGCGCCAGCGGCCGGCGGTCATTCTGCAGGTGGCGCAGCGTCAGTGAGCGGTCGCCGCCGATATCGACATTGGTGACCTGGATATTGGGCTCCATGGTCGACAGGTCATACTGCGCCGCCATCAGCTGGCGGATCGCGCGATAGCCCTCGTCGTCGTGGATGGCGGTGACGCGCAGCTTGCCCTCGCGGTCGTCGTCAAGCACCGAGAAAAGCTTCAGTTCGCGGATCACGCGCGGCGACAGGAACTGCAGCAGGAAGCTCTCGTCCTTGAAGTTGCGCATCGCAAAGTCCAGCGTCGTGCGCCAGTCGCTGCCCGCAATCTCCGGCGCCCAGCGGTAGTCCTCGTCGGTCGGGTTCTCGCACATGCGGCGCAGGTCCTGGAAGATCAGGAAGCCCACCGTGTATGGATTCAGCCCGCTGTAGTAGGGGCTGTGGTACGGCGGCTGGTAAATCACGTTGGTATGGGCCTGCAGCAGCTCCATCATGAAGGCGTCGTTGACCAGCTTTTCTTCGTAGAGCTGGTGGATGATGGTGTAGTGCCAGAACGTTGCCCACCCTTCGTTCATCACCTTGGTCTGGCGCTGCGGGTAGAAGTACTGTGCGATCTTGCGCACGATGCGCACGATCTCGCGCTGCCACGGCGCCAGCTTGGGCGCGTTCTTCTCGATGAAGTACAGCAGGTTCTCCTGCGGCTCCGGCGGGAACGTCATTTCCGGCGTTTCGTCCTCGGCCGTCAGCGCATGCGGGCGGTGCTTGGGCAGCGTGCGCCACAGGTCGTTGACCTGCATCTGCAGGTAGTTCTCGCGATCGGCCTGGCGCGCCTTCTCTTCGGTGATGGAGAGCTTCTTGGGCCGCTTGTAGCGGTCCACGCCGTAGTTCTGCAAGGCGTGGCAGGAGTCGAGCAGCAACTCCACTTCCTGTTCGCCGTAGCGCTGCTCGCACTCGGCCACGTAGTTCTTGGCAAACAGCAGGTAATCGACGATGGCGTCCGCGTTGGTCCAGGTGCGGAACAGGTAGTTGCCCTTGAAGAAGGAATTGTGGCCGTAGCAGGCATGCGCGATCGTCAGCGCCTGCATCGGCATGGTGTTCTCCTCCATCAGGTAGGCGATGCAGGGATTGGAGTTGATGACGATCTCGTAGGCCAGGCCCATGTGGCCGCGCTGGTAGCTGCGCTCCGACGCCAGGAAGTGCTTGCCGTAGGACCAGTGGTTGTAGCCCACCGGCAGGCCCGCCGACGCGTAGGCGTCCAGCATCTGCTCGGCCGTGATGATCTCGATCTGGTTGGGGTAGGTATCCAGCCCGAATTCGCCGGCGATGCGGGCGATCTCGCGGTCATACCGGTTGACCAGCTCGAAGGTCCATTCCGAACCCGTGGACAGATAAGCCATCTTTGCCCCTTGTTGCGGGCAAGGCCGCCGACCGCGCAGGCGCGCACTGGCGCGCCGCGTGGTCCGCGTTGCCTTGCCACCAGACTTCACTGCGGCCTTCGCTGCCGGTTGCCGCGGCAGCAGGCCCCAACTAAGCCGCCCGCTTCTGGAACAGGTCGTGCAGCACCGGGTAGATCTCGTCCGCGCCGATGATGCGCTGCATCGCAAAGTGCTCGAACTGGCTCTTGACCGTCAGATACTCTTCCCAAAGGTTCTGCGGCTCCTCGGACGCCACTTCCACGTATGCATAGTACTGCACCAGCGGCAGGATCGACTCGCGCAGCAGGCGGCCGCACAGCTCGGAATCGCCGGCCCAGTTGTCGCCGTCGGAGGCCTGCGCGCAGTAGATGTTCCACTGGCTTGGCGGATAACGGTCATGGACCACTTCCACCATCAGCTTCAGCGCGCTCGACACCACGGTACCACCGGACTCGCGCGAGTGGAAGAAGTCTTCCTCTTCTACCTCCTTGGCCACCGTGTGATGCCGGATGAACACCACGTCGATACGCTCGTAGTTGCGCTTCAGGAACAGGTACAGCAGCATGAAGAAGCGCTTGGCCAGGTCCTTGCGGCTCTCGTCCATCGAGCCGGACACGTCCATCAGGCAGAACATCACCGCCTGGGCCTGCGGGCGCTTCTTGAGCACGCGGTTGTTGTAGCGCAGGTCGAGCTTCTCGATAAAAGGCACGCGGTCGATGCAGGCACGCAGGTGCCGCATCTTCTCCATCAGTTCAAGCGTGCCTTCGGCGTAGGGGCCGTCCTTGTCCAGCGCCTCGGCATACTCCAGCTCCAGGTCGCGCAGGCGCTTCTGGTAAGGGCTGGACAAGGCGATGCGCCGCCCGATCGAGCTGCGCATGGTGCGCAGGATCGACAGGTTGGACGGTGTGCCGTCAATGGAATAGCCGGCGCGCACCTTGCGCACTTCGGCGATCTTGGCAAGGTGGCGCTTGGCCAGGTCCGGCAGCGCCATGTCCTCGAAGAAGAAATTGAGGAAATCCTCGCGCGACAGCGTGAAGACGAAATCGTCCTCGCCTTCGCCGCTGTCGCTGGCCCGCGAACCGCTCCCGCCACCGCCCTGCTGCTGGCGGTCGAAGGAATCACCCTTGACGAACTTCTTGTTGCCAGGGTGAATCCACTCGCGCCGGCCGCCCGGGCCGTGGTGGAAGATCGGTTCGGTGATGTCCTTGACCGGAATGGACACCTGGCCGCTCTGCTCGATGTCCATGATCTTCCGGCCGGACACCGCCTTTGCCACCGCCTGCCGTATCTGTTCGCGGTAGCGCTTGATGAAGCGTTGCTGGTTGACGGCACTCTTGTTGCCGCCGTTCTCGCGCCGATCGATGACCGTAGCCATATGTTGCCCTCGTTGAGAGACTGCTTCCGCGGCGCCGTTACGATGATTTTCTTACGCGCAGATACCACTCCACCAAAAGTCTCACTTGCTTGGGCGTGTACCCCTTCTCGACCATGCGGTTGACGAAGTTCTCGTGCTTGTCCTGGTCTTCGCGAGAAGACTTGGCGTTGAACGAGATCACCGGCAGCAGATCCTCCGTGGTGGAGAACATGCGCTTTTCGATCACCATCCGCAGCTTTTCATAGCTGGTCCAGACCGGGTTCTTGCCCGCGTTGTTGGCACGCGCCCGCAGCACGAAGTTGACGATCTCGTTGCGGAAGTCCTTCGGGTTCGAGATACCCGCCGGCTTTTCCACTTTCTCCAGCTCGTCGTTCAGCGCGTTGCGGTCGAGGATTTCGCCAGTGTTGGGATCTCGATATTCCTGGTCCTGGATCCACAGGTCGGCAAATACCACATAGCGGTCGAAGATGTTCTGGCCATATTCGGAGTACGACTCCAGGTAAGCGGTCTGGATCTCCTTGCCGATGAACTCCACGAACGGCGTGGTCAGGTACTCCTTGATGTACGACAGCAGCTTGGCTTCCTGCTCCGGCGGGAACTGCTCGCGCTCGATCTGCTGCTCGAGCACGTATAGCAGGTGCACCGGGTTGGCCGCCACTTCGGTGTTGTCGAAGTTGAAGACCTTGGACAGGACCTTGAACGCGAAGCGCGTCGACAGCCCGTTCATGCCCTCGTCGATGCCGGCGTAGTCGCGGTATTCCTGGTACGACTTCGCTTTCGGGTCCACGTCCTTCAGGCTCTCGCCGTCATAGACGCGCATCTTCGAGAAGATATTGGAATTCTCGGGCTCCTTGATGCGCGTGAGCACCGCGAACTGCGCCATCATCTTCAGCGTGTTCGGCGCGCACGGCGCCGCCGACAGTGAACTGCAGCGCAGCAGCTTGTCGTAGATCTTCACCTCGTCGGACACACGCAGCACGTACGGCACCTTGACGATGTAGATACGGTCCAGGAATGCCTCGTTGTTCTTGTCCGACTTGAAGGTGGTCCACTCCGCCTCGTTCGAGTGCGCCAGGATGATGCCGTCGAACGGGATCGCGCCGAAGCCTTCCGTGCCCTTGTAGTTGCCTTCCTGGGTCGCGGTCAGCAGCGGGTGCAGCACCTTGATCGGCGCCTTGAACATTTCGACGAACTCGAGCAGGCCGCGGTTGGCCAGGCACAGGCCGCCGGAATACGAGTACGCATCCGGATCGTCCTGCGGGAAGTCCTCGAGCTTGCGGATGTCCACCTTGCCCACCAGCGACGAGATGTCCTGGTTGTTCTCGTCGCCCGGCTCGGTCTTCGAGATCGCGATCTGGGACAGCACCGACGGGCGCAGCTTCACCACCTTGAACCTGGTGATGTCGCCGTTGAACTCGTGCAGGCGCTTGACTGCCCATGGCGAGGCAATCGTGTTCAGGTAGCGGATCGGGATACCGTAGTCCTCTTCCAGGATCTTGCCGTCTTCTTCCGGCGAGAACAGACCCAGGGGCGACTCGTGGATCGGCGAACCTTTCAGCGCGTAGATGGGGATCTGTTCCATCAACGCCTTGAGCTTCTCCGCAAGCGACGACTTGCCGCCGCCGGGAGGCCCGAGCAGATACAGGATCTGCTTGCGTTCTTCCAGGCCCTGCGCGGCGTGCTTGAAGAACGAGACGATCTGCTCGATCGTGTCCTCCATGCCGTAGAAATCGCGGAAGGCCGGATAGATCCGGATGACCTTGTTGAAGAACAGCCGGGACAGCCTCGGATCGTGGTGGGTATCCACCAGTTCAGGCTGGCCGATCGCGGCGAGCATGCGTTCGGCAGCGGTCGCGTAGGAAGTGGGATCCTTCTTGCAGATCTCCAGGTACTCCTGGATGCTGTATTCCTCTTCCTTGCGGGCTTCGAAGCGCGTAGCGTAATGGCCGAAAATGTCCATACCTCACTCCCGTCAGAGTTCACATCCGAGGCGAAGGTAGTTCTACCCTTCAAGACTTCGCAAGTTCCGCGGTTCGCCACCCCGGCTTGACGACCGGTGAATGTTGCGAAGACTTTACTTCATCATAGTCAAATAACGGCGATGGTGGAGTCCGAGTTGACGAATCTTGCATCGACGCAACGCTTGATTCCACGCTGCATTTATCGCCTGATTCCGCTGGTGGCGCTGTCAGCTTTTGGCTGATATTTCCACTCGGTGCCACACCCCGCGCGCGACGGGCCATTGACCATGCTTGTGACACACCTTACACCTTTCCGCAGATCCGTGCACAGCCGGTTTTGTAACCGGAAACACAAAAGCCGGCACAGGTGCCGGCCTTTATGTTGGTTGCAGAATCAGCTCGGACGCGCATCAGCATACGCACAGTGCTGATGCCAGCAAGCACTGCGCACGGCCATCAGAGCGTGCGTGCCACCAGCTCTTTCATGATCTCGTTGGAGCCGCCGTAGATCTTGCCGACGCGTGCGTTGGCGTACATGCGTGCGATCGGATATTCCAGCATGTAGCCGTAGCCGCCGTGCAACTGCAGGCACTCGTCGATGATCTCGCAATTCTTTTGCGTGCACCACCACTTGGCCATCGCGGCGGTCGCGGCATCCAGCGTACCCGCCATCAGGCGCATCATGCAGTCGTCGACGAAGGTGGCGGCGATGGTCGCCTCGGTCTTGCACTCGGCCAGGCGGAAGCGGGTGTTCTGCAGGTCGGCCAGCGCCTGCCCGAAGACCTTGCGCTCGCGCACGTATTCGGTGGTGAGCTCGATCGCGCGCTGCATCGATGCGGTCGCGCCCAGCGCGATGATCATCCGCTCCTGCGGCAGCTGCTGCATCAGTTGGTAAAAACCCTGCCCTTCCTGCTCGCCGAGCAGGTTCTCGCACGGCACCAGCACGTCGTCGAAGAAAAGTTCGGCGGTGTCCTGGCCCTTCTGCCCGATCTTCTCCAGGATGCGGCCGCGGCGGAATCCCTCGAGGTCGCGCGTCTCGATCATGATCAGCGAGACGCCGCGCGAGCCGGCTTCCGGATCGGTCTTGGCGACCAGGCACACGAGGTCGGCGTGGTAACCGTTCGTAATAAACGTCTTTGCACCGTTTATGCGATAGCAATCTCCATTGGCGGTCTTTTCGCGCACCGCGCGGGTGCGTACCGATTTGAGGTCCGAGCCGGCGCCAGGTTCCGACATGGCGATGGCCGCGACCATCTCGCCGCTGGCCATCTGCGGCAGCCATTTCTTCTTCTGCGCTTCGGTGCCGTAGTTGAGCAGGTAATGTGCCACGATGCCGCTGTGCACGTTGTTGCCCAGGCTGGTGAAGATGGCGCGCGCCATCTCGCGCGTGATCACGGCTTCATGCGCGAAGTTGCCCCCGCCGCCGCCGTATTCTTCCGGGATGCTGGCACACAGCAGGCCGGCCTGGCCGGCGCGGCGCCACACTTCGCGGTCGATGTAGCCCTGCGCGGCCCAGCGCGCTTCGTTAGGCGCCAGCTCGCGCTCGATAAAGCGGCGTACGGTGTCCTGGAACATTTCCAGGTCTTCGGTCATCCAGGGAGTCTGGCGTGCGGCGGGCGCCGCATGTTGGTGTTGGGATGCCATAGGTGTGCGGATACGAGGGTAGACGGGTGATCGACAGTGGCAAGCGACGCCTGGCGTGGCCTGCCTGTATACGTAAACAATGGGTCGCCATGCTGCAGAGCAGCATGGCAGCGGCGCTCAGCCAGGCCAGCGGTAGCGCAGCGGCTGCTTGGCCATGAAGCGGTCTGCAGCCTCGCGGCGGTAGCCGGTGGAGAAGGCGATGCCCTGTCCGTCCGCTTCCATCGCCAGCATGGTGTGCAGGTCCTGGTTGAGCGATGCGTTCAGCGCCTGCTTGGTCAGGCCCACCGCGACCGGCGAGGCCTCGGTGAAGGCGCGCGCCAGCGCCTGCGCGCGGCCGGCCAGGCTTTCCTCCGGCACGATTTCCATGACAATGCCAAGGTCTTGGGCGGCCTCGGCATCGAGTTCGCGCATCGAGAACATCAGCGCCTTGGCGCGTTGCACGCCGATCATCCGGGGCAATGTGTAGAAAACGCCACAGTCGGGGATCAGGCCCATGCGCAGGAACGGCAGCCCGAAACGCGCCCGCGGCGTGGCCAGGATGATGTCGGCGGTCAGCGCCAGGCTGAAGCCGGCACCGTAGGCCGCGCCGTCGACCGCGGCAATGACCGGCACGTCGAGCTGGATCAGGTCTTCCAGCCAGCCGTGCGCCTGCTGGAGCCGGCGGCGGCCTTGCGGCGCGTCGATCTCCACCTGCATCGAGCTGATGTCGCCGCCCGAGCAGAAGTCGGTGCCGGCGCCGGTCAGGATCATCGCGCGCACGCTCTCGTCGGCACGCACCTGGCGGATGGCTTCGCCGATTTCGCCGCGCATCGGGATCGACAGCGCGTTCTTGCGCTCGGGGTAGTTCAGGGTCAGGGTGGCGATGCCGTCTTCGATGGCAAAGCGGATGGTTTCCATGGATAGACTCCGGTATGCGGTGCCGTGGCCGGCAGTGCCGCTCAGTCGAGCTGGATGTTGGCGTCGCGCACGATCTTTGCCCACTTGGGCATGTCGCCGCTGACCACCTCGGCCAGCTCCTGCGGGGTCGAGCCGACCGGCTGCAGGCCCATGCCGGCCAGCTTCTGCGAAACCTCGGGCAGTTTCACGATGCGTGCGGTCTCGGCCGCCAGCCTGGCGGTCACGTCCTTCGGCGCGCCGGCGGGCAGGAACAGCGCGAACCAGCCGTTGGGTTCAAACCCTTTCAGGCCCAGCTCGGCGAAGGTCGGCACATTGGGCAGCGCCTTGTAACGCTGGCTGCCGGTGATGCCGAGGATCCTGAACTTGTTGCTGCCCAGGTAGGGATTGGCCGAGGTCACGTCGACAAAGGCCGAATCCACCTGCCCGCCGAGCACGTCGCTCATCAGCGGCGCGGCGCCCTTGTACGGGATATGGGCCAGGTCGATGCCGGCCTGCTGGCGCAGCAGCTCGCCATGCAGGTGCGACGAGGTGCCGTTGCCGTAGGAGCCGTAGCTGAGCTTGCCGGACTTGGCCAGCGCCAGGAACTCTCGCATGTTGCTGGCCGGCACGCGGTTGGGCACGACGAACAGGTCCGAGGACTTGGCGATCAGCGACACCGGCGTGAAGTCCCTGGCCGCGTCGTACGGCATGCGCTTGTACAGGCTGGGCGACTGGATCATCGCCGTGATCGCCAGCAGCAGCGTGTAGCCGTCGGCCGGCGCCTTGGCGACGGTGTCGTTGCCGAGCATGCCGCTGGCACCGGGCTTGTTCTCCACCACCACCGGCTGGCCCAGGATCTCGGCCAGGCGCTGGCCGACCAGGCGGCCGACGGTATCGGTGCCGCCGCCGGCGGGATACGGCACGATCAGGCGGATCGGCTTGCTCGGATAGGGTTGCTGGGCGAAGGCCCGGCCGGTGGTGCCGAGGATGGCCGCGCCGGCCAGGGTGCCGGCCTGCGCCAGCCAGTTGCGTCTGCTTTGCTGCATGCTGTGTCTCTCTTTGTTCTGTGTTTCGCCGCGCGCTCAGGCGCGCGGGGCTTCGGCCTGCATCTCGCGTTCCTGCAGGGCGCGCCACTGGATCTTGCCGGTGCCCGACTTGGGCAGCGCCTCGACGAACTCGACGATGCGCGGCACCTTGTAGGCGGCCAGCCGCTCACGGCACCAGGCCATGATGCGTTCGGGATCGGCCTCGGCGGTGCCGCGCGCCTCGGGGCGCAGCGCGATCACCGCCTTGACGGTCTCGCCGCGGCGCTCGTCGCGGGCGGCGATCACGCAGGCCTCGTGGATGGCCGGGTGGCCATACAGCAGGTTCTCCACCTCGGCGGGCCAGACCTTGAAGCCGGAGGCGTTAATCATGCGCTTGAGGCGGTCGCGCATGAAGAAGTAGCCCTCTTCGTCCATGAAGCCCAGGTCGCCGGTGCGCAGGAAGCGCTTGCCGTCGAGCTCGACGAACGAAGCCTCGTTGGCTTCGGGGTTGCGCCAGTAGCCCTGCATCACCTGGCCGCCATGCGCGACGATCTCGCCGGTCTGGCCTTGCGGCAGCTCTGCCAGGGTCTGCGGGTCGATCACGCGCGCATCGACGCCGAAGGTGGCGATGCCCAGGCATTCGCGCTTGGGCTTGTGGCGCGGGTTGGACAGCAGGAACGAGGCGGTCTCGGTCATGCCGTAGGCCTCGACGTAAGGCAGGCCGAAGCGCTCCTGCAACATGTTGGCGACCGCGTCGGGCATGGCGGCGCCGCCGCCGCCGAGGAAGGCCAGGCTCGACAGGTCGCGCTGCGCGATGCCGGGCTGGGAGAAGAAGTCCACCATCATGGCCGGCGGCGCGCCCCATACCGAGGCGCGGTAGCGCTCGATCAGGTCGGCGGCCAGCGCCCGGTCCCAGCGCGGCATCAGCACCACGGTGGCGCCGAGGTAGATCGGCGAATTCATGCAGTTCTGCATGCCGAGCAGGTGGAACATCGGCGCCACCGCCAGCACCACCGATTCGGGCGTGCTGCTGCGCCAGATCTGCGAGCCGACCGCGGCGGTCATCATGGTGCCGTGCGTATGCATGCAGCCCTTGGGGTTGCCGGTGGTGCCCGAGGTGTAGGCCAGCATGCACAGCGTGTCGAAGCCGGCCTGGTGCGGCAGCGCGCGATGCCCGGCCGCGCTGGCGGCATCCCATGCCACCGGCATCGCGCCGGATGGCGCCGCCCGCAGCGCCGGCGCTGGCTCGCGCAGCCATGCCGGCACCGGCAGGCCGCCGTCGTCGCGCAGCATGCCGGCATAGTCGTGCACGATCACGTGGCGCAGGGCCGGGCCATGCAGCGGCGACAGGCACTGGTACAGCTCGCTGCCGGCGAAGGCGGCGACCGCGCCGCTGTCGGAGACCACGTGCGCCAGCTCGGCCTCCAGCCACATCGGGTTGGCCGGCACCACCACGCCTTCGGCGCGCAGGATCGCGTAGTAGGCCATGATGAACTGCGGGCAGTTCTGGCTGAACAGCAGCACACGGTCGCCGGGCTGGATGCCGCAGGCCTGCTGCAGGTAGCCGGCCATGCGCTCGATCTCGTCCTGCAGCTGCGCGTACGAGATCGAGGTGCCGAAGTACTGGATCGCGGTCTTGTCCGGATAGCGGCGCGCGGCGGCCTCGACGTTGTAGTACAGGCTGGTGCGCGGCGTGTGCAGCGTGGCGGGCAAGCCTGGCGGCCAGGCCGGCGACCGGGCCAGGGATTGGAACGGCAGGTTGGTACTTGTAGCAGGCTTCATTTGCAGCAGGTCAGCGGTTCAATTCGGAATATGGAAAATCAGTCCAGCCGGATGTTGTTGACGCGGATCACCTTGCCCCAGCGGGCGTAGTCGGTCCGCACGGTCTGCGCAAAGGCGTCGGGGGTGCTGCCGGTCAGCACGATCCCCATTTCGCCCATGCGCTTGCGCAGCTCGGGCTGGGCCAGCACGCGGTTGACCTCGGCGGCATACTTGTCGACTACCGCGCGCGGCGTCGCCGCCGGCAGGAACAGGCCGAACCAGCCCTGGCCGTCCATGCCGGCCACGCCGGCTTCACGGAAGGTCGGCACGTCCGGCAGTTGCGGCGAGCGCGCCGCGCCGGTCACGGCAAGCGCGCGCAGGCGGCCCGAGGCGTTGTGCGGCTTGGCGCCCATCACGGAAATGATGGCGGCCGGCACCTGGCCACCGAGCAGGTCGTTCAGCTCCGGCGCCTCGCCCTTGTACGAGACGTGCACCATGTCGAGCTTGGCCGACTCCTTGAAGATCTCGCCGTACAGGTGGCCGCTCGAGCCGGTGCCGTACGAGCCGTAGGAGAACTGCTTCGGCTTGGCGCGGACCAGCTCGATGAATTCCTTGATGTTGTTGGCAGGCACGGCGCTGTGCACGGCAAAGACCAGGTTGGTGGTGCCAAGCTCCGACACCGGCACGAAATCCTTGACCGGGTCGAACGGCGGCTTGGCGTAGAGGCTGGGCGCCTGCACCAGCGTGGTAATCGTCAGCAGCGCGGTATAGCCGTCGGCCTCGGCGCGGGCCACGGCTTCGGAGCCGATCATGCTGCTGGCGCCCGGGCGGTTCTCCACCACCACGGGGCGCTTCCAGGCCTTGCCCAGGCCGTCCGCCACCGCGCGCCCCAGCACGTCGGTGGCGCCGCCGGCCGGGTATGGCACCACCAGCCGCACGGTCTTGTTCGGGAAGGCTGCCTCGGCCCAGGCCGTGCCCGAGGTCAGCAGCCCCACGCCCGCCGCCGCCAGCAATCCTGCCCCGAAGCGCCTCAATGCATCGCGAAGATCCGCACTACGACGATTTGCCTGCATCTGTTGTCTCCTTTGGTTTTTTGCCGGGGCGGCTGGGGCCACTGGCCCCGGCTCACCCGGTACTGGCCGCCTTGGCGGGCCGGTTCTTGTATTAGCCGGAGAGTGCGCGATGCTGCGGTGCGTGGACAATGACCAGACGGGCCAAAATGATTGGCCGAATCGTTCAGGCAAAAGGCAGGCTTTGGCAAATCCCGATTGTGCGGTGCAGCCGGCGCTTGATAAGGTGGCGCAAAGACCGGAAATGCCCGCGCCGGCGCGTCACCTGACGAGGAGACCCATGCACACCGCTGTCCTGCCATCGCTGCGCCCGCCAGTACCGGGCAAGCTGCACATTGCCGGCGCCCTGACGCAGGGTCCGGTGCCCGCCAGCGCGCGCCTGCCCGGCTCGGCACAAGCCGGGGGAACCGTGGCAGCCGTGACTGCGCAGGCCCCGGCACGCCACACAGTCGCCATCCAGCACGTGCACCGCATCCTTCAGGGTGCGCGCCGCCTCGGCCACGACGTCGACGCATTGCTGCGCCGCGCCGGCGTTTCGCCGGCACTGCTGGCCTCCCCCAGCGCGCGTGTGACCCAGGGGCAGTATGCGGCGCTGATCCGCACGCTGCGCCGCGTCATGCGCGACGAGCTGTGGGGGCTGCTGGACCGGCCGGTCCCGCCCGGCACGTTCGCCCAGACGGCGCGGGCGATGATCCATTGCGCCACGCTGGAAGACGCGATCCACGCCGCCATGCGCCTGTACCGGCTGCATCTCGATGCCTTTACACCGCGCCTGCATGTCAGCGCCGACGGCAGGGTTGCCTCGATCCGGCTGCAGCGGCGCGCGCCAACCTCCGCATGCCGCAGCTTCGCGGAATCGACCTTTGTGTTCCAGGGCTATGCGCTGGTGAGCTGGCTGGTGGCGCAGCATATCCCGCTGCTGCGCGTCGACCTGGCCAACGAACGCCCGCAGGGCTGCAGCGACACCGAACGCGTGTTCAAGACCGCCGTGCACTACGGCCAGCCGGTCACGGCGCTGCATTTCGATGCCGCCTGCCTGCGCCTGCCGGTGATGCAGGACGGCGACAGCCTGCGCGCCTTCCTGCAGGAAGCGCCGCGCAACCTGCTGATCCGCTACCGCGACAGCTGCTGCCTGGCCGAACGCATCCGCCAGCACCTGCGCTCGCACCTGAACGACGAACTGCCCTCGCTCGAGCAGATGGCGCGGATGCTGCGCCTGACGCCGCAGACGCTGCGCCGCCGGCTGCGCGACGAGGGCCGCGGCTACCAGAGCATCAAGGACAGCCTGCGCCGCGATGTCGCCATCGGCATGCTGGAGCACCCCGGCATGACGCTGCAGGAAGTGGCGCTGCGGCTCGGCTTCTCGGAGCCGAGCACATTCCACCGCGCGTTCAAGAAGTGGACCGGCGTGGCGCCGGGCGAGTACCGGTTGCGGGGGCTGCGCGGCGAGCTGGAGCCGGCCTGAGCCGCGCTATTCAAGCTGGATCTCGCCGTCGAATTTCGCCTTGAGCTTTGCCGCCGGCAGTTCCAGGGTCATCGTCACCGGAAAGCGTCCGGTGGCGGAGATGGCGCCGTCGGCGATGGCCTGGGCGATCGCCTGCTCGATCTCGCGCTGTGAACTGACGCCGACGACCTTGAGGAATTTGCGGATGCTGAGGTTGAAGGTTTCCTCATCCATGTGCTGTCTCCGGAAGCTGGGCGCGCGGTGCGCCCTGGAAACAGCCTAGGCGATGCGGGGGCTTTGTGCAGGCGCCCCCGGGACCTGTGCTTCAGATGACGCCCTGCTCCCGCAGCGCGGCAATGCGTGCGGCGGACAAACCCAGCACGCCTTCCAGCACGCGCTCGGTATGTTGTCCCAGTCGCGGCGGCGGCGCATCGTACTGCACCGGCGTCGCCGACAGCCGCAACGGGCTCTTGACGGTCGGGCAAAGGCTGCCGTCGTCGCGCACCAGGTCGACCTGCAGCTCGCGGTGCCGCACCTGCGGGTCTTCCAGCACCTGGCCGTAGTCGTTGATCGGCCCGCACGGGATGCCCTGCGCTTCCAGCGCCTGGACCCAGTGGGCGGTCTCCCGCGTGCGCATGTGCGCCTCCAGCATCGGCACCAGCGTCTCGCGGTGGACGATGCGGCCGGGACCGGTGGCAAAGCGCTCGTCGGCGGCCAGGTCGGCACGTTCGATGCCGCGGCAGTAGGCCTGCCACTGCCCGTCGTTGCCCGCCGCCACGATCATGTAGCCGTCGGCGGTGGCGAACACATGGTAGGGCACCATGTTGGCGTGCGCGTTGCCATAGCGCGGCATGGCCTGGCCGGTCACACGCTGGGCGATGATCGGCGTGGCACCGACCGCCACCACCGCGTCGAGCAGCGCCATGTCGATATGCTGGCCCTCGCCGGTGCGTTCGGCATGGCGCAGCGCGGCCAGCACGGCCACCGTGGCATACATCCCGGTCAGCATGTCGACCACCGCGACGCCGACCTTCTGCGGCCCGCCGCCGGGCAGGTCGTCGCGCTCGCCGGTGACGCTCATCAGGCCGCCGAGGCCCTGGAAGATGAAGTCGTAGCCGGGCTTGTGCGCGCTCGGCCCGGTCTGGCCGTAGCCCGTGATCGAGCAATAGACGATGGCCGGGTTGACCGCCTTCAGACTGTCATAGTCCAGCCCGTAACGCTTGAGGTCACCGACCTTGTAGTTCTCCAGCACGATCTGCGACTTCGCCGCCAGTTCGCGCACGATCGCCTGCCCTTCCGGGCTGGCGATATCCAGCGTCACCGACTGCTTGCCGCGGTTGGCGCCGGCAAAGTAGGTGGCGTCGCGCGACGGCTGGCCGTTCGCATCGGGCAGCCAGGGCGGCCCCCACGATCGCGTGTCGTCGCCGGCGCCGGGGCGCTCCACCTTGATGACCTCGGCCCCCAGGTCGGCCAGGTTCTGCGCGCACCACGGTCCTGCCAGGATGCGCGACAGGTCGAGCACCCGCACGCCCTCGAGGGCGCCGCGGGTACCGGGCAGGGATTGCGCCCCCGCCATCTCAGATCGGATCCCAGCCGATCACGTCGGGCGAGCGCTCCAGCTTGAAGAAGCTGTTGCGCATCGCCGGCATGGCGATCTCGGCCACGCTTTCCGGGGTCCAGCCTTCGCTCATGTGCACCGAGCGCACCGGGCGCGGCTGGCTCATCAGCATGATCTCGTTGGCGCGCACCGCGAAGATCTGGGCGTTGACTTCAGACGCAGCGTCGCTGGCCAGGTACACCGCCACCGGGGCGATCTTGCCGGCTTCCATCTTCTGCAGCTTGGCGACGCGGGCCTTTTCTTCCGGCGTTTCAGCCGGGATCGAGCTGGTCATGCGGCTCCACGCGAACGGCGCGATGCAGTTCGAGCGCACGTTGAAACGCTGCATGTCCAGCGCGATCGACTTGGACAGCGCGGCGATGCCCAGCTTGGCCGCCGAGTAGTTGGCCTGGCCCAGGTTGCCGATCAGGCCCGAGGTCGAGGTCATGTGCACGTAGGCACCGCTCTCCTGGTCCTTGAAGTAATTGGCCGCCGCGCGGCTGACGAAGAAGGTGCCGTGCAGGTGCACGTCGATCACCGAGCGCCATTCTTCTTCATTCATCTTGAAGAACATGCGGTCGCGCAGGTTGCCCGCGTTGTTGACCACCGCGTCGATGCGGCCGAAATTGTCCAGCGCGCACTGCACGATGGCGTTGGCGCCGTTCCAGGTCGAGACGCTGTCGGTGTTAGCCACGGCCTCGCCGCCGGCGGCGCGGATTTCTTCCACCACGCGCTGCGCGGGGCCGGTGTCGCCGCCTTCCCCGGTCATCGACACGCCCAGGTCATTAACCACCACCTTGGCCCCGGCGGCGGCCATTGCCAGCGCGATGCCGCGCCCGATTCCGCCACCCGCGCCCGTCACCAGCGCGACCTTGCCTGCCATCAAACCGCTCATTGCCTTGCTCCTCTCAAATTCCCTGAAATCCTGTCGTCCGGTCACCGCTGCCATCGGTAGGGTGATCACGATGCGTACGGCGACATCGGTGTGTACGGCGCGATGATCGTCCGGATTCGCCGTTCGCATGCCGGTCCGGCCCCAATTCCGGTGCGATTATCGGCACGCCGCCTGAGGGGCGACGCCCGAGTGCTGTCATTCCGGATGTCATTGCCGCGTCGGATACGATAAATTGGCACCCGCGTCTTTGGAATTCACGAATCACAAAAGTGGCCTTTGGCCTGACGGAAGCCCATGCATTACGACCTGACCGATCTGCGCCTTTTCCTGAACGTCGGCGAGACGGAAAACCTGACCCGCGCCGCTGAGCGCAGCTTCCTGTCGCTGCCGGCGGCCAGCACCCGGATCAAGCAGCTGGAAGAGGCTTTCCAGACACAATTGCTGATCCGCCAGGTCAAGGGCGTGCGCCTTACTCCGGCTGGCGACGCGCTGCTGCGCCATGCGCGGGAGGTCTTCCGCGAGCTGGAATGCCTGCATGCCGACCTGCGTCCCTATGCCAAGGGCATCAAGGGGCGCGTGCGGTTGCTGGCCAACACCACCGCCACCAATTCCTTCCTCGCCACCGGCGTGTCGCGTTTCCTGACCGAGAATCCCGACATCGATATCGAACTGGAAGAGCATCTGTCGCAGGAAATCGTGTCGGCCATCAGCGCGGGCGCGGCCGACCTCGGCATCGTGGCGGGTGAAGTCGCGACCCAGGACCTGGACGTGATGCACCTGTGCAGCGACGAGCTGATCGTGATCGCGCCGGTGAACCACCCGCTGCCGGCGTTCAAGCGACTGCATTTCGCCGACCTGCTCGATACCTGCCGCTTCGTCGGGCTGAACCAGTTCAGCGCGATCCAGTCGTTCCTGGACCGCATCGCCAGCGGCATGGGCAAGCGCATCAGCCTGCGCATCCAGGTCGGCAGCTTCGACGCGGTCTGCCGCATGGTGGAGGCCGGTGCCGGCATCGCCATCGTGCCCAACAGCTGCGCGCGGCGCTACGCCAGCCGCAAGGTGCTGCGCTTCATCCAGCTGGAAGACGAATGGGCCAAGCGCGAGCTGCGCCTGGTCCGCCGCCCCGGGCGCGAGTTGCCCCAGTTCGCCGAAACCCTGATCCAGTACCTGGTCGACGCGTCCCGCGAGCCGGTGTAAGTGCTGGTGTAAGTGCTGGTAAAAGCGCGGCGCCCTAGCCGGCGACCAGCCCCGTGGAGTGCGCCACCAGCCCGGCCAACGGGCGCAGCGACACCGCCATGACCACCAGCAGCAGCCCCATGGCGAATACTCCCGGCCAGCTGGTGCGGCCGCAGCGCGCCAGCGAATCGTGGATCAGTTCCGGCGACCAGTGGTACTCGCGCAGGCGCCGGATGGTGGACTCGGCATGCCAGCGGTACAGCTGGTTGCCATACATGCCCAGCAGCAGCGCCAGCGCATAAAGCAGCGGCCGGGACAGCGCCAGCGGCATGTCGACGCGGAACAGCGCATGCAGCACCGGCTCCGTGCAGACGATCAGCGCATAGACGCCCACTTGCCAGTACATGCGCCGGTAGGCCATCCAGAACGGGCCCAACAGGCACGCCGCCCAGTTCCACGACATGCCGCCGCGCACCTCGGCCAGAGCCCAGCGGCCGCTGTAGTACGCGTAGCGCGGGCCCACGAAAGCGGCCAGCGCCGCATCGTCACGGATCGATGATTTCATGCCACCCCCCTGCCTGCTGCCTGCCCCGTCATCGCGGAACAGCGTCTGCACAGCATAGGCCGGTGCGCGCCGGCGCTGCGTGCGCTGGCGCGCATTGAAAGCAGATTGGCGCAAGCCGGGGGCAAGGCTCGCGTATTGTGACCCGTAGCGCTATTTCAGGCGCAGCAGGATCTGCAGGATGACCAGCGTAAAAATCGTGGCGATCACCGCCGTGGTGTCGCGCCCGAGGCCGGCCGCCACGCCGATTGCCGCCACCATCCAGATGCTGGCTGCCGTGGTCAGGCCCTTGATGTCGGCTTCGCTGTTGTGTTTCAGGATCGCACCCGCGCCCAGGAAGCCGATCCCGGCGGTCAGCCCCTGCAGCACGCGGCTGATGTCCGACAGCGGCACGCCCGCCTCCAGCGGCACCAGCACGAACAGCGCCGACCCCAGCGCCACCAGCATATGGGTGCGCAGCCCGGCGGCCTTGCCCGAGGCCTCCCGCTCATAGCCGATCAGGCCGCCCAGCACCACCGCCACGGTCAGCCGCAGCAGGATGCGGGTGGCGTCGCCGGCGTCGGACACATCGCTGAACTCGGCGCGGATGGCGCTGTAGATTTCCGACCAGACCCCGTCCATCGCTCGCCTCCAGGTGCTGTGGTACAGACCTGAGCGTAGCACGCGAAGCGGGTCCCTGGCGCTGGCCGCGCGCTCGATGCGGCGGCGCCTTACCGGTCCGTGCGGCGGCGTCCTACACGGCAAGCGGAACCTCCCCGACAGTCCCGCCGCGGGCCCGACCCTATATTGGAATCACCACGACTAGTGCAAAACAGGAGCTACACCATGCCCTACATCCTCGCCTGGCTACTTGGTGTCCCGGCCTTTGTCCTGATCCTGATCTGGCTGTTCGTACACTGACACCAACCAACCCGCGGGGCCGCGCGCCCTGCCATTCAAAGACCCGTGGAATACCGCGGAAACGCCCGGCACAGCCGGGCGTCTTGCATTACGCGACCCGCTGCGCAACCAGGTGCATAGCGCGCCGCAAGCGCTTCCGGCGGCCCTAAGCCGCTCTTTCGCAAATCCGAATTTCGGCGAGCCGGGGGGTCGGGAATAATGGTCCCATTCGAAATAGACGGGGCCTCCCCATGCTTGCAGAACAGGATCCGGAACTGCTGTATCCCGAAATCCGCGAGGCCGTGCGCGACCTTTGCGCCGGCTTCGATTCGGCATACTGGCAGCGCGTGGAAGAGCAGGAAGCCTTTCCCGAGCGCTTCGTGCAGGCGCTGACCCAGGCCGGCTGGCTGTCGGCCCTGATCCCCGAGACCTATGGCGGCTCGGGCCTGTCGCTGACCGCGGCCTCGGTCATCATGGAAGAAATCAACCGCAGCGGCGGCAATTCCGGCGCCTGCCACGGCCAGATGTACGTGATGGGCTGCCTGCTGCGCCACGGCTCCGAGGAGCAGAAGCGCCGCTGGCTGCCTGGCATCGCCTCGGGCGAACTGCGCATGCAGTCGATGGCCGTCACCGAGCCCACCACCGGCACCGACACCACCAAGCTCAAGACCACCGCGGTACGCCAGGGCGACAAGTACGTCGTCAATGGCCAGAAGGTATGGATTTCGCGCGTGCAGCACTCCGACCTGATGCTGCTGCTGGCGCGCACCACGCCGCTGGACCAGGTCAAGCGCAAGTCCGAGGGGCTGTCGGTGTTCGTGGTCGACCTGCGCGATGCCATCGGCAAGGGCCTGACGGTCAAGCCGATCCGCAATATGGTCAACCACGAGACCAACGAGCTGTTCTTCGACAACCTCGAAGTGCCGGCCGCGAACCTGATCGGCGAGGAAGGCAAGGGCCTGAAGTACATCCTCGACGGCCTCAACGCCGAGCGCATCCTGATCGCCGCCGAGTGCGTGGGCGACGGCTACTGGTTTGTCGAGCGCGCCAGCAACTATGCGCGCGACCGCATCGTGTTCGACCGCCCGATCGGCCAGAACCAGGCCGTGCAGTTCCCGATCGCGCGCTCGTATATCAACGTCGAAGCCGCCAGCATGATGCGCTACAAGGCCGCGCAGCTGTTCGATGCCGGCAAGCCGTGCGGCAAGGAGGCCAATATCGCCAAGCTGCTGGCCGCCGATGCTTCATGGGAAGCGGCCAACGTCTGCCTGCAGACGCACGGCGGCTTCGGCTTTGCCGCCGAGTACGACATCGAGCGCAAGTTCCGCGAAACGCGCCTGTACCAGGTCGCGCCGATCTCCACCAACCTGATCCTGTCCTACGTGGCCGAGCACGTGCTCGAACTGCCGCGTTCGTTCTGAGGCTTTTTGCATGTCCCCTGACAACTCCAAAGGCATCCGCCCGCTTGACGGCATCCGCGTGGTTTCGCTGGAGCACGCGGTTGCGGCCCCCTTCGCGACTCGCCAGCTTGCCGACCTTGGTGCCCGCGTCATCAAGATCGAGCGTCCCGGCGTGGGCGACTTCGCGCGCGGCTATGACCAGTCCGTGCACGGCCAGGCCTCGTACTTTGTGTGGCTCAACCGGGGCAAGGAAAGCCTGACCCTGGATCTGAAGGATCAAGAGGCGCAGACCATCCTGCACCGGCTGCTGGCTGATGCCGATGTGCTGGTGCAGAACCTCGCCCCCGGCGCGGCCGCGCGCATGGGCCTGGACTTCGACAGCCTGCACGGCAAATACGACAAGCTCATCGTCTGCGACATCTCGGGCTATGGCGACTCCGGTCCCTATCGGGACAAGAAGGCCTACGACCTGCTGATCCAGGCCGCCGCCGGCCTGGTGGGCCTCACCGGCGGCCCGAACGAGCCGTCGCGCGCCGGCGTTTCGATCGCCGACATCTCGGCCGGCATGTACGCCTACAGCGGCATCCTTTCGGCGCTGCTGCAGCGTGGCCGCACCGGCAAGGGCCTGCGCGTGCAGGTGACCATGCTCGAGGCGATGGCCGAGTGGATGAACCAGGTCCTCTACTTTGGCCACTACGGCGGCAAGCCGCCGGCGCGCTTCGGTGCTTCGCATCCGACCATCGCGCCGTATGGCGTGCATCGCACCGGCAATGGCAGCGTGATCTTCAGCGTGCAGAACGAACGCGAGTTCGCCAATTTCTGCGAGATCGTGCTCGGCAACCGGGAACTGGCGCAGGACGAACGCTTCTCCAGCAATACGGCCCGCGTGCGCAATCGCCCCGAACTCACCGCCATCATCGAAGCGCGCTTCGCGTCGATGACGGTGGCGCAGGCCGAGGCACTGCTGGACGCGGCGCAGATCGCCAATGCCCCGATGAACGACATCGAGGGCGTATGGAACCATCCGCAGTTGCAGGCACGCCAGCGCTGGCGCGAAGTGGCCACCCCGGGCGGTCCGATCGGCGCGCTGCTGCCGCCCGCCAACCTGTCGGGCGTGGAGCCTGTCATGGGCGACGTACCGGCACTGGGCGCGCATAGCCGGCAGATCCTGGCCGAACTCGGCTACGCCGACGGCGACATCGCCGCGCTTGCCGACAAGCAGACCATTTGAACGCAAGACGCCCGGCTGTCCCGCACAGACCACCGGGCTTCACTCCATTTCCACGCAACCAATTCCGCACCGGAGCCTGCATGAGCCAAGCCGCAGACACCAACTACCCGACCCGCCAGCTGTGCCAGTTCCTGGCCGACTTCAAGCTCGCGGACGTGCCCGCGCCCGTGATCGAGCGCACCAAGGACCTGTTCCTTGACTGGATCGCCTCGGCCATCGCCGGCAAGGACGCTCCCGCCGTGCGCCGCCTGCAGGAATTCGCTGCGGCCATGGGCCCCGCTCAGGCAGAAGGCAAGAACAGCGCCGAAGTGCTGGTCGACCGCCGCCGCACCTCGCCCTACTTCGCCGCGCTGATCAACGGCGCCTCGTCGCACGTGGTCGAGCAGGACGACGTGCACAACGGCTCGGTGCTGCACCCGGCCGCGGTGGTGTTCCCGGCCGTGGTCGCCGCGGCGCAGGCCGAAGGCAAGACCGGCGCCGAGGTGCTGCTGGCGTCGATCGCCGGCTATGAGGCCGGCATCCGCATCGGCGAGTTCATGGGCCGCTCGCACTACACCGTGTTCCACACCACCGGCACCGTCGGCACGCTCGCCGCGGCGGCCGCCGTCGCCAAGCTCTACAACCTGGACGCCGAAGGCATCAACCAGGCGCTGGGCTCGGCCGGCACGCAGGCCGCCGGCCTGTGGGAGTTCCTGCGCGACGCCGCCGATTCCAAGCAGCTGCACACCGCCAAGGCCGCGGCCGATGGCCTGCAATCGGCCTGGCTGGCGCGCGCGGGCTTCACCGGCGCGAAGCAGATCCTTGAAGGCAAGCAGGGCATGGCCGCCGGCATGTCGAGCGACGCCAATCCCGCCGCGCTGACCGACGGCCTGGGCACCCGCTGGGCCACCGCCGAGACCTCGTTCAAGTTCTTTGCCTCGTGCCGCCACACGCACCCGGCCGCCGACGCGCTCAAGGTGCTGATGCAGCGCGAAGGCATCGGCGCGGACCAGATCGCCAGCGTCACCACCCACGTGCACCAGGGCGCGATCGACGTGCTCGGCCCGGTGGTCAACCCGGCCACCATCCACCAGGCCAAGTTCTCGATGGGCACGGTGCTGGGCCTGGTTGCCGTGCATGGCCACGCCGGCCTGGCGGAATTCGAGCAGTACGCGCTGCCCGACGCGAAAGTCGTCGACTTCCGCGGCAAGGTCACGATGGAACTCGACCAGGAGATCAACGCCGCCTACCCGCGCCAGTGGATCGGCCGCGTCACGGTGAAGACCACCGACGGCCGCACGCTGGCCGCGCGCGTGGACGTGCCCAAGGGCGACCCGGACAACACCCTGTCGCGCCCCGAACTGGAAGCCAAGGCGCTGCAGCTGGGCGCGTTCCGCAACGGTGCCAGCGAGGCCGAGATGCGCGCCATCATCGCGCGCGTGTGGGCACTGGAGCAGGCTCCCAACGTCAACGACTGGCTGCCCGCCGCACGCTGAGGAACGCTGCATGACCACTGCCGTCACTTACCTGTTCGTCCCCGGCGACCGGCCGGAGCGCTTTGATAAGGCCGCCGCCGCGGGCCCCGACGTGATGATCCTCGACCTCGAGGACGCCGTGCATCCGGACGCCAAGGCCGCCGCGCGCGAGGCGATCGGCGCCTGGCTGGCTGGCAAACCCGCCGCGCGCGCCATGGTCCGCATCAACGACAGCGCCTCGCCCGCGTTTGCCGCCGACCTGGCCTGGCTGCGCGCGCTGCCGGCCGGCAGCGCGCTGGCCGGGCTGATGGTGCCCAAGGCCGAGGACGCCGCCGCGCTGGCGCAGATCGCGCAGGCACTGCACGCCATCAATCCACAGGGCGAGCTGGTCGCCATCATCGAAACGGCGCTCGGCCTGCACCAGGTCGATACCGTGGCCACGGCCAGCGGCGTGGCGCGGCTGGCATTCGGTTCGCTCGACTATGCCGTCGACCTGGGCTGCAGCCACACCCGCGACGCGCTGGCGTTTGCCCGCGCCCGCATCGTGCTGGCTTCACGTGTGGCCGGGCTGCCGCCGCCGGTAGACGGCGTCACCACCGCGCTGAAGGATGAAGCCGTGCTGGCCGGCGACGTCGCCTACGCGCGCGAACTCGGCTTTGCCGGCAAGCTGTGCATCCATCCGGCGCAGCTTGGCGCGGTGCGCGCCGGCTTCCTGCCCAGCGCAGAACAGCTGGACTGGGCCCGCCGCGTGCTCGACGCCACCGCCAGCGGCAGCCATGCCGTGCAGGTCGATGGCAAGATGGTCGACCGGCCCGTGATCGAGCAGGCCAAACGCCTGCTGGCGCTGGCGCAATAGCACCCCGCCTTCCTGTCTAACCCGAACCTGCAAGCCCATGACTGACGCCACTTCCGAACTCGAACGCCTGCGCGGCTGGATCGGCCGCAGCGAATCGCGCACCGAAACGCTGTCGCCCGAACCGGTGACCGGCCTGGCCGCCACCTTCGACCTCGACCCCGAGGCCATCGCCGCGGGCCCGCTGCCTCCGCTGTGGCACTGGCTGTATTTCCTGCCGCGCGCCCAGCAGCGCGACATCGGCCGCGACGGCCACCCGCACCTCGGCGGCTTCATGCCGCCGGTGCCGCTGCCCCGGCGCATGTGGGCCGGCAGCGAGCTGACCTTTAGCCATCCGCTGCATATTGGCGATACCGTCACGCGCACCTCCACCATCGCGGACGTGCAGTACAAGACCGGCCGCAGCGGCGAACTGTGGTTCGTCGCGGTCGACCATGAACTGACGGTGAACGGCAAGACCGCGATCAACGAGCGCCACGACATCGTCTACCGCGCCATGCCGGACCCGTCCAAACCACAGCCGCCGCGCCCGCGCCTGGAACACACCGCCCAGTGGCAGCGCACGCTGCAGGCCGACCCGGTCATGCTGTTCCGCTATTCGGCGCTGACCTTCAACGGCCACCGCATCCACTACGACCGCAGCTATACCCGCGATGTCGAAGGCTATCCCGGGCTGGTGGTGCACGGCCCGATGCAGGCGATGCTGATGCTGGACCTGGTGGCACGCGAGGCTCCGCAGGCGCGCGTCAAGCGCTTTGGGTTCCGGGGGCTGGCACCGCTGTTTGATCAGGACACCATCACCGTTGGCGGCGCGGCCGATCCGGCGCAGGCTGGCCGGCTGGTGCTTTGGACGGGCGATGATGCTGGCGGGCAGGCGATGCAGGGGTGGGCGGAGGTGGAAGGTTAAGAGTCTGAAGCCTTATTCGCACCGCTGGTTTGACATGCTGCGGCCGTTGAACCGCCTGGTTCCGCCCTCCTGGGCGGGTCACTTTTTGGCCGAGCGCCAAAAAGTAACCAAAAAGCGCGTCGCCTGAGCGGCTGGCTATCAATTTGGCGGCGTGGGTGGGTCGGGCGGTGGTGATTTCCGTTCGATGTAGCTGGTGGTTCGACCCTGCTAACGCGCGGTGAGTCAGGGTCAATGCCTGGCGTTAATCGGCTATTGAACGATCCCCATGCCGGGCGTAGGCCGCCTGCTACACGGGATATCGGTGGGACGCCTTCGGCTGCGCTGCGCGCGGGCCCAAATTGGCAGAGCTGCCGATCGATCGGCCATTGTCGCCGCCTAGCGAGCGAAGCGATGCGGGTTCGTTGCCAGGGCACCTCACCCGCGATACTGAGCCGCGCGCAGCGCAGCCGTAGGCGATGATGCGATACCGCAGGCAGCAGGCGGCCTACGCCCGTCCTGGGGATTGTTCAAAGGTGGGTATTCGTCAGGCACCCACACTCACTCACTTGGCGTAGCAGGCTGGAATCGCGACCACGCCTCACTGAGACCAAAATCGCGCATATGACCAGAAGCGCCAAATTGGCTCAGCCAGCCGCAGGCGACGCGCTTTTTGGTTACTTTTTGGCGCTCGGCCAAAAAGTGACCCGCCCAGGAGGGCGGAACCAGGCGGTTCAACGGCCGATAACATCAAATCAAAGGCGACATGGACGGGCACAGCGAAAGGACGCCGCGCCAACCGTAGCGCCCCCAACCCCTCAATCCGCCTGAATCCCCGCCTTCTTCACCACCCCGCCCCACAGCGTCAACTCCCGCTGGATGCGATCCCCCAACTGCTTCGGCGTGCTGACATTGACGTCATAGCCACCCGCCGCCATGCGCTGCCGATAAGCCGGATCGTCGCCGATCGTCTTCTGCGCCTTGACCAGCTTGTCCACCACATCCGCCGGCAGCTTCTGCGGTCCGACCAGCGCATACCACCCGGTCAGGTCATAGTCCTTCTGCCCGGACTCGATCATGGTCGGCACCGTGGGCAGCGCGGGATTGCGCGTCCTCGACGTGACCGCCAGCGCGCGCACCTTGCCGCCGTTGATGTGGCCGATGGCGGTGCCGGTGATATCGAACATGAAGGTCACCTTGCCGCTCATCACATCCGCCATCGCCGGCGAGTTGCCCTTGTACGGCACGTGCAGCATCTTCACGCCGTTCATCTGCGCCAGCAGTTCCGCCGACAGGTGGTTCGACGCGCCCACGCCGGCCGAGCCGAACGAGACGTCCTGTGGGTGCTTGCGCGCGTAGTCGACCAGTTCGCCGACGTTCTTGGCCGGGAAGTCCTTGTTGACCAGCAGCACGTTGGTGTAGTCGGTGATCAGGCCGATGTAGGTGTAGTCCTTGACCGGGTTGAAGTTGACCGAACGCTGGATCAGCGGGGTCATGGTCATGGTGGGACTCGCGACGAAGTACAGCGTGTAGCCGTCCGGCGTTGCCTTGGCGGTCATGTCCGCGGCGATCGCGCCGCTGGCGCCGGCGCGGTTGTCCACCACCACCGGCTGCTTGAGCACGCGGCCCAGTTGCTCGGCGTAGATGCGCGCGGCGGTGTCGACCGGGCCGCCGGGGGCATAGCCCACCAGCAGCTTGACCGGCCGCGACGGGTAAGCGTCCGTCGCCCAGGCCGCGCCCTGCAGCAGCAGGGTCGTAGTCAGGGCCGCCAGTGTGGTCCAGGATTTCATTGTTGTCTCCTCCAGGTAGGGCTGATTTGCCCGGGCCGGCATATCACGCCAGCCCGGTAAAGGGATTCGGGGATTCGGGAAATCGGGGATTCGGGTTCAGTCCAGCAGCGCGCGCAGCGGCTGCTTGAGCAGCTTGCCGCTGGCAGTCGTGGGAATGACGTCGACGGTGCGGATTTCCGCCGGGCGCTTGTACGGGGCCAGGCTTTCGCGCAAATAGGCGTCGAGCGCCTTGGGATCGACGCTGGCTCCCTCCTGCGTCTCGATAAAAGCCACCACTTCTTCGTTGCCGTCGCTGGCGGGGCGTCCCACCACCGCCGACTGGCGCACGCCGGGGAAGGCGTTGATCACCGACTCGACTTCGATCGGATAGACGTTGAAGCCCGAGCGGATGATCAGGTCCTTGGAGCGACCCGAGATGTAGAGCGCGCCGTCGGCATCCAGGTAGCCCAGGTCGCCCGTATTGAGCCAGCCACCGGGCAGCAGCGCCTCGGCGGTCTGCTCGGGGTTGCGGTAGTAACCAAGCATCACGCCCGGGCCACGCACGCGGATCTGGCCGCGCTCGCCCGCAGGCAGCGGCGCGCCGGCATCGTCGGTGATCTCGATCTCGACGCCTTCGACGATATGTCCGGCCGAGCAGTCGGCGCGCGGCGCCTCCATGCGCGTGATGAAGAGCGAACCGGCGTATTCCGTGATGCCGTAGCCGTGGTGCAGCGGCTGGCCGAACAGCGTCTCGACGTCGCGCTTGAGCGTGGGATCGAGCGGCGCGCCACCGGTGTACAGGTAGCGCAGGCGCGGATACTTGCCCGGGCCGGCACCGTGCGCCGCCGCAACCGCCAGGATGCGCGTGAACATGGTCGGCACGCCCTGCAGGATGGTGACACCGGGCGACGCCAGCGCTTCGAACACGTCGTTGCCGTCGAAGCGCGGGCGCATGAACAGGCTGGCGCCGGCGTACAGCGTGGCCATCAGCACGGTGGCGATGCCGAAGATATGCGACATCGGCAGTGCCCCGTAGGCCACGTCCGCCTGCCCCATGTCGCGCGAGGTGGCGGAGATGCGGGCGAAGTGCGTCAGGCCGACGTGCGGCACCATCACGCCCTTGGGCGCGCCGGTGGTGCCGGAGGTATAGATCAGCGTGGCAACCTGGCGCGCCTGTGCGCTGGCCACGCGTTCCGGAGCGCTGGCAGCGCGCAGTGCGAGCACGCCGTCGGCAAAGACGGGGCAGCCGCTGGCTTGCGCGCCGAGCCGCGCACCGTGCGCGGCGGCCACGTCGGACACATGGCCGGTAAACAGCACCAGCGCTGGCTGGGCGTGGTCCTGGATATTGTCGATCTCGCGCGCGGACAGGCGCGCGTTCACCTGGATCGGCCACGCATGCAGCAGGCTGCTGGCGAACAGCGTGACCACCATCTCGTTGCAGTTCTCGCCGACCACCATGACCCGGTCGCCCTCGCCCACGCCCTGCGCCGCCAGCCAGTCGCGCGCCGCTTCGATGCGCTGCCACAGTTCGCCATAGGTGATCACGGTGCCGCTCTCGAACAGGCAGGGGGCGGCGGGCGTCTGCGCGGCCCAGTGGCGGGGGATGTCGTGGATATATTCGGGGCGGAAGGAAGACATGCGGCTGGCTCGTTCGGGATACGGCTGGAGTACGGCTGGTTAGCGATGCTTGCCGGCAAATGCGCGGGAATGCACCCCGGTGCACTTGAACAGGCCGCGCCAGTTTGCGCCAAGGCCGGCCGCCGCGGTATTTGGAATTTGCTAAGGCCGTGTTCGTCCCCGCCACCACCCGGCTCAGGTGGTTCCGCCGGCACGAAGGGCGACTTTATGATTGAGAAAGCAATGGAGGACGCCCGCGCCCTACAATCGGCCGGCACACCTAGGGCTGCAACCGGTTGCTTGCCGGCAACGGGCCGCCCGCGTAACAAGGGGACATTCAGATGGATTTGCGTTTCACCGCCGAAGAACAGGCCTTCCGCGAGGAAGTCCACGCTTTCGTGCAGGCCAACTTGCCGGAAGACATCCGCAACAAGGTGCTCAACCACCAGCGCGTGGAAAAGGACGACTACGTCCGCTGGCACCGCATCCTGCAGGCCCACGGCTGGGGCGCCCCCACCTGGCCCACGCAATGGGGCGGCACCGGCTGGACCGCGCTGCAGCGCCTGATCTTTGAAATCGAGACCTTCCGCGCCGGCGCGCCGCGCCTGCTGCCGTTCGGCCTGACCATGATCGGCCCGGTGCTGATGAAATATGCCAGCCCCGAGATGCAGCAGCGCTTCCTGCCGCGCATCCCGGGCGTGGAAGATTTCTGGTGCCAGGGCTACTCCGAGCCGGGCTCGGGCTCCGACCTGGCCTCGCTGAAGACCCGCGCCGTGCGCCGCGGCGACAAGTACATCGTCAATGGCCAGAAGACCTGGACCACGATGGCCCACTTCGCCGACTGGATCTTCTGCCTGGTACGCACCGATCCCGATGCCAAGGCGCAGGAAGGCATCTCGATGCTGCTGATCGACATGAAGTCGCCCGGCGTGACGGTGCGCCCGATCAAGACGCTCGACGGCGGCCACGACGTCAACGAGACCTGGTTCGAAGACGTGGAAGTGCCGGTCGGGAACCTGGTCGGCGAAGAGAACCGCGCCTGGACCTACGCCAAGTACCTGCTCGGCCATGAGCGCACCGGCATCGCCGGCATCGGCCACTGCCACCGCGAACTGCGCCAGCTCAAGCACTACGCCAGCCAGGCCACCGACGGCGCCGGCCGCCCGCTGATCGAGGACGTGCGCATGCGCGACAAGATCGCGCGCGTGGAGATGGACATCATGGCGCTGGAAATGCTGCTGCTGCGCGTGGCCACGCAGGCCGCCGGCACGCCGGGGCCGGAAGCGTCGATCGTCAAGATCCGCGGCTCGGAAGTGCAGCAGGACCTGGGCATGCTGATGATGGAAGTGGCCGGCCCCAACGCCTGGCCATATTCGCCGGACTGGCTCGAGCCCGGCGCCACGCAGCCGGTGTCCGGCCCCGAGTGGGCCGCCCCCGCCGCCTCCACGTACTACGACATGCGCAAGACCTCGATCTACGGCGGCGCGACCGAAGTGCAGAAGAACATCATCTCCAAGATGATCCTGGGTTTCTGAAGGGATAGCTGACATGGACTTCACCTACAGCGAAGAGCAACAGATGCTGGCGGACAGCCTGCGTCGCTTCATCGATACCGAATACACCTTCGAGGCCCGCCGCAAGAGCGCGCGCCAGGGCGAGAGCCTGGATCGCGGCGTGTGGAACAAGCTGGCCGAGATGGGCGTGCTGGGCCTGACCGTGCCGGCAGATTTCGGCGGCTTCGGCGAAGGCCCCGCCAGCCAGCTGGTGGTGCAGCGCGAACTGGGCCGCGGCCTGGTGCTGGAGCCGGTCACGCCCAGCGGCGTGATGGCCGCCGCCATCCTCAACGCCTACGGCAGCGACGCGCAGAAGCAGGAATGGCTGCCCGCGATCGCCTCGGGCGAACGCATCGTCACGCTGGCCTACCTGGAGCCGACCACGCGCTACCGCCCGGAATCGGCCCGCGCCAGCGCCGAGCGCAGCGGCGATGGCTACGTGATCAGCGGCACCAAGAGCGTGGTCTGGCATGGCGCCGCCGCCGACGCCTACCTGCTGACCGCACGTGTATCCGGCAGCAACGAGATCGCACTGTTCCTGGTGCCGCGCGACAGCAAGGGCCTCGCCGTGACCGCCTATCCCACCATCGACGGCCTGCGCGCCGCCGACCTGTCGCTGCAGAACGTCGCGGTGCCGGCCAGCGCACTGGTGGGCCAGGCCGCCGACGGGCTGGCGGCGCTGGGCGTCGGCCTGGAGCACGGCATCGCCGCGCTGTGCGCCGAGGGTGCGGGCGCCATGGAAAAGCTGATCCAGATCACCGGCGAATACCTGGGCACGCGCCAGCAGTTCGGCAAGCCGCTGGCCAGCTTCCAGGCACTGCAGCATCGCATGGCCGACATGCTGGTGCAGAAGGAGCTGGCGCTGTCGATGGCCTACGTGGCGGCGCAGGCGCTGGATGAAACCGATCCTGCCGCGCGCCGCCGCATGCTGTCGGCCGCCAAGGTGACGGTTGCGCGCGCCGGGCGCTTTGTCGGCCAGCAGGCGGTGCAGCTGCACGGCGGCATGGGCATGACCGACGAGCTGTCGGTGGGCGACTACTTCAAGCGCCTGACCATGCTGGACCAGCTGCTGGGCGACAGCGACTACCACCTGCAGCGCTTCGGCGAAGTGATGGAAGCCTGATCCTGACAAAGGCCGCTTACAAAGCCAGGCCTGCGATTGTTGTCTCCCCTCTTCCGCATGCGGGAGAGGGGGCAAACCGGCGACATGGATAATCGGTCAGAAGGCTGAAGGCCGGGCACTTGCCCGGCCGTTTTTCTTTTCTCCGCCCAGCTTTCTCCATCTCCCTCGTTGCTTGCCGGCGCTGCACTGCCCCTCGCTCCAGGCTAGGGAAATCCACTAGTCCGTTCCAACGATTCCCGGCCGCAATGCCATCACTACCCTGTGACCACAGGCACGGGCGTCGCCGGCCATTCCCCTAAGGAGCGAGACTGCAATGACATCCACTACACATCGACTGCTGCGCGGCAGCCTGCTGGTGACCAGCATGGCACTGGCCGCGGCATCGTGGGCGAAGGTCACCCCCGAAGACCTCAAGCAGCTTGACGGCAACCTGACGCCGATGGGCGCGGAGCGGGCCGCCAGCAAGGACGGCGATGTGCCCGCATGGGCCGGCAAGTGGCTGGGCACGCCGCCAAACGTCAAATACCAGCGCGGCGAGCGGTATCCGGACCCGTATGCGGACGAGAAGCCGCTGTTCGTCATCACCGCGCAGAATATGGCGCAGTACGCCGAACGCCTGACCGATGGCCAGAAGGCGCTGTTCAAGAAGTACCCCGACACGTTCAAGATGCCGGTGTATCAGAGCCATCGCGACTTCCGCTACGAAGACACGGTCTACAAGGATATCCGCACCTTCGCTACCACCGTCAAGATGACGAGCGATGCCAACGGCCTGAAGGACGCCGGGCCGCAGGTGCCCTACCCGATTCCGAAGACGGCCATGGAACTGCTGTGGAACCAGCGCTTCTCCTCAGCCGTAGGCACCGAAAAGGCGCAGTATGACCAGGCCGTGGTCTACCCGAATGGCTCGATCGCGTGGGGACGGGTCTCATACAGCATCCTGTCGCCGCGCAATAACGGCAAGTTCGACCCGCACAACGCGCTCAACGAGCGCTCATTCTTCCGCACGTCGACCGACCTGCCGCTGCGTGACCGTGGCCAGGTGATCGTGGGTTATGCCGTGTGGGACCAGGAAGGCTCGGACACCAACCGCACCTGGATCTACAACCCGGGCACGCGGCGCGTGCGCCAGGCGCCGGAATTCGGCTTCGACCAGCCGCAGGGCCCCGGCGGCTTCCGCACCGTCGATGACGATCGCCTCTTCAACGGCTCCGGCGAACGCTACAACTGGAAGATCGTTGGCAAGAAGGAGATCTATGTCCCGTACCACAACTACAAGCTGCTGAGCACGTCGGTCAAGTACAAGGACCTGCTGACCAACGGCCACGCCAGCCCTGACGTCATGCGCTATGAGCTGCATCGCGTATGGATGCTCGAAGCAACGCTCAAGTCCGGCTTCCGTCACCAGTATGCGAAGCGCGTGCTATATCTCGACGAAGACAACTGGCAAGCCCTCGCCGCAGACAACTACGATGGCCGCGGCCAGCTGTGGCGCACCAACCTGCAGGCCTCGGTCTACGCCTACGATGCGCGTCGCTATCATCCGACCGCGGTGTTCTACCATGACCTGATTTCCGGCGCTTACTTTGCGGACCGACTGACCAACGAAGGCCCGATGTTCCAGCTGAACAACAGTCCCGAGTTCACCGAAGCGTTCTTCTCCCCGGACGCCGCGCGCGGATCCGGTACCTGACCACATCGCTAATGCCAGCCGGGTGCGCAATCGTCGTGCCCGGCGCCGTCCCAAAGGGCCCTCGGGCCCTTCCGTGCCTTTCCGCCGCGCCTCTTCGGCGCACCCACCCGCCGCACCGTCTCACGCTCTCCCGCCATTCTCACTGCATCGTTGCCCGCACCGTTCCATTCGATGCCAAAGTCCGGCAGCTCCGACTGGCCAGGGCAGGCATGTGCTGCGGGCTGATCCGCTCCGGCAAGCCTACGCCGCCTCCTCATTGCCGTTGTGACAGGACCGTGGTGATGGCATCGCCACGCATGGCGTGGATGAACCAAACGTAAACAGATATTTCTGTTTCGCTTTGAGAATCTTCTGACCGCATTTCTGTGCGTTCTTGTACAGGATGAATCTCAGAAAGCCATGACAAACAGCTTTCCGCTTTCGATGCGATCGGGAGAGTACCTCATGAAGCCATCCAGAAAATATATGCTCACACCAAGAATAACAGTCAACTTACAATCCAACAAATTACTGGAACAAGCACATCATTATTTATCATTTTTTCCAGATGAGGCCAATCGCATTGCCCCACTAATATCCCAAATCACGGCTGTGAAATTATACAGCCGCAAAACGCTTCCAGGCCATGTAACTGCCAGCGGAATAGTTATTGAATCCAATAGGATTCTAATGATCCATCATCCGTTCTTACAAATCTGGATCCCACCCGGCGGACATATAGAAACCGGCGAGTCAGCTTTGCAAGCAGCCAAGCGAGAGGTTTTCGAAGAGACCGGCCTGCAAACCACCGAGCATCACTGGCACAAGAAAAATATTATCCCCTTTGATATTGATATTCATACGATACCGGAGAACCGCGCAAAACAAGAGCCTGAACACTTTCACTATGATTTCCGTTTTCTTTTGAAACGAAAATTCGGTGAAAATATTTTAAAAGGCGAACATCAATGCCAATGGCTTGACCTTAACGACGTGAGCAAAAACCGGGCGAACCTATCTCTAAATAAGATCAAAGCCAACAACATATTTTAATCGCAAGCGAGCTCGACATGAACCGTCCACTCAGCTTTTTTAAAAAAATAACCCTCAACAAAGAAACATGCACACCCGACAGACTGATCGTCGTGACCCATCTAGCTCCCGGAAATGAGGATTTTCTACTTGAACTGAATGAAAGAATACCAATCGCCGCAGTCATCCCAAAACCAAACTCCATCGACACGCACACCAGAGACATCGTTAGCAGTCGCATTCAAATACTTGACTGGAATCGAGCAACCATCAAATCACAACCAAATCAATTTACCGAGGAAATCGAAAACCTTGTCGAAGGCGCGTCCTTTGCCATTATTGACACAGGAGGATATTTTTCTCACGTACTCCGACAAATTTGCGACAGATTCGAAGCGCAGCTTCTGGGAGTCGTTGAAGATACCGAAAACGGTCATCAAAAATATACAGCCTTGCTCACCAGGGATAATTCCAACTTCCCCTGCCCGATTATTTCGGTCGCACGAAGCAGCCTGAAGGATCCCGAAGATTTTCTGGTTGGCCAGGCTATTATTTTTTCCTCCGAGGCACTACTTCGTGCACGCGGAGAGATTTTAAATGCCAAAAACGCGGTAGTATTCGGCTACGGAAAAATCGGTCGAAGCATTGCCCATCACTTGCGGCAAAAATCCATACAAGTCAGCGTGCTGGATATAAACCCTGGCCGCCAGATCCTTGCGATGGCGCACGGTTTTCATACCGAGACCAAGGCCCAGCTACTTAACAATGCCGATATTGTGTACTGCGCCACCGGGAATCATTCGCTAACTCATCTTGACATTCCGCTCATCAAGCGAGGGGCATATGTGTTCACAGCGACTTCGGCGGACGACGAAATCGAAGATCACACATCCCTAATGCAGCGTGCAATTCACGACAAGAAAGACAATATTTCGCGCATAGACACCAATGGTAGTTATTTTTATATCGCAAATGGCGGAAACTCAGCCAATTTCATGCACGGCGGCATCGTCGGACCTTTCATTAAGCTTATACAAGCGGAACTAATATTGTGCCTGTCTCAATTGAAAGGCGCGCCCACCGATAGAATCATTGAACTGAGCGACACCAAGAAGCGCTTCATAGCCGACACCTGGCTTGAACAGTTTACGAGCCAGCCCGCATGACCCCAATGACTATCACTCAGGCAACCATATTAATGGCGTTGCTTTCAGCTTTGGCAAGAGCTGGACTGAATGTCATAGACCGACACCAGATAGGCATCAACAACATCTCAATCCGCACCATCAATTTCTGGAACAACGTCATTCCCGGCATCATTCTTACTGCCGCCTCAATAGCCGTTGTTGGCTCAGAATTTTTGGTAGCCCTCCTTGACTGGCGCCCCATGCTGTTTGCCGCTTTGGCGCAGGGGGTAGCGTATGCTTTCTCGTACGGTTTTCGGAATCTGACCGTAAACCAAGTTACGGTAGCGGCAAAATTCTCCGACCTGGTGATTCCGCTCGGATTATTCCTGACGACTGGCGATTGGAGCTGGCATTCGTACTGGTTCTCCGTCGCAACCACGCTGGTTTGCATCCCGATCCTGTGGGTCGGAAATGCAGCGAAAACCGGCTCGATATTGGTGGTCGGCATGGTTCTATGCGTGGCACTGGTAGCGCAAGCAAGCCTTTCGCCCCTGCTGACAAGCACCCTGGATGACTACGATTCAGGAAAATTCCTGGCCTTTACTACGGCGGTCATTGTTTGGCGGGCACTCTGGAGTTTGGCACCAGCCTTTCATTTGGCACGAAGTCAGGATTTCTGGCACATCCGTTTGCTAGCTAGTCCCGCATTCATTCTGAGATGCATCCTGACGATTGCCACGCAAGTATCATTTGTCGCGGTGATGACCAGCCCGGCCTCGGCGGTCGCCTGGCCAATCCTGAACTCGACAGGTCTGCTCGCAATGCTCATATCAGCCAGCGTACTGAAAGACCAACAACCGGCCAATGAAAGAATAATAGTAGCCTTGATTTTTGTTCTGTCGGTCTTTCGATTTTCGAGTCAGTAGCCCGGATGTCTGCCCAGGTTCAGCGCTACGCTGTCCCGGGCCAAGCCATCATCATCATCATCGGCCTGGCCGCTGGGCCGGCGGCGCCTCAGCAGGCGCCACCAAACCCGGGCCATTGAAGCAATCGCCAGATGCCAGGCCCAGGCGCACAGCGAGGAAAATTCCCTTCACCCCTCGAACACATGCCGCAGCGCCGGCGGCTCGATATTGCCCGGGTTCAGCTCGAACACGCGCCGCGCCACGCTGGTAGGCCGCACCTGCCCGATGTCGGTGTAGAACTGCTGGTACCAGTCGCGCATCTGGTAAATCGGCCCGTCGCCCTCGCACAGCAGCGGATTGTCGATGCGGATCTTGCTGTCCCAGATCGCAACGTCCTCGTAGAAGGCCTGGCGCGCCTGGTCCACGTAGGCTTGCGCCATGGCCCGGTTCTGTTCGTCGCTCAGCCCGGGGATCTTCTTCACCAGCACGCCGTAGCGCAGCACGAAGCTGTTCAGGTCGATCGGCACATGGCAGTTGAGCAGGATGGAGTGGATTTCCTGGTCGCCCATGCGGCCGCTCATGTCGGTGATGTGGTAGGCAGGGCCGAAGTACGTGGACAACGCCGTCAGCTGCGCATCGCCCGACAGCCTGGCGCTGCGCCCGATCATCAGCTGCGTGGCCTTGTGGTCCTCGAACAGGTTGGCAAAGTAGTCGACCGGCGCGCCGTGGACGGTGCCGAAATGCGCCATGTCGGAGATATTGTCGACCAGTTCCCGGCAGTTGGTGCGGATCACCATCTCGTCCATGGCCCATTCCGACCACTCCGCCGAGAAGCACGCCTCGATGCGCGGCATCGCCACCTCCGGCGGCGCCTCGCGGCCCTCGGGGTCGTGCCAGATAAACAGCAGCCGGTTCTGCTCGCAGGTCTGCCACGCGCCGACACGCGCCTTGGGCGGCACGCGCTTGCAGTAGGGGATCGACTTGCAGCCGCCGTCGCCGCCCCACTGCCAGCCGTGGAATGGGCATACCAGGTTGTCGCCCTGCACGGTGCCGGTGCTGAGGTCGGCGCCCATGTGCGGACAGAAGCCATCGATCACGCGGATGGCGCCGCTCGAGTCGGCGAACGCCGCCAGGCGCCGGCCGAAGATATCCAGTGTGTGCGGCTTGCCGTCGCGGTAGGCGTCGGCCAGGCCGAGGCAATGCCAGCCGCGCGCGTAGCGGGCCTCAGGCGGGCGTGATTCGATCTTGTAGCCGCTGATGCCGCTGATGCCGCTGATGCCGGTTTGGCTCATGGTGTCTCCTTGAAATCCCGTGGGAACTTCAAGATAAGAGCCTCCGGCCGCTGCCTCATCGTCCCATCGGACTACTGCAGCGCGACCAGGCGCGTCAGCGCCGGATCGTTGCCCGGGCCATGCACGCAGCTGACGCCGGCGGGATCGTAGATCCTGGCCACGCAGCCATTGCAGCTGTCGCAGGCCGAGTGTCGCACCGCGCCGCTGCGCCAGTTGGCGACCAGCGCGGGATCGTGGATCAGGGCGCGTGCCAGCGCGATGCAGTCGAATCCTTCCGCCATCAGCTGCGCGACGTTGTCGAGCGACTTGACGCCGCCGACGTAGGCCAGCGGCATGCGCACCGCCTGCCGCACCACGCGCGACGCCTCGAGGAAATACAGCTCGCGGAAGGCCAGGTCGCGCGGCGTGCTGCGCTCGAGCATGCTGATGCCGAAGCGCGCCAGCGCGGTCGGCGCGGCGGCCTTCATCTGCGCCGTCGGCATCGGGCTGCCGAACAGCACCCATGGGCTTTCCACATTGCGGCCGCCGCTGAGCGTCAGCAGGTCGGCGCCTTCCGCTTCCAGCATGCGCGCGGTCACGGCGGAATCCGCGGGCTGGTTGCCGCCCGGCACGCCGTCGCTGACGCTGAGCTTGCAGCAGACGGCCAGTCCGTCGCCAACCGCATCCTTGACCTGGCGCAGCACCGCGGCCGGGAAGCGGGTGCGGTTCTCCACGCTGCCGCCAAACGCATCGCGCCGCCGGTTGCTCAGCGGCGACAGGAACTGGTTGAGCAGGTAGCCGTGGCCCATGTGGATCTCGACCGCGTCGAAGCCCGCTTCGCGCGCCAGCCTCGCCGCCGCGGCAAACTGGCCGGCGACGCGCGCCATGTCCGCCTCGCGCATCGCGCGCTGGAAATACACGCCGTGCATCATGCCGAAGGCATTGATGCCGGACGACGCGCTGCCCGGCGCACGGCTGCCGCCGTGGCGCATGGTTGTAAATGAACCCGCATGCGTGATCTGCAGGCAGGCCGCCGCGCCTTCGCGATGCACGGCGTCGGTCAGCACGCGCAGGTGCGGCACTTGCTCGGGCCGTATGCTGATCTGGTGCGCGAAGGTCAGTCCGTCGTCGGCCACGGCCGCGTAGGCCACCGTGGTCATGCCCACGCCGCCGGCGGCGAGATTACGATGGTGCCGGACCAGCGCCTGCGTCGGCAGGCCGTGCGGCGTCATGCCCTCGTTGGCACCCGCCTTGATGAAGCGGTTGCGCAGCGTGAGCGGGCCGAGGCGCAGCGGCGTGAATGCTGGCGCTGCGGATGCCTGGCTATCTTGCATGCTGTTTCTCCGATTTCATCCGTGGCGTTCAGGCCGCATCGGATTTGAGGGCATGGGCCGGCGGCGGCAGGTCGCTGCCTGCCGCAACGCCCGCCGCCACGCGAGCCCGCTCCTCATCCTCGACACCCAGCCACGCCGCCAGCGCCGGCAGCAGCGACACCGCGCCGAACAGGTTCACCAGGAACATGAAGGCCAGCAGGATCCCCATGTCGGCCTGGAACTTGAGCGCGGCAAAGGCCCAGGTGCCAACGCCGATGCACATCGTCAGCGCCGTGAACAGCGCCGCCGAGCCGCGCTGGCGCATCGCCTCGGCGAAGGCCTGCGGCAACGCCTGCCCTTCCTCGCGGATCTGGTGCTGGATGCGCTCGTACAGGTAGATGCCATAGTCCACGCCAACACCAACGCCCAGCGTGATGACCGGCAGCGTCGACACCTTCAGCCCGATGCCGAGGCGTGCCATCAGCGCATTGCACAGCACCGACACCAGCGTCAGCGGCACGATGATGCACAGCACCGCGCGCCACGAGCGGAACGTCAGCAGGCACAGCAGCGTGATCGCGCCGAAGATCGCCAGCAGCATCGCCACCTCGGCCTCTTCCACGGCCTCGTTGGTGGCGGCCATCACGCCGATATTGCCGCCGGCAAGGCGGAAGGCCACGTTGGGCGTCTTGTCGGCGGCGTTGAAGCGGCGGATCTCGCGGATGATATGGGCAATGGTCGCGCCTTCATGGTTGGCGGTGTAGATCAGTACCTGGATCGCCTGGCAGTTGGACGTGTTCATGCCGTTGTCCGGATCGTAGGCCTTGGCGCCCTGGCCCAGGCCTTCGCTGCTGCGCGGCAGCGCCTCCCAGCGCGGGTTGCCTTCGTTGTAGGCGCCGATCACCACCTTGGCCAGCGACGACACGCTCACCACCGACTGCACGCCCGACACGCCGCGCATATGCATCTCGAAGCGCTCCACCGCGCTCATTACCGGGTAGTGCAGGCAGCCGTCGTCGAAGCCGGTCGGCTCCACCACCACGGTCAACGCATCCGAGCCGATGTTGTACTGGCTCACGATGCTGGCGCTGTCGCGGTTGTAGCGCGAATCCGCGCGCAGTTCCGGCGCGCCGCTGCCGACATCGCCGATCTTCAGGCCGCGCGACTCGATCGCGCCCGCCGCCAGCAGGGCGAGCGCGGCGACGAAGACGCCGAGCGCCGGCGCCGGACGCGCCAGCGCGCCGAACTTGTGCCACAGCCCCCCGCCACCCTGCGCGCGCCGCGCCTGCGACCGTGCCAGCGCCGACGGCTCCAGCCGCGTGTACGACAGCAGGATCGGCAGGAACACCTTGTTGGTCACGATCATCAGCAGCACGCCCAGGCAGGCGGTGATGCCAAGCTCGCGCACGATATCGATCTCGATGCGCATGATGACCATGAAGCCGAGCGCATTGGTCAGCAGCGCCACCGTGCCGGGGATGAACAGCTTGCGGAAGGCCGCGCTGGCGCTGTCGAGCGGGCTGTGCCCCTGCACCACCTCCTGCTTCCAGGCATTGGTCATCTGCACCGCGTGCGAGACCCCGATCGAGAAGATCAGGAACGGCACCAGGATCGACATCGGGTCGATGCCATAGCCCAGCAGCGGCAGCAGCCCCAGCAGCCAGCCCACCGGCAGCAGCGCCACCACCAGCGCCAGCACGGTGATGCGCAGCGAGCGCGTGTACAGCCACAGCAGCAGCGCCGTGACGGCAAACGCCAGCGCGAAGAAGCCCATCACGCCAGCGATGCCCTCCTCGACGTCGCCCACCAGCTTGGCAAAGCCGACGATATTGACTTCGACGTCCTGGCCGCTGAATTGCGCGCGGATCTTCTCCAGCTGGCGCGCGACGGAGCCGTAGTCGATGGTCTTGCCGGTGGCCGGATCGGTCTCGCGCAACTCCGCGCGGATCAGCGCCGACTTGAGGTCGTTGCTGACCAGCCGCCCGATCTGCCCGGAGCGCGCCACGTTGCGCCGCACCTTGTCGAGTTCCGCCGGCGTGCCGGAGAACCGCCCCGGCACCACTACGTCGCCGCGGAAGCCTGCCTCGGTCACCTCGGTGTAGCGCACGTTGGGCGTAAACAGCGAGAACACGCGCGAGCGGTCCACGCCGGGGATGAAGAACACTTCATCGGTGGCGTGGCGCAGCTTGTCCATGAAGGCGGCGTTGTAGATGTCGCCGTCGCCCTTCCAGCGCAGGCTCACCAGCACCGTATTGGCACCGGAGAAGGTACTCGCGTACTTGGTGAACACCTGCATGTAAGGGTGCTGCAGCGGGATCATCTTGTTGAAGCCGGGATCGAGCCGCAGACGCGTGGCCGAGAAGCCCAGCGCCACGGTCACGGCCAGGCACAGCAACAACAGCAGGCGGCGCCGGTGCATCAGCACGCCGGCGCAGGCATCGACGAAGCGGCCCAGGCGGCCGGAGGATTGGGGGCGGGTCATGATCGTTCTCGCGTTCGGTCAGGCGGGGGTTCAGCCAGGGTTCAGCCGAGGTTCAGCGATTTGCGGCGAGCGTCGCGCCGGCAAGGCCGCCGCTGCCGCCCAGCGCCAGCGTGTCCTTGCCGGCTGGCACCAGCGCGGCCAGCGTCTGCGGGCTGCCGGCGGGCAACGGCGCGAAGTGGCGCCCGCCATCCGCGGACATCACCATCGTGCCGCCCTGCCCGGCCAGCACGATGCGGCCATCGGGCAACTCGGCGCCGCCGAAGAACGAGGTCCGCAAGCCCGTCTCGGCGGCCTGCCACGTGGTGCCGAAGTCGCCGCTGCGCAGCGCATTGCCGCGCATGCCGAAGGCCAGCCAGGCGCCGTCGCGCAGCGGCAGCACGCCGTACAGCGAGCCCTCGTACGGAGTCTTGACCGGCTCCCAGCGGTCGCCGCCGTCGGCCGAGCGCAGCACCAGCCCCGCTTCGCCGGCCAGCATCAGGCGTCCCTGCCCGTCGCCGGCGATGGCGTTGAGATGGCGGTCCTGCATGGCCTTGTCGGCAGCCTCTTGCCAATGCCTGCCCTGGTCGCGGGAGACCAGGAAACGGCCGAAGCTGCCCACGGCGAACCACGGCCCGTTGCGCTGCGCCAGGGCACCCAGCAAGGGGTCGGACGATTGCGCGTCGAAGGCAACCTGCTGCCAGTGTGTGCCGCCATCCTCCGTGCGCAGGATCAGGCCGCTGTGGCCCACCGCGATGCCATGGCGGCTGTCGGCGAAGGCCACCTGCGTCAGCGTGGCGCCCTGGGGCTTGTCCACGGCGGCCACGCGCCAGTCGCGTCCCTGGTCATCGCTGAACAGGATCCTGCCGCGCTCGCCCACGGCCACCAGGCGTTCGCCGGCGCGGGCGATGCCGTTGATCTGCAGGCCGTCCGGGCGCAGTGCGGTGGCCGGGAACGGCGGCAGCGGGCGCGGTGCAAAGGCCCAGACCGCGGTGGCCAGCACCGCCAGCGACATGGCGAGGCCGATCAGTCGTTTCATGATGTCTCCTCCGTGTGGAGTGGTGGCAGGCGGCCTCGTGGCGGGCTCTACTTGCCGGGATTGCTCTCGGTAGCGAAGTGTTTTCTCCCCGCCCCCACTGGCGTGGGAGAGGGGAGAAAGCTAGCGGCAATGCTTCCTACGGCAGGACGTCAAACAGCGCCGCCGCCCCCATGCCGCCACCAATGCACATCGTCACCACCGCCTGCTGCACGCCACGGCGCCGGCCTTCGATCAACGCGTGCGCAGTCATGCGCGCGCCCGACATGCCGAAAGGATGCCCGACCGAGATCGCGCCACCATTCACGTTCAGCCGTGCATCGGGGATACCCAGCTTCTGCTGGCAGTACAGCACCTGCGAGGCGAATGCCTCGTTCAGCTCCCACAGGCCAACGTCCGCCACCGTCATGCCGTAGCGCGCCAGCAGCTTCGGCACCGCGAACACCGGGCCGATGCCCATCTCGTCCGGCGCACAGCCGGCGACCGCCATGCCGCGATAGCGCCCCAGCAGGCGCAAGCCACGGCGGCGCGCCTCATCCGCGCTCATCAGCAGCACTGCGGCGGCGCCGTCCGACAGTTGCGAGGCATTGCCGGCGGTGATGTGCTCGCCCTCGGCCACCGCCTGCCCGCCGCTCCAGACGGGCTTGAGGGCCGCCAGGCTTGCGGCCGTGGTATCGCGCCGGTTGCACTCGTCCTGTGCCAGCGTCACGGTCTCGTGACCGGTCAGTGCGCCGGCCTTGTCGAACAGCGCTCGGCGCGTTTCCAGCGGCACGATCTCGTCGTCGAAGGCGCCGCGCCGCTGCGCCTCGGCGGTGCGCTGCTGGCTGCGCCAGGCATAGGCATCCTGCTCGGCGCGGCTGATGCCGTAGCGGCGCGCCACCACCTCGGCAGTCTCGATCATCGCCATGTACGCCGCCGGCTGCCGCGCCAGCACCGCTTCGGACTGGGCGCGGAAGCCGTTCTTGTGCTTGTTTTGCGTCAGCGAGATCGATTCAACGCCGCCGGCGACGATGATGTCGGCCTCGCCGCACTGGATCGCGCGGGCACCGGCTGCGATCGTCATCAGGCCCGAGCCGCACATGCGGTCCATGGTCATGCCAGGCACGCTGTCCGGCAGGCCGGCCGCCACCGCGCACAGGCGGCCCAGGTTGTAGCCCTGGGTGCCCTGCTGCGCGGCCGCGCCGATCAGCACGTCGTCCACTTCGGCCGGGTCCACCCCCGCGCGCTCGACCACCGCGCGCACCACGTGGCCGCCCAGCACCGGGGCTTCGGTATCGTTGAAGGCACCGCGGAAGGCCTTGCCGATTGGGGTGCGCGCGACGGCGACAATGACTGCTTCATTCATGCTCGGTTCCCTGTTTTCAGAAGTAGTAGCGGCTGATCGTCTCGGCCACGCAGGCGGGCTTGCCCTCGCCCTCGATCTCCACCGTCATGCGCACCACCGACTGCACGCCGCCTGGCAGCGTTTCGGTCCGCACCAGTTCGCCCACGCCGCGCACGCGCGCACCGACGCGCACCGGCGCCGGGAAGCGGACTTTGTCGCAGCCGTAGTTGACGCCCCACTTCATGCCTTCGACGGAAACCAGCTCGGGCAGGAACTGGTTGACCAGCGCGAGGGTCAGGTAGCCGTGGGCGATGCAGGCGCCGTAGGGGCCCTGGGCGGCGCGTTCGGGATCGACGTGGAGCCACTGGTGGTCGCCGGTGGCATTGGCGAACTGGTTGACCTGGTCCTGGGTGATGCGGGTCCAGGGACTTTCACCGAGGGACTGGCCGACGGCGGCGTGGATGTCTTCGGCGGAGCGAAAGATTCTTGGCATGTGTGTTTCCAGCTTTGTTTCGAATACCAACGTGCTTCCTGGTCAGAACAGGTTCCAGGTTCTCGTGGCGAACGCACATCACCGCGACGCACGCAGCCAGCGCCCTGCGTGAAAGCTCCCCTCTCCCACAACGTGGGAGAGGGGTGGGGGTGAGGGCCGGAGCATCAACGAAGTGACGCGCGTCGCTATGGCCAACGCCCGCTCCCACCCCCGGCCCCTCTCCCGCAAGCGGGAGAGGGGAGCAAACCCTTAGCGGACGAACCGCGACCAGCCGAAAGAGACGCTCACGCCCGCTGGCTGCTCACCGGCAACACCTCCCCCGTCATATACGAGGCATAGTCGCTCGCCAAAAACACCATCACGTTGGCCACTTCCCACACCTCCGCCGCACGCCCGAACGCCTCGCGCTCGCTGAGCTGGCGCAGCAGATCCGCCGGTGCCGACTTCTTCAGGAAGTCGTGCAGCGCGATGCTGGGCGCCACCGCATTGATGCGCACGCCAAACTCCGCGGCCTCCATCGCGCTGCAGCGCGTCAGCGCCATCACCCCGGCCTTGGCCGCGGCGTAGTGCGACTGCTCCTTCTGCGCCCGCCAGCCGAGCACCGACGCGTTGTTGACGATGGCGCCGCGCCGGCGCGCCTGCATGTGCGGCAGCATCGCGCGCGTCATGCGGAAGGTGCCGGTGAGGGAAATATCGATCACGCGCGACCACTCGGCATCGTCCATATCAACTAGGCGGCGCGAGCCGCCCAGGCCGGCGTTGTTGATCAGCACGTCGGTACCGCCGAGTGCTTCTTCGGCGGCGGCCACGAGTGCGCGTACCTGCGCTTCGTCTGACACATCGCACAGCTGGCCGTGGATGGCCTGCAGCCCGGTTTCCGCGCGCAGGCGTTCGACGGCTTCTTCCAGGCGCTTCGGATGGATGTCAGAAATCATCAGCGCGCGGCAGCCCTCCTCCGCGCAGCGGCGCGCGGCGGCGAAGCCGATGCCGGCGCCCGCCGCGGCGGTGATCAGGACGCTCTTGCCCGCGAGCAGCTGGTGGCCGGGCACATAGGCCGGCGCGGCGGGAAATTCGGCAATGTCGGTATTCAGGGTCATGACTGTCCTCGGGCTTCGCGCGGCATGCCCAGCCCGCGTTCAGCGATGATGTTGAGCTGGATTTCGTTGGTGCCGGCGTAGATGGTGTCGGCGCGCGAGAACAGCGCCATCTGCTGCAGCCGGGTGCGGCGCACATCGCCCCCCTCGCCCCCCTCGCCGGCATCGAGCACATTGGCCAGCGGGCCCAGCACGTCCAGCGCCAGCTGGCCCAGGTCGCGGTGCCAGTTGGACCAGTAGTACTTGTAGATCAGCGCCTCGCGCTGCAGCGCGAGATCGGCATCCCGGCCATCCTGTCCCGCCTGCGCCGCACCGGCCAGCATGCGCAGCGCATTGGCGCGCATCACGCGCAGCCCGGCCCACGCGCGCGCGATGCGCTGGCGCACCAGCGCGTCGCGGCTGCTGCCGTTGTCGCGCGCGGCCTGCGCCACCCATTCCAGCTCATGCGTGAACTGCATCTGCTGGCCGAGCGTGGAGATGCCGCGCTCGAACCCGAGCAGCGCCATGGCGATGCGCCAGCCGTCGCCGGGCTCGCCCAGCACGTCGGCGGCCGCGGCGCGCGCGCCGTCGAAGAAGACCTCGTTGAACTCCGCGCCGCCGCCCATCTGGCGGATCGGGCGGATCTCGATGCCGGGCTGGTCCAGCGGCAGCATCAAGAAGACCAGCCCCTTGTTGCCGCGCGAGCCGGGCTCGCAGCGCGCCAGCACGAAGATCCAGTCGGAATCGTGCGCGAGCGAGGTCCATACCTTCTGGCCACTGACCAGCCAGTCGCCGCTGGCGGCATCGCGTACCGCGCGCGTGCGCACATTGGCCAGGTCCGAGCCCGCGCCGGGCTCCGAATAGCCCTGGCACCAGAACGTCGTGCCGTTGCGGATGCCGGGCAGCAGGCGCGCCTTCTGGTCTTCAGTGCCGAACGCGATCAGGGTCGGGCCGATCAGGCCTTCGCCGATATGGCCCATGCGGCCCGGGCCGCCGGCGCGCGCGTATTCCTCGTGGAAGATCACCTGCTGCATCACGGGCAGCTCGCGGCCGCCATGCGCACGCGGCCAGCCCAGCCCGGTCCAGCCGCCCTCGGCCAGGCGCCGTTCCCACGCCTTGCGCAGCTCGGGAAAGGCTTCTTCGTCGCCGGGGCCGCCACGGTGCTTCAGGCAGGCAAACTCGCCGGCCAGGTTCTCGGCCAGCCACTGCGCCACCTCGGCGCGGAATGCCGACTCTTCATTCGCTTTCATGCTGTCCTCCATGCCTGCGGGCCGTTGGCGGCGATGTAGGCAAGCGCGGCGCCGGCCCCGCCCAGCCACTGGCTGGCGGCCTGCGCGCGCTTGAAATAGAGCTGCGGGTCGTATTCCCAGGTAAAGCCGACCCCGCCATGCAGCTGGATCGCCTCCTGCGCGCTGAAGCGCAGCGCGTCATCGGCCGCGACGGACGCGGCGGCGATTTCAAGGCGCGCGTCGGACATGGCGACCGCTTCCCAGGCCTGCGCCGCGCCATACACCGCCGAGCGCGCGGCCTCGACCAGCACCATCATCTGCGCGCAGCGGTGCTTGACCGCCTGGAACGAAGCGATGGCGCGGCCGAACTGGATGCGTTCCGACGCATAGGCAACGGTCAGGTCCAGGCATTGCTGGGCCGCGCCGAGCTGCTCGGCAGCCAGCATCAGCTTGCCGTGCCACCAGGCGCGGGCCATGCCCTGCGCCGCGTCGTCCCCGCGTACCAGGCAGGCACTTGCCGGAACGACCAGGCCGTCCAGCCGCAACGAAGCCAGTGGCCGCGTGCGGTCGAGCGTGTCCAGCGGCGCCAGCACGAAGCGCGCATCCTGCGCCAGCGCAGCGGGCTCCAGCAGGAACAGCGCGGGCGAGCCGCTCACATCACCCGCGAGCCGCGCCGGCACCAGCAACCAGTCGGCGCCCGCGGCATCGGCCACCTGGGCGGCGCTGCCGCGCAGCACGAAGCCGTCCGCGCTTGCCTGCGCAGTGATCGCGACGCCGTCGTAGTGCCAGCCGCCATCGTCCGGCAGCACCACCGCGGCGCGACGCTCGCCAGCGGCCACACGTTCCAGCCACTGCGCACCGTGGCCGGCGCAGCCCTGCAGCCACGGCGCCGCCACGCAGGCCGTCGACCAGAACGGCACGCAGGCCAGGCGCTGGCCCAGTTGCTCCTGCAGCAGCGCCAGCCCCGGTGCGCCCAGGCCTGCGCCGCCCACCGCTTCGGGCAGCGCGATGCCGCACCACCCAAGCTCGCCCGCAATCGCTCGCCACAGCGAGTCATCGTGCGCCGGACCCGCCTCGGTCGCGCGCCGCACCGCCGCCGAGTCGCTGTGCGTGGCGAGGTAGTCGCGCGCGCTGTCGCGGACCATCAGGTGTTCGACGCCGAATCCGGCTGAATTGGTAAAGTCCATGGCCGTGCCGCTCAGCTGCCGTAGACCGGCTGGGGCGGCTGCGACTGCGCCAGCAGTCCGGCCACTGCGGCGCCCAGTTCGGCCGGCTGCCAGCGCCCGCCCATGTCGGCTTTCGGCCCGGTGCGCCAGCCGTCGGCCACGGACACCATGCCGCCGGCCGCCTCGAACATGCGCCCGTTGACCTGCGCGGAATCCGCGCTGCCCAGCCACACCACCAGCGGCGCGACGTTGGCCGGGTCGTAGTAGTCGAAGCCGCCTTCCGGCGCCTTCATCATGTCGGCAAAGACCTGCTCGGTCATGCCGGTGCGAGCGGCCGGCGCCAGCGCGTTGGCGGTGATGCCGTAGCGGCCCAGTTCGGCGGCCTGCACCAGCGTCAGTGCGGCAATGCCGGCCTTGGCGGCGGCGTAGTTGGACTGCCCGACCGAGCCCTGCAGGCCCGCGCCGGAGCTGGTGTTGATGATGCGCGCGTCGACAGCGCGGCCGGCCTTGGCGGCATCACGCCATCGCCTGGCCAGCAAGTTGGCCAGGCAGAAGTGGCCGCGCAGGTGCACGCGCATGACATCGTCCCAGTCCGCCTCGGTCAGGCTGACGAACATGCGGTCGCGACAGATGCCGGCGTTGTTGACCAGCACATGCACCTCGCCGAAGGCCGCGACCGCGGCATCGACGATGCGCTGCGCGGTGGCAAGCTGCGTGATGTCGTCATCGCTGGCCAGGGCGCTGCCGCCAGCGGCACGGATCTCCGCGCAGACCGCCTCGGCGGCCTCGCGCCGGATGTCGTTGACGACCACGTTGGCGCCCTCGGCGCCGAAGGCCAGCGCGTAGGCGCGGCCCAGCCCGCCGCCGGCGCCGGTGATGATGACGGTGCGTGCGTCGCAGATTCCCATGGCGCTCTCCTCAGGGTCTATTCGCACGTGAAACGTGCGCGCGTTGGCCCGAGCCGGGGCCAGATACGCGAAGGGCGTCGCCGCAAAGGGTCATTCCCTTTGCAAGGCGCCCGACAAAGTAGATGGCCCCGGCTCGGGCCAACCCAAAGGGCAAGGGGGAGTCGCGGCGCAGTGCTAGGCGCTGGCCGCTTGCTTGGAATCACCAAGCGGCG